>NZ_CALNAT010000127.1 GCF_937873925.1 uncultured Proteiniphilum sp. | reverse complement strand
TTAATGGTTTTATTCGCCGCAGGATTTCTTTTTGCGCTTATCCGCTACCTGGTCGGATTGGGTCAAATCGTCACCATCATCCGGAAATCGGAAAGACAAACGTTTGCCGACAATACTGTCTTGTGCGTGACCGACAAGGATATCTCGCCGTTCAGTTGGATGAAGTACATTGTTCTTTCGCACAAAGAACTGTCGGCCGACAACCGGGCGATCATCCGCCACGAAAAGGCACATATACATTTACGGCATTCGTGGGATATGATCTTTTTCGATCTTTTCTCCTGCTTGTTCTGGTTCAACCCGTTCTCGTGGCTTCTGCGCCGCGAAATTCAATCGGTTCACGAGTATCAGGCGGATCAGCAGGTGCTTCTTTCCGGCATCGATACGAGACAATATCAACTTTTATTAATCCGCAAAAGCGTAGGCGAATATAAATTTGCTTTGGCAAACAATTTCCGTCAGCGTGACCTGCAAAAACGAATTACTATGATGAAGAAGAGCAAAACCAACAGGCGAATGAAATGGAACTACGCAATGGCGCTTCCCATCTTGTTCCTGGCAATGATCGCGCTTTCGGTGCCGAAACTGAATGCGGGTATTCCTGAAAAGAAAAGTAACGAAGCAATTGAAAAAGAAACGGCTGTTTCCCCACAAACAAGAGATTCCATTATGATCTCAGTTTTAGGAAATGTGGATTTAGATACGGATCCTTTGGATTTAGGAAAAACAAAAATTGTTCCGGAAGATTCAGCATTGACTATCGATTCCAAGGAAAACGGCAACATTGTTATAAGAGGTTATCATGGAAAGAGCCGTCCATTAATGATTGTGGATGAGAAGAGAATCACTGCTGATGAATTTAAGAAAATTAAACCGGATGATATCGAATCCATCTCGGTTTTAAAAGACAAGACCGCTATCGATATTTATGGGGATGACGCGAAAGACGGGGTGGTTATTATAACTACGAAAAACAGCAACAAAAATGTGATAGCTATTGGTCCGGGGTCAATGGATTCTATTCGGGGTGATGTAAAAGGCTTGATAATAAGTACAAAGGAGAATAGTCCTCAATATTTGGATCTATTGCACGAAAATCCCCCTCTGATCATTGTCGACGGAGAAAAAATGACGAAAGATTTTGATGTCAATTCCATATCCCCTGCAGATATCGAATCGTTGAACGTATTGAAAGATAAAACGGCGACAGACCGGTATGGAGAAGACGGTAAAAACGGAGTTATCTCTATAATGACAAAGGAGAATTTGCAAAGCCGTGTCGGGATTGACGATAGAAATAAAAAAGTTATTCTGAAAGTCGTTACTTATAAAACGGGAGAAGTTGTACCTTTCGGCGATTTCAGCAATACCGAGATATTTATCGATGGCAGAAAATCGTCATTGGAACAGTTGCAACAACTCAATTCAAAAGATGTGAAAGGAATGGCCGTAGCATCTCAGGACCTTGATTTTGAAAGCGATCTCCACAAGAAATATAAAATTGCCCGAAACAAAAGTATTGTAGAAGTAACGGTGAAATAAACAGGAACTGACGCATGCTTTTTTGTTTAATGAAGGCGGGAACTCGCATTGCCCCGGTCAAAACCCGTAGGCCGCGCGGCGCATCTCCTTTTCCGATGCAAACGGATGCGGCGGTTTCAGGTAGCGTTCCAAAAATTTGTGTACCGTGAAACGGATATCGGTGGCTTCCTTGCTGTCGATGCGGTCGAAACCGTGGCCGCCGGAGGCTTCCTGAAAGATTTTGTATTCGAACTCTTTGCCGTACTTCTTGAGCGTGTCGATCATCAGTTGCACCTCTTCCACATACACATCGTTATCGTTGGTATTGGTGTAGATGAGCAACGGCTTGTCCAGATTTTGCGCGTAGTGCGTAGGCGAACGGCGGGCGTATTCTTCGGGATCCTCTTTAATGGATTCGCCGATATGATAGGGTGTGGTAAAATAAGCGGTATAACTCTCATCGTGCGATGCCAGGCGGTTCCCGAGATCGCTGACTGGAACCCCGGCGAATGCGCATTGGTATTTGTCGCCGTGCCGGAGGATCTGCATCAGTGCGATCATGCCGCCGTGACTCCATCCGATTACGCCTACCCGTGATGAGTCGACAATAGTATAGTTCTCGATCATATAATTACGGCTTTCCAGCACATCGTCGTTTTCCCGTCCGCCGTAATCGATGTTTTCGTAGGTCGATTTTCCGTAACCCGTGCTGCCCCGGTATTCGGCCGACACCACTATATATCCCTGGACAATAAGCTCGCGCACGATATGGTAATAATAAGTGGAGAAATTGGCATGTATTCCGCTGTGCGGAAGCACGATAAGGGGATGCTTTTTCTTGGGATTGGCATTCTTGGGGATAAAAACATAGCTGTAAAATTGGAGCTTGTTGCCGGCGAAGCGGTCTTCCGGGTCTTTGGGTTTCCAGCGGGGCGTGCTTGTGAGTCGCACCTTATCTATATGGGCTATCTCTTCCAGCCGGCGAAACCACATCAGGTCATCGATCTGTTTTTCTAATATATCGAAACGGTGTTGGTAATCCGAAAGTTTTTGTTCAAGCGACTTCAATTGCAATAACAGGGAATCTTCCTTCTGTGAAAATGCAGAAGAAATATTGAGAACGGCAACAATAGACGATATAAAGAGAATGTTGTTTTTCATAAGAGTAGGGTTTAGTGGAGCTTTTATATCATAATCCGGCTGAAACGGTATAGGCATCGTGATAAAAGATGAGTGTCCGTCGGTCCTTTTTTGCTTTGTCCATAAAACGTTTTTTCTCTTCCATGGCGACGGCAACGCTGTTATCATATGCCGAGAGCCAGCTTAGCGAGAGATTGAGTGAAGTGGGGACTACGTCGCCGGGAAAGGCATAATTGCCTTCTTCCGTATCCAAGAGCACCACGATCTGCCCCGGCGTGTGGCCGTCATACAGTTCCAGCCGGATTTGTTCGTCGAGCTGCATATCTTCCAGGACGAATTGTAATTGTCCCGCGTCGTATACCGGTTCAATGTTTTCGGGAAAAAAGGAACCCTTTTCGAAAAGCAAAGGGTTCCGGTAATTCTTCCACTGTGCGAGGCTTACATGATAGGTAGCATTGGGGTAGGTGGGAACCACTTCGTTATTGCTGTTCAAGACGGTGCAGGCGCCACAGTGATCGAAATGGAGATGGGTAAGGATCACATCGGTCACTTCTTCTGGCGTATATCCGATTTTCCGGATCTCCCCGGCGATATCTTTCTGATCGAAGGGTTGAAAAAATTTCAGCCGCGCATCGTGTTTGCCTCCCAGCCCCGCATCCACGAGGATACGCCTTTTGTCCGTCTCGATAAAGAGACACCGGAGCGCCATCACACACATGTTTTTTTCGTCAACCTTGTATTTTGCCGACCAATATTTTTTGGGTACGGGACCGAACATGACCCCGCCGTCACCCAGAAAATATCCCGATTCAATGATATGAAACGAGCACTTAGACCTTTCGTTCATAAATTCATATTTAATGCGAGTTCATTAACATTCGATATTCGCTCGTCGTGGCAGAGCTCAAGCAAGCTTGGCTCTGCCCCTTTGACTTAACGCGAATAATTCCATGCACCATAATGTAAAGAATAAAATAATCGTATGAAACTTGAACATACCTTTTAATGTGTATGCAAAATTACGTCTTTTTGTCGTATTTTATGCTGAATATGTCGGATTTTATCTCTCTGATATTAAACAGATACCGGTGTCAACCGGTTTTGTCTAAGCTGGAAAAAGAAGACCGGAACCGGATCTGTCCTTAAAAGATCCGGTTCCGGTTTGTTTACGGAGAAGCCTTGGGGCATGTGAAAAGCTCTGTCTTGTATCGGGAATTTTTATTCCGTGTCAGAAGTAAAGTTGCAGTCCAAGGGTTGCCTGATTGGCTTTTGGCCCTTTATTATCCCTGAAAAGATCGAACGGAGTGTAAGAAATAAAAAAACCAAAATCATTGACGCCTCCCTGAGCCAGTAAATCCAGTGTCACGGGACGAATATTCAGCTCGCCGGGGAGTTTTGTTTTCTGCTTTTTCCCGTTTTCGTCGTTCCACCATATTTTCGACGATGAGGCGGTCTTTACTTTGCCTACCACGCCGGCGTTAATAAAAAAATGCGAACCGCGGCCGATGTTCCAGTTGGTTTCAATAAGAAAGGGGAACGTGAGATAGGTGTAGTGCAAGCGCGATTTTCTGTATTCGTCGCCGGGGATGGTAGTGGTAATAACCGTCCTGTAATCCTCCACTTCGATGGCTTTATTGCTTTGCAGGTGAATGGCGTTAAATTGAATTCCCGCTCCAACGATCCCCGTAAAATTGCTGTTTCCCATACGCCATGAGCTTTCGATAAGGTTGAGGTTGTATTGTAGCGAACGATTGAGGTTAAGCACGGAAGCCAGTTCGCCATCGGAATCAAAGCCTTCCGGCAAGTTGGCGAATCCCACACCAAAACCGGCCCAGTGGGCACGGCTTGCCCGGCGATCCTTCTTCGGTTTGAAAATGTCGGGGATGGAAATTTCAAAACTGTTTTCGTAACGCCGTTCAATGCTCCTCTCTTCGGTAAAAATGCCTTCGTAGATCTTATGGTTCTGCACGGTATCGCCCTGTTCATTTCGATGGTAAACCGAGATATTCAGTTCGTTGTCGTTTTCGGAAATGACCACTTTACGGTTGTTGTAATGAAACGTAGTATCGGCCGGAAGCAACGGGGAAGCTGCCATATACAGGGCGGGCAGCAAAAAAGCGATGATAGATGTAATTTTCTTCATTGTTTGATCCTGTTTAATAATATTATTTTTTTATTTCTTGTTCGTGTTTGCTTCAGAACGGACCCGGTACCGTTTGAAGTGATGCCGTTTACGGATTGTTTGATGATCTGTCCGGGTCGTTATTCTTTTTTGATAAATAGCCGGTTGATCAGTTCTTCCGAATCCTGTCCGCCCTCCATATAGATGAGCGTGGCTGTTCCGTCGTCCCCGATTTTGAACAGGATATACCGGTGAATATGGTTTTCCTCTTCGGGTAGCTGATAATAACCCGACGAAATGATCCCATTGCTGATGACTTCTTTTATCTGGCGCGCCTGTTTCTTATCCGTTTCCAGGCATTGCTGTATATCGTCCAGAATGGGTTTGTCATATTGTACGGTAATGCTGCGGTATTTATCCAACCGGTAGTTATGGAGCGCCTTGCCGGAAAGCACTACCATGGTGGCGCCTTTTTGCTTGCCGTATTTTTCGAAAATACTATTGATCCTCAGGTTTTCCTGCGCTTGCATCGTTATACCGGAAGCTGCCAGCAGCAGGAAAAGGATCAGCAGACGTGGAAATGTTTTTTTTATCTTCATTGGGATATCATGTTGATTTTAATGAACTGTTTTTATTCCAGGATAAAACGGAGTTGATCTTCTATTATATCGCTTTCGGATCGCACTTTTCCGAAAGACGATTCGGCGTACTTGCGTACTGTGGCGGGATCAGTAATTCGTTTCCCGTTTACCCAAACGTAGTTTCCGTTCAGGGACGGGAATGGCTTATCGGGGCGCGTCAGCAATACGACGGCGATCAGCAGAGCGGCCGCCACGGCGGCTATTGTTCGCAATTTTCTCAGGAGTAAAGGTTTGCGGCGGGTGGTAATAGGGCTTTCGCGTTGGATCTCATTCAATACGGCCATTGCAGCCGATTCGTCATCGAGAAAGCGAAAAATGGGAGCAACTACCTGCATATCTTCGGGCAGGTCGTCCTGCGCGAAATAGCGGCGCAGCGTTTTTTCTTCTTCGGCAGAGGTATTTCCTTCGAAATAATTGTCTAATAAACGGCGAATATCTGTTGTCATTTTGTTGCTTGTTTGTTTCGGTAATACATTATATACAATTCACGCATTCGCTTGCGTGCCCGGGAGAGGTTGTTGCGTACGGCTTCGGCCGCCATACCCGTGATTTCGGTGATTTCGCCGGTCTCATACCCTTCGATATCTTTCATTTGCAGAATACGTTGTTGCAACGGCGGCAGCATCCCGATGATCCGGCGAATGGCGTCGCGTTCCTCTTTCTCTTCGAGCAACGAGTCGGGCAGTTGTTCTTCCGTTGCATTTCCGAGTAATTCCGTTTCATCGGAGAATGGTTTCCGGCAACGGATCTTATCAATACTCAGGTTTTTAACCATTGTCGTACTGTATGCCTCCATATTTTCATATGGATCGAACCGGGCACGGAAGTGCCAGATCTTCAGGCACACATCCTGCACCACATCCTCCGCGTCTTCGGTATTTCCGGTAATGCGGCGGGCGACTGCGAGTAACGAAGGACGCAGTGCAACGACTATTCTTTTGTATTCAACAATGTCCATACTCACTTAATCCGACGAATAAAGGGATAAAAACGTATCATCGGAACAGAAAAATTTTTTGAAATTGGCTGGGAACAGGGTGTATTCCCTTTTATTGTTATGGAATCCCCCTGCCTCCCCCAGGGAGGGCAGACGGGTTTATTATCGCCGGGTAATACAAGAAAATATACCATATGTATGGTATGAAACTTGATCATAATTTGTAATTTTGTGCAAAATTACGTTTTTCAGGGGACGTTTTCTACAAATAGAATGGTTGATTTTGTTTGTTCCTCCCGCTATCTGTTTGCCGACAATCAGGGGAGTTGGTGAGTGGTTGAGTAGAATCTGTCCGATATGTACTTGCAATTGAATAACAGGAGAAGATGTGGATAGCCCGGCAAAAGAAAAAAGAGAATATTGCGGAATATTTGCTGTATATGTGGCAATTGGAAGATATCTTACGCTCGTATGAACTGGATATCGACAAGGTGCAGCAGTTTCTTATTGACCCTGTGTATCATACGGAAGAGGAAAGAAAAGAAGCCCGTGACTGGTATGAGGGATTGATCATGATGATGAAATCGGAGGGTGTGCAGGAAAAGGGGCATCTGCAAATCAACAAGAACCTGATCCTAGATCTTACCGATCTCCATTTACGATTGTTGAAAGATCCCGGGAAATCCGCGTATATCGGTGCTTACTACAATACACTGCCCCATATTGTGGCATTAAGGGCAAAGTCGGGAAACAAAGATATTTCTGAAATGGAAACCTGTTTTACGGCTTTGTACGGATATCTTTTGTTAAAAATACAGAGGAAAGAGATCTCGGGTGAAACGCAGGCTGCCATCGCACAGGTTACTACCCTGCTGCGATTGCTTTCCCGGCAATATAAAACTTCCGGGGAAGAAGCCGGCAAGGGTGAAGCGTGGTCAGGTGATTAGGTGTTAAAGTGGTAAGGCAATCGGGGTTTTGGAATGTGATGATGAGTGAATGTGCCACTGTGATTAATGTCCCAATATATTGATTCATTGATGTGTTTCTCGCCTGATTGGGTTGAAATCAGCACTAAGGATAAACAATTAAAACGCGGTAACCAATTTGTAGTAATTAATAATTTGTAATTCGTCGTAGTAATTAGTAACGTAAACCAATAAAAAACGATGCCTATATTTACAGGAATAACCAAACATTTGGGGGGTACGGAAAAGGATACTCCGAAACAGCAGTTTTTTTACGGGTTGGTGCAGAAAAATGTGCTGGTGACCGGAGCGAAGGGTCAGTTGGGGAACGAGTTGAAAAAACTGACGGACCGTTTGAACCTGCCTTTCAGATTCCTCTTCACCGATGTGAGTGACCTGGATGTGACGGACAGGGAACAGGTTGCCGGTTTTGTGAAGGACTACCGCATCCGGTATATTATCAATTGTGCCGCCTATACGGCTGTGGACAAAGCGGAGACGGAGGCGGAAAAGGCATATGCCGTGAATGAAAAAGCCGTGGAGAATATAGCGATCGTAGCAAAACAGGAAGAGGTGAGGGTGATCCATATATCGACCGATTTTGTGTTCGATGGCCGGTCGAGAACACCCTATACGGAGGATATGGAGCCGTTTCCGCTCTCGATCTACGGCGAGTCGAAGTTGAAGGGCGAAAAAGCCCTGCAAGCCGCGGACGGTGAGTGGATGATCATACGTACTTCATGGATGTATTCGGAGTATGGTAATAATTTTTTGAAGACGATGATCCGGCTGATGAAAGAGCGGGATAGATTGACTATTGTGGATGATCAGCGGGGAACGCCGACCTATGCGGCAGATCTGGCGGAGATGATCCTCCATATCCTGCAGTTTTCTGAAGAGACAGAATGGAAAACGGGGATATACCATTTTTCGAACAGGGGAGAAACTACCTGGTTTGGCTTTGCCGGAGAAATCAAAAGGCTGGCGGATATCGACCGGTGCGAACTGGTTCCTGTCAACACGTACGAATATGGTGCACCGGCGCGTCGCCCGGCATACAGTGTGATGGACCTGTCGAAAATATGCGCTGCATTCCATGTGGATATCCCGGACTGGGAAGAGGCTTTGGGGAGATGTATCGGGGAATTGAGAGTGAAAAGTGAAAAGTGAAAAGTGAAAAGATAAGATTAAAAGATGACATTGAAAGAAGAGATACAACGCCGGCGTACATTCGCTGTGATCAGTCACCCCGACGCGGGAAAAACCACACTTACGGAAAAACTACTGCTCTTTGGAGGAGCTATCCATGTGGCGGGCGCCGTGAAATCGAACAAAATCAAAAAAACGGCCACATCCGACTGGATGGAGATCGAGAAGCAACGGGGTATTTCGGTAGCCACCTCAGTCATGGGTTTTGAATATGACCACCATAAGATCAATATTCTGGATACACCCGGTCACCAGGATTTTGCAGAAGATACTTACCGTACGCTTACGGCGGTCGATAGTGTGATCGTGGTGGTAGATGTGGCAAAAGGAGTAGAGACCCAGACACGTAAACTGATGGAGGTCTGCCGTATGCGCCATACGCCGGTGATGATCTTTGTAAACAAACTCGACCGTGAAGGGCGGGATCCGTTCGAGATCCTCGACGAATTGGAGGAGGAACTGAAAGTGAGTGTCCGTCCGTTGAGCTGGCCGATAGATATGGGAGAGCGGTTCAGAGGAGTATATAACCTGTACAGGAACGGCCTTGATCTCTATAAACCCAGTAAACAGGTGGTGACGGAATCGCTGCGGCTCGATATCCAATCACCCGAACTGGAGAACCATATCGGCGACCGGTTATCGAAGAAACTGCGCGACGATGTGGAACTGATTACCGAAGTCTATCCGGCGTTCGACCGTAACGGGTATCTCACCGGAAAACTGGCACCTGTATTCTTTGGCTCCGCATTGAATAATTTCGGGGTGAAAGAATTGTTGGACTGTTTTGTGGATATTGCCCCGTCGCCCCGCGAAATACAGACTGAAGAGCGTGTGGTGAATCCGTATGAGGAGAATTTCTCCGGATTTGTCTTCAAGATACATGCTAACATGGATCCGAATCACCGTTCCTGTATCGCCTTCGTAAAAGTCTGTTCCGGAAAATTCGAGCGAAACGTGAATTATAAGCATGTCCGTTTCAACCGGATGATGAAATTCTCGTCGCCGACGGCTTTTATGGCGCAGAAAAAAGAGGTGATGGACGAAGCTTATGCCGGGGATATTGTGGGCTTGCCCGATAACGGCAACTTTAAGATCGGTGATACGATTACCTCGGGCGAAGAACTGCATTTCAAGGGATTGCCGAGCTTTTCTCCCGAGATGTTCAAATATATTGAGAATGCCGATCCGATGAAGTCGAAGCAACTTCAGAAAGGGATCGAACAGCTGATGGATGAAGGGGTGGCACAGCTCTTTACCAATCAGTTTAACGGACGGAGGATCATCGGGACGGTGGGGCAGCTCCAGTTTGAAGTGATCCAATACCGGTTGCTGCACGAATATGGGGCGCAGTGCCGCTGGGAGCCTATCAATCTTTATAAAGCCTGCTGGATTGAAAGCGATGATGCCTTGCAACTGCAGGATTTCAAGAAGCGGAAATACCAGTATATGGCGCACGATAAAGAGGGTAGGGATGTCTTTCTTGCCGAGTCGAACTATATTCTAATGATGGCACAGCAGGATTTTAAGCATATCCGCTTCCATTTCAACTCCGAATTTTAAATAAGTCACCAAGAAAAGTATAATGGGGACGGTTTCCGTATCTTATTTCTTTTCTTGCTCATTATCAGCCTTTGCCAGATGTATCGTCATCTGCGGGAAGGGGATGTTCAGGCCGTGTGCATTGAGCGCCTCGTAAATTTGCTCGTTGAGATCGAAAGTAACCGGCCAGTAATTATCCGATGATGTCCATACCCTCAGCACAAAATCAATTGAGCTGTCGTTCATCTTCGCCATGCGGGAGAAAGGGGTGGGATTTTTCAACACGCCGGGGTGGTTTTCCGCAATATCGAGGAGTAACTGTTTTACTTGTTCCACATTCGATCCGTAATCGACGTTGACTGTCATGTCCACGCGGCGGGTAGGCTGTGTACTGTAATTGACGATGTTTCCGGTTGAGAGGGGGCCATTCGGAATATGGACCGTTTTATTATCGAAAGTGGTAAGCGTAGTATATAATATACCTACTGATTGTACCGTTCCC
Source organism: uncultured Proteiniphilum sp. (assembly GCF_937873925.1). Classification (GTDB taxonomy): domain Bacteria; phylum Bacteroidota; class Bacteroidia; order Bacteroidales; family Dysgonomonadaceae; genus Proteiniphilum. Next base: position 16,792 of record NZ_CALNAT010000127.1, on the reverse strand, counting down.
GCTACATTCTGCGCCTCGATATAGTCGCCGCCCTTGAACGGTTTATTGAAAAGCAACATTACCCCGCCGGCAAAGTTAGCCAGATTATCTTTCACAGCCAGGCCAACTGCCAGACCCACCGAGCCGATAAGGGCGGCAATAGAGACGGTTTTTATCCCCACCGTATTGATAATTAGTATGATAAGAACAATGAAGAGGCTGATGTTGAGGATATTCAGCAAAAAACTCCGCAGTGCGGTATCGTCTATTCTTTTCTCAAATACCCTGTTAAAGAATCCGGCCACACGTCGGATAATCCATTTTCCCACATAAAAGATGAGCAGGGCTATCAGAAGTTTGCCAAGGAAATCGATGCTACCGGTAAGGAACTGATCGAATAACTCTTCAAAACGGCCGGCTTTGATCAGTTCGGCTGCTGAAGCGATTTGTATATTTGCCGGGAGAGATTGGAGAGAATCGGCCTGTACTATAAGAGTTGCTGAAGACATATCGATTTATTCTTATTTTTAAGAATGAAGAGCCAAAGATAAATATTTTTGATTAAATTTGTTGCTTACATCTGCTTATCAGAATTCTTATGAGAATTTTTTTGCTGTTATTTATATTTCTATTCCCGCTACTTGCCATGTCTCTTTCCGGGCAAAATTACGAAGCCTGGGTGGACAAATCGGCTAATTTTATTGAAAAAAACAAACTCGATAGTGCGGCTATTGCTTTGCAAAAGGCGATGGCGCTGGAACCGGCAAATGAAAATAATCCCGTTTTATTGCTGAACCTCGGAATCCTGCAACGGCAACTGGGCCACTATGACGATGCATTTATTTCGTTTACCGCTTCCATGGCAAACAATCCGTTATCCGGTGTGGTGCTGCACAACAGGGCTTCCCTTTTGTGCGATATGGAGCGGTTTGACGAGGCGATGGAGGATTATAATACCATTATCCTCCACTATCCGGAGGATGTGGAGGCCTATTACCGGAGAGGATTGCTGTTTCTCGAAAAGAATGACAGGGCCAGAGCAGAGGCCGATTTCAAAGCGTCGGAGGCAATAGATACGGACAATATGTACACGAAGTTGAGCAAGGCGCTGCTTTATAAGCTGGACGATAATTGGGAGGCCGCTGAAAAGATCTATACCGGGCTGATTCAATCCTCTTCTACGACCGATCCCAGCTTTTATATGAATCGGGCGGAATGTTACGTGAACAGTGACCAGATATTCAGGGCGTCGGCCGATTTACGGGCTGTGGAAGGGTCACAGAAAGAGAATCCTTATTTCTATATCCTCCGGGGACGGGTTCGTCTCGTACAGTTTGACAAAGTGGCTGCCCGGGCCGATTTCCAGAAAGCCAAAGAACTTGGATATGATACCGATATAGTGAATGATTGGCTGAAGAAAACGGAATAAAAATAGTATAGGATCAAACTAAACACCCTGTTTTATGAAGTGGATCAATAGAAATAACAGTCAAGCCAACTATGAAGACCGCAGGGGTAGAGGCAGGAGAAATGCAGCCGTCGGCGGAGTAGGAGCGGTAATCATTGCTGTGATCGCCTTATTGTTGGGGCAAAATCCTTTCCAGGCCATAGACATGGTGAGCAGTATCGCTCCGGGAGAATCGTCCGAGGTGGTAGATCCTTCCAGGGTCCATGAGAATGAAGAGTTGAAGGTCTTTACGCTGGGGGTGTTTAACAGCGCCAACGATGTGTGGGAAGAGATATTCGGCACGCAACTGAATAAGCGTTATGTGCGCCCTACTTTGGTCACTTTTACAGATGCAACGGTTTCGGAGTGTGGTGGAGCTACGGCTTCCGTGGGACCTTTTTATTGTCCTGCAGACCAGAAAATGTATATTGATCTGAACTTTTTTCATCAGTTAAAGTCCGATTTCGGGGCCGAAGGCGATCTGGCTATGGCCTATGTAACGGCCCATGAGGTGGGGCACCATGTGCAGAAGTTATTGGGGATCATCGATCAGATGAATCAACACAGAGGACGGATCAGCGAGGCGGAATTCAATAAACTGAACGTGAAATTGGAGTTGCAGGCCGATTTCCTGGCAGGGGTTTGGGTTTACCACGCGCAACGCATGAACATGATCCAGCTTGAAGCGGGTGATCTGGAATCGGTTATCAGTGCAACGACCGCAGTCGGCGACGATACCATTCAGAAACGTTCTATGGGGTACAGCGTTCCCGATTCCTTTACGCACGGCACTTCCGCGCAGCGTACCTACTGGTTCAGAAGAGGGATGGAGACCGGCGATATCAGCCAGGGTGACACCTTTAATGATCCAGGTCTGCGGTAAATACTACCGTTGGAATACCCGGGAATAGATGATTTTACTGTCCAAAGTTAAACTTTTTTGTTAATTTTGAACCGTACTGTCTTTAAGAGTTTACCAAATAATTAAAACATACTCCTGAAGAATATCAAAGAGAAAGTTTGACTATAGGATTATGCTACCCGTTCGATCACTAAATAATGTAAATTATGATTCACTTAAAGTCTTTCAAAATCTACCCTGCAGGCATGATGTTCCTGTACTTAGTATTGTTTTCGCTTTTTATCTCCTGTTCGGAAGATCGGGAGGATGAATTGTCTTCTGTCTCCCAACTCGATTCCTTTGCCTTTCATCCTGAATTCAATAAAGATCTGGAAACAATTGCGACAGGTACAATATCGGACCCCGGTATCATCGTATCGATCCCTTATGGCGTGTCGCTTGACGGTTTGGTCGCCACATTTACCTATTCGGGTGCATCGGTAAAAATAGGAAACGCGGAACAGGTCAGCGGCGTTACAGAAAATGATTTCAGCGAACCGGTAGTTTACAGTGTGATTGCCGAAGACGGAACAAAAACCGATTATACCGTTACCGTAACAAAGAACTTACCGCGTCTCCCAAAAGTCTATATCAATACAACAGGAGGTGCGCCTATCCTGGATAGGGAAAATTATGTGAATTCAACGGTTATTGTAGAAGATATTGATAAATACTATACCAGTGAAGTTAAATTTACTTCTACAGCCGGAATAAGAGGGCGGGGAAACTCAACGTGGGGAATGGACAAGAAACCGTATCGCGTAAAATTAGACAGCAAGGCATCTCTTCTGGGCATGAGTAAGGATAAGGATTGGGCGCTGCTCGCCAATCATACGGACAAAACATTGTTGAGAAATATTACCGCTTTCGAGATATCGCGGATAGCGGAAATGAGCTGGACGCCGGCATCTGTCAGTGTTGATTTCTACCTGAATGGAACATATCAGGGAGTTTATGGGTTGACTGAACATGTGAAGGTGTCGGAAGAGCGGCTCGACATGGAGTTAGTAAAGTCATCCGATAATGCGGGTGAAGCGTTGACCGGCTTTCATTTCGACGAACCGTCTAAATTCAGAACGGATCAGAAAGGGCTGCCAATCATGTTCAAAGATCCGGATGGACCGACGGATCCGCAATTCGAGTATGTAAGGAATTATTTCAATACAGCCGAACAGGTTTTGTATTCAGATAATTTTAAGCACCCGGAAAACGGCTACCGCAAATATATTGATGTGGAATCGTTCATTAATTATTACATCGTACAGGAACTTGCCAAGAATGTGGACGGCAATATGCGGGGTAGTTGCTACCTGGCTATTCGCCGGAACGGAAAAATCGAACAACCCCTTATATGGGATTTGGATATCGCTTTTGGCAATGCCGACCACATCACATGGGAACAAGGAGCTTCTTCCAGGGAATGGGACGGCTGGTTCATTAAAACCTGCTCACCGTGGTTCGACCGCTTTTTTGAAGATCCCTATTTTGTATCGGAATTGAAAAAACGGTGGAATGAACTGAAACCCGAATTGGACGAAATTCCCGGTTTTATCAGGGAACACGCTTTCGCATTACAGGATGCCCAAGCAAGGAACTTCAGTCCCAAAGCCAATGGCGGGGCCGGATGGAGCATTATAAAACCCGAATGGAACACAATTATAGTCAGGGGGTCTTACACAGCCGAAGTCGATTATCTTGTCGATTTTGTGGAAAAACGGCTCCAATGGCTGGATACAAATATTAACGGATTGTAGGTATAATATTGACTGTGAGTTCTCACAAACAGATTTTGTTGTTTAATAATTGTTTTAATTGCCGTTTTTTATATTATTAGTATTTGTCATAAGTTTTTTCTATTTTTATTTTCTGTTTTAAAAAAATATTATTCCTTTGCGAAAGCAAGTGGTCTTTATTGGGTATTGAAATAATTTTTTCAATACCATAGGGTACCTTATTAAGCAGTTATTCAGTTTTAAGGGGCTTTTCTATTTTTAATACAAAATCTTGTGTACGTACACACTCTGAGAACAGAGAACAATCATAAACAAAGAATAATTCAGTACAATCATTAAAACACGCTAATATGCAAACACGATATTCCTCAAAATTGTTATTGATAGTTTTTGTTTTCCTGTTTTTTTGTCAGGGTAACAGATTTATCCTCACGGCACAAAGGGTGGACCAGGGAGGTATTTCAACGCTGGAAAATCCTATAACCGTACAATATTTGAAAAAGAATTTACGAAAATCTCACCCGAGATTAGTGCTAAATTCATCCATTGAAAAAGGCTTAAAGGCTAAAATTAAGTCTGATCCCCTGGTCAGGAATATGTATAATGCCATAAAACTGAATGCGGGCCAGCTCCATGACAAACCGTTTCTCGAAAGAATCCAGACCGGAAGAAGGCTTTTGAGCGTATCCCGCGAAATGTTGTACAGAATGAATATGCTGGGTATGGTTTACCGGATAGAGGAAGACCCGAAAATTCTTCAACGGATAAACGATGAAATAACGGCGGTTTGTAATTTTACCGACTGGAATCCTTCTCATTTTCTCGATGTGGCGGAGATGTCCCTGGCTGTTGCACTTGCACTTGACTGGACAATGGGTGATCTGCCAAAAGCTACGGAGGAGTTGGCGATCAGAGCCTTAATTGATAAGGGTATCAAGCCTGGCTGGCCGGAGGACGGTAAAAATCCAGGTTGGGCATACGGTAATAATAACTGGAACCAGGTTTGTAACGGGGGAATGATCGCCGCTTCCATTGCCATTGCCGAAAAAGATCCGGAACTTGCGGTGAAAACCATCCGGAGAGCGCTCGACGGATTACCCCGCTCTCTCGCCTCCTACATGCCGGATGGAGTATATCCGGAAGGATCCACTTATTGGGACTATGGAACAAGTTTTTCAGTGGTGACGATTGCTATGTTGGAAAGCGCTTTCGGCAAAGATTTTGGATATAGTGACTATCCCGGATTTAAAGAAAGTGCCCTGTTTAGAGTCCTGTGTAACGCGCCATCGGGCTGGTATTATAATTTTGCCGACTGTGGAGATAAAAGGGGTACTAATGGAGATGCAGTCCTCGCGTGGTTCGCAACAAAAACAGGCAATAAAACTTTTTTTGAAAGAGAGAGGTTTCTTATGCCTGTTGACCGGATGAGAAGATTAGCCCGGTTAGATGGCGCAGCCCTTGTTTGGATCTCGCAATATAAAGAAAGGTCTGATATAGAAATCCCCACCGCATGGAAAGGAGACGGTCCGAATCCCATAGTGATATTTACAGGCGGAGAGGATGACCCGCATCAATATTATTTTGGTGGAAAAGGCGGCAGGGGTACGGTAAATCATGGGAACATGGATGGTGGCTCTTTTATTTTCGAATTAGATGGAATCCGTTGGGTTATCGATCCCGGAAATCAGGATTATTATGAACTGGAAAAGACCGGCTTTAACCTTTGGGGGAGTTGTCAGGATTGTGAACGATGGACTTTGCTGACCAAAAATAATTATGGACATAGTACGTTAACTGTTGATGATCAATTACATGTCGTTGACGGATTGGCTACAATAAAAGAATTCAGTGGTGGAAGTAATCCTGAAGCGACCATAGATCTGACACCTGCCTTTAAAGGCCATCTGGCAAGGGCGGAAAGAACGTTTACCAAAGACACTTACAACTCTCTGATCATTGAAGATAATATCGAATTATTGGACTCAACAAAAGTGATCACCTGGCAATTGGTAACCCAGGCCGATGTCGAATATACTGATTGTGGTGTGAATTTACTGCAAGAAGGAAAAAAACTTAAGGTAGAAAATTTGTCACATCCCGAATTGTCGTTTTCGATTGTATCTCTTCATCCTGCCCCGTTGAAGCTCGACCGGCAAATAAAAGGACTGAAGAGATTAGAGCTAAGGATACCCGCATGGATTATTCAAAATAAAAAAGACAGAATAAAAATCAGATTATCAGGAGAATAATATGGCATGTTAATTCCTTCAAATTATAAGACCCCAAATAATATAAAATTAAAGTTGAGACAAATGAAAAAGTTATTATTCTTGTATTGTGTGATATTTAGTGTTTTTTGTGTTGAATCCTGCCAGCATAAAAAGACGGATAAAGTAAACATCATCGATGAAAATATCGCCTTTGCAGCAGATCAGTATGAACTGTTATTACAAAGCATAGAAGATCCGGAAAAGTTGCTGAATCCGAAATCATTTATTGATGGAGAAATGAAATTTATCCCTCCTCAGGAATGGACCTCCGGTTTTTTCCCCGGTAGTTTATGGTATATATATGAGTTGACCGGAGATGAAAAATGGAAGAATGCAGCCATAAAATATACCGAGATGTTAGATACGATTCAATATTATACAGGTAACCATGATGTGGGTTTTATGATAGGCTGCAGTTATGGTAACGGATATAGACTGGCCGGCAATGAAAATTATAAAGATATAATTGTACAAGCGGCAAAATCATTATCCACCCGTTATAATCCCTCCGTAGGATTGATTCAATCGTGGAATGCAAATCCGTCGAAAGACTGGGAATATCCTGTGATTATTGATAATATGATGAATCTGGAATTGCTTTTTGATGCGACGGAATTTTCGGGTGATTCCTCCTTCTACAATATTGCCGTAACCCATGCCGATAATACGATCAAGCATCATTACAGATCCGATTACAGCACATGGCATGTAATTGACTATAGTAAGGAAGATGGAACCGTGAGACATAGAAACACTCACCAGGGATATGCCGATGAAAGTGCATGGGCCCGGGGACAGTCGTGGGGCATCTACGGGTATATACTTTGCTACCGGAAAACAAAAGACCAAAAATATCTGGCACAGGCGGAGAAGGCGCTTGAGTTTATTGCAAATCATCCTAATTATCCTGAGGATGGAGTTCCTTATTGGGATTATGATGCACCTGAAGTTCCTGATACCTACCGCGATGCTTCGGCAGGATCCATTCTTGCCTCTGCTTTATATGAATTGTCGACTTATTCAAATAAAAGAAACTATCAAGAATGGGCGGATAAAATCATAAATACCCTTTCCAGTCCGGATTTTAGAGCTCCTTTAGGTGAAAATGGAAATTTTATTTTGATGCATTCCGTAGGAAGTTTACCGCATAATTCAGAGGTGGATGTTCCTTTAAATTATGCCGATTACTATTTTCTGGAGGCCCTGAAGCGTAAAAAAGACCTGAAAAAATGAAAAAAGACGCTGTTTTTAATATTACCCTCTTTTCAATGGGAGTTTATCCTTTTGAGAAAAGATCCCGTAGTATGAAGGCGATGATTTCTGGTGGATAACTGATAATGATCAAAGCCGGCTTTGTGTTTATACAATTATTTTTGCGATAATAAGCATCAGAAGGGAGAGTTGATATTCCGTAGCCGGCTCTTCATTGTAATATTCCAGCACATTTTCACGAACCATTTTCATGGCTGTTGCAAACCGGTTCATGACCGATTTCGGGGAGATATCCAACGATTTGGCCGTCTCCTGTACAGATAACTGTTGCTCCCAGCGCAGCCGGAATACTTCCCGTTCCGAAGGCCGCATCTCCCGTATTGTGCAGGCGATGATCCGTTCCAATTCTTTCAGGAGGGTTTCCTCGTGCGCATAGTTTGCGGAAAGATGAATCAATTCCGGAAGGGCCTCTTCCCAAAGAACCTGTTTCGGTTTTTTGCTGTAAAAATCAAGGATCTTATATTTTAACCTGATGAACAGATAATTCTGCAAACAACCGCCGGCACCCCCTGTAAGAGAATCTCGTTTATTCCATGTTTCTATCATCAGTTCCTGTACGATATCCTGTGCATCATCCTTGTTCATATATTGCGTGGCCGTTTTATATAAACGTCCTGCATAGCGCGTAAAAACTATCTGAAACCGGGATCTGTTACGTAATGCCTCTAAATCGGTGATACCTTCTGTTGCGTTATTATCTGAAACCATATTCAATCTCCAATGTTCGCACCGCAAAGTAATGAAATGAATGTTACGAATTCGTCTTTTTCGGACTATTTTTTTTCCGTATTTATATTTATTTGGCTTTATTTGGCTAAAATTAATAGGGATATCCGTTCCTGAAAGCCTGCTATTATAATAGTGAAACTTTATTTTAGGTTATCATCAAATGAATAAACTCAAGAAGATTTTTTCGGCTTATGTACGGGGAAAATCGACCGGGTACGAGAAAGAGATCATCGACCTCTGGTTTAAGGAAAAAGGTAAATCATCCATCGATCCGGTGAGTGATGACGAGGCCAACCGTTTTTCCCTACAGGCCTGGGAGGAGTTCCTTTTATATATGAAAAAAGCAGAAGGGCGTCGCCTGTGGAATCTGCGGATCTCCTACGGGTTGACCGCAGCGGCCGCGGTGGCCCTGTTGCTGGTTTTTCTTAATTTTCCCATAAAAAGACCGGCCACGAACGGATATCCGCAAGAACAAAACATTACCGCTGAGGCAGCTGTAGTCAGACAGTTCGTTACCGGGGGGAATATGAAAAAAATCAGGCTTCCTGATGGGTCAGTAATACATATGAACAAAGAGACTGTTATTTCACTCAGAAAAGGAAGATTCAATGCATATACCCGGGAAGTGTGGCTTGAAGAAGGAGAAGCTTTTTTTGAAGTAAGTAAAGACTTCAGTAGACCCTTTATCGTGCATACTACCGATGGCCTGAATACCCGGGTATTGGGTACCTCTTTCAATATCAAGGCCTATAGTCAGCTGAAAGAGAAGGTAGTGAGCGTAAAGACCGGTCGTGTTCAGGTCAGTAGCGAAACGGGCGGGAGAATACTCCTGGATGTGAATAATAAGGCCGTCTTTCACACGGCAACGCAGCAGCTCACCGCGGGGATAACGGATGGTGCGGGTGCCGCGGATTGGCGTAATGGCCGTATTGTACTGGAGCACGTAAGTATGAATGAACTGGCATTCAGGCTCCGGCAATATTATGATGTGGAAGTGGTGAATCATATCGTTCCAGAAGAGATGGAAATATATACTTCTTTTTATATTGATACTCCGCTGGAGCATGTAGTGAAGAATATTGCAAATATATTTGGAACCTCCTATAAAATAGAAAATAATACGATTGAGTTTTATTGAAGGAATCGCAAGTTAATATCTTGAAAGATTTAAATATATAGAAAACAATCATTATATATTCCATAGACAAAAGTATTTATAATTAGGTTATTATTAAACATTTTTCATTTGATGGATAAAAAAACATGGATGACAAGGTTCTTTGCCGTTATGATGGTATTGTGGTTGAGTCCGGGCTCATTGTTTGCTATTGTACAACAAGAGAGTTTAGTTTTCCACAGAGAACCGATGACGGAGAGATTAGAAAGAATAAAAGAGTTGGGAGAAAATACCGGTCAGACGCTTTCTTATAGCCGCTCAATCATTCGGGGAATGGCACCTGCTTTCACAGCCCGGACAAATAATATGGAGGAGTGGTTGGACAGATCACTGAGAGATTCCGATTATACATATAAAAAGGTAGCCGATAAGGAATATATTGTGATAGTCAAAGAAGTGGAAAGTGGGATTCCTGAACCTGAAAAGATGGAGCAAACAGGAACGGTAAAAGGACGAGTGACTGATAATAACCATATTCCTTTAATTGGTGTAAACGTGGTTCAGAAAGGGACGGCAAACGGAGCGGTCACCGATATGGACGGAAACTTCTCATTGAAGATTCCTGTAAACAGTCCTATTGTGTTTTCCTATATAGGGTTCGAAAAACAAGAGAGAGTGTGGGATGGAACTGCCCAAATGAATGTGACCCTGACAGAAGATGCTGCTATGCTCGAGGATGTTGTCGTGATTGGCGCCTATGGTACAGTGCAAAAAAGAACAGATATGGTCGGTTCAGCTTTTCAGGTCAATTCGGATAGAATAAAAACTTTACAGGTAGCACGTGTGGATAACTTATTGGAAGGGATTGTTCCCGGGTTGCAAGTGATGCCTAATTCCGACGATGCGTCAAGTACAAAACAACGATTAAATTTAAGGGTGCGGGGGGAAGGATCCATGAGCGCTTCCAACGAACCGTTGTGGATTGTTGACGGTACGCGTATTTTTAGCGGTGACAGAACCAATATGGTTTCAGGAATGAGCATCTCAATTAGTCCATTGACCTATATAAATCCTAACGACATAGAAAGTATCACAGTGCTCAAAGATGCAACAGAAACCTCTATATATGGTGCTGATGGTGCAAATGGAGTTATACTGGTAACCACCAAAAGTGGTTCATCCGGGAAACCGGAAGTAGGGCTTTCTCTGCGAACAGGAGTGGCACAAATTAACCAAAATGCCCGGTTTAAAGTGTTAAACGGAAGAGATTATTTAATGCTGGCTAAGGAATCATACCTTAATTCGGGGCGTGATTTGAAAAATTTCCCTTTTCAGGATAATGACCTGAATAGTTACAGTGCTACTCATACTGATTGGTCCGAAGTATTTTATGATAGAGCATACCAGACAAACGCGTATCTGTCTGTCTTGGGAAGCGGGGTAGGGGTTAAGTACTATTTGTCGGGCGGTTATTACAATGGTCAGTCTACCGTCATCGGGAATACACAGGAACGCTATTCAATAAGGGGTAATCTGGACATTGAGATGTCTCGTAAGTTTGATTTTTCATTGATCTATGCGGCCTCTTACAATATCAATGATGTTTTTGTTCCGGGTAATGATTATTATGAATTTTTGCCTATCTATAGCCCGACAAATCCTGACGGTACCTATAGATTATATAATAAAACCTTTTCGGGGACTGATTCCTCCGGGGATCCTGTTTGGCAGACATCCCGTTTTCTGAATTCGGTGGCCGAGAGAGAAGAGAATGACCACAGGCAAAAAGCAGGAGTGACGAATGTGAATGCTATTTTAAGGTATCGTATAATAGAGGGTTTGTCATCCACTACTCAGTTAGGGGTTGATTATCAGAATTTAAACGAAGACGAGTATTCGGCAAAAACAAACTGGTCAGGTATATCTTCCACAGCAGGTAGCATCGGTTACTCCAGCCGGAATAATGCTACCTTCTTAACCTGGACTGCTATTGAGCGATTGAATTACAACAGAGTATTCGGCAGGCATCATATCGGAGGGTTACTTGGTTTTGAGGCCAGTTCGGAAGATACGAGGACGATGGGAGCAAATGGTTCTGGTTTTATTAATGACAGGATCAAAGAAGTTTCCTATGCTGTGGACAGGAATGGAAGTAGCAGCAGGAGTATATCCAGGTCATTGTCCTATTTCCTTCAGGGGAATTACTCATTTGATCATCGCTATTATTTCTCCATAAATGCCCGCAGGGATGGTAATTCCGGATTTGGTTCAGATTCGCGATGGGGTAATTTTGCTTCTGCCGGTGCTTCCTGGAATATCCATAATGAGCATTTCTTCCAATCTGAACACATCAATATACTAAAATTGAAATTGTCTTACGGATCGAATGGCAATTCGAGAATAGGCTCTCAGGAGGCATTGGGGATATATTCTTACGGGGAAAGCCATAATTATATGGGAGAATTAGGCGGATCCATGTCCGGCAGCCCCAATAAAAGACTGAGCTGGGAAACTGCTTATATGACGAATATAGGTGTACGCATAAAGATGTTCAACCGTGTGGACCTCGAACTGGAGGCTTACAACAAAAGAACGGTTAATCTTCTCAGTAACATTGATGTATCAAGAACTACCGGTGATACACGAAGTTACCGCAATTCCGGTGAAATAATCAATCAGGGAATAGAAGCAACGTTAAATGTAGATTTGGTTACCAGGAAAGATATTGATTGGTGGGCTGAATTGAATGTATCCCATAATAGAAATAAATTGGTTGAATTGTATAATGGGATCGAGAAAGTGATGGGTAATTATATCTGGAGGGAAGGATATGATTTAAATACCTTCTATATCATACGTTGGGCGGGAGTAGACCCCAGGGACGGTGCCCCGCTCTGGTACGACAGTGAAGGTAATCTAACCAGAATTTATAATGAACAGCACCGGGTTCCCTGGAAATCGGCCTCTCCCATTTTAACCGGAGGGCTTACTTCCCAAATAAGATATAAAGATTTTTCCGTCAAAGGGATGCTCTCTTTCGTTATAGGAGGTTATGCTTTTAGTACTTTTGGCCGTAATGTGATGTCGGATGGGTTGGATATAATGTCTGACAACCAGTCTGTAAACCAGTTGGATCGCTGGCAAAAACCGGGTGATGTTGCTTTGTCGCCCAAACCGATATGGGGAACATCCACCAGGTCGGTAATGAGTTCCACCAGGCATATATATAAAACGACCAATGTGAAATTCAATAATATTGCACTGAGTTATGCATTACCGGAGCGATTTTTGAAACTTATTGATGTGGAGGCTTGCAGTCTCGATTTGATCGGAGATAATTTATTTATCTGGACGCCTTACGATAAAAAGGATCGAAATAGTTATAAGCAATCTATGAGAGGCTATCCGCTGGAGACAAGTTTTTCATTAGGAGTTAATTTGAGTTTTTAAGGAAATGTAGAATAATATTAAATATAATCGTATGAAACGAGCATGAGAACCGTTTTCACACAAGGACATAATTATCGCGAGTTCCATACACCGAAAAAGAAAAAAATAAAAATAATCGTATGAAACCTATATTGAAAATAGTTATTGTAATCAGCTTGTTTTTCTCTGTTTCCTCTTGTGATTTTCTGGAAGTTGAAACGGTTGGTAGAACAACGATGCCTAACTTCTTTTCGGATGTTCCAGGATTAAAAGCGGGATTAACGGGTAGTTACACCAAGATGTTTAATTATTATTCTTCAGAATTTTACAAATATCCTGAGGTGGCAGGTAATATGGTGGATCTGAATCTCATCAGTTCCGATGTGGAAATGGTGGATCAATTTAACTTTACCTCAGATCCCGAACAGGAAGTCGGTGCGGTGGGATATATCTGGAGAAAGATTCTGGAGGCATTGGCTAACGTGAACAATGTTTTGGAGTATGCCCCGCCATTGATTGATGCATTTCCGAACCAGGAAGCAGAAATTAAACTGGTGCAGGCTCAGGCACTGTTTTTAAGGGCTCTTTGTCATTTTGACTTATACAGGGTGTATGCTCAGCCTTATAACTACACCGCTGATGCTTCTCACCTGGGTGTACCGGTTTTATTAGTAACACCGGGGCCTGATGATTTACCTTCACGCGCCACAGCCAAACAGGTGTTTGACCAGATCATCAAGGATTTGAATACTGCCGAATCGTTATTTGGAGACAGTCCCATGAGAGATGCATACCATGTCTCGAAAAAAGCTGTATGGGCTTTACTGAGCAGAGTTTATTTGTATAAGGAAGATTGGAATAACGCGATTACTTATGCATCAAAAGTGATAGAGCAGTCATCATTGGCATACGAAAATGATTATCTGGCAATGTATAATAATATGATTGCCGGTGAAGAAGCAATATTACGGTTAAATGGCGTATTAAAAAGCAAGTCACTGGGTATTTTTTTCTCATCCGGTAATCCATTGGTTACGGCTGCAGACACACTCATGAGTTTATACACAGATGCAGAAGATATAAGATTACAATTATTCGCTCCTGACATCAACAATGAAGTCAATATAACAACCAAATACAGAATAGAAGTGGATTATACTCCTGAGCTGGAGCGATATGATCCCTTTATCTTACGGGTATCCGAGATATACTTAAACAGGGCGGAAGCCTATGTGAGAAATAATGATCTGACAAATGCTGCTAATGACCTGAAAGCGATCATTGGAAGGGCATTAAACAAGAATGTTTCGGAAGTAGAGTTAGACTATGCGAATAGAGATGAACTTCTGTTTTTGATAAAAAAGGAGAGAGCCAAAGAACTCTGTTTTGAAGGACATAATTTCTTTGACATAGTGAGATACAAGGATGATTTGGTGAGAGGCGTCACCACCGCTTCCAATGTTCAGCACCTTTCATACCCGAACGACTTATTTGTATTACCTATACCTCAAACAGAGTTAAATGCCAATACAAATATGCAGGGAAATCCGACAGTTAACAATTAGACATTACAATGAGCATATATCTGCAAATAATTATTGATAGTTTTAACATCCTAATAAAAAATAGAATAACCCTATGAAACTGGAAAAAAATATTATGTGCGTTTTGGGAGCATTGTTGTTTTTGTTCACTTCTTGCGGACTGGATGAGAATCCGGTTTATGACCTGAAGTTTATCCATATCATGGTCAATGAATCTTCCACTGTGACGGTTTCATCAAAAGCAAATATGATAGGTACTTACAATGTATATTTGAGTGCCCCCGCTTCAAACGAAACGGTAACGGTTACTTATGAGGTAATTGTTGGTGATGGTTTGAAAGAGGGTGTTGACTATAAATGGATGAATAAAGACAATACCCTTACGTTCCTTCCCGGTATTTACGATATGCCAATCCGTATTCAATGGATAGTGAATCCCGTTGATCCGTCGAAAGACAATACGATCAAGATAAAACTGATCAGTAATGATAAGGGCTATACAATCGGGTTACCCGGACCTGCACAAAATCAGTCTGAATTAACAATAACAAAAGCATAATGCATCTTCATAAAAACTTATTTTTCCTGTTAACACTTTCATTATTTGTTGGGTATGTTTCTGCAAAAGATATCCAACAGCATCCCAAACTGATCAAAGGTACTCTTCACAACGGGTTGACTTATTATATCTATCCCAATGACTATCCGAAGGGAGAGGCTGTCTACCGATTGTTTATTCAATCAGGCTCTGTAAACGAGACAGAAGAACAGAGGGGGCTTGCTCATTTTCTGGAGCACATGGCATTTAACGGGACAACCCATTTTCCCGGCAATGAACTCGTGAAGTTTCTCGAATCCAAAGGGGCGAAATTCGGAAGAGATTTAAATGCGCATACTTCTTATAACGAAACCGTATATAAGTTAAAACTTCCGGCAAATACAGACGGTATGGTGGATACAACCTTAACCATCCTCGCCGATTGGCTGGATGGCCTTTTGCTGGAAGAGGATGAAATTGATTCGGAAAGAGGGGTGATCATGTCCGAATGGCTGTCTAAACAAAAACCGGAGGTAGAAGTCAATGATTTGTTATTGAATGAGTTGATGAATCATTCCCTATTCGCGGAAAGAAAAGTTATAGGAGATACGGCAATCATTCAGAATTTTGAATATAAGACACTGCGTAATTATTATGAATCATGGTATCAACCTAATTTAGCAGCTGTTGCAGTTGTTGGTGACGTTGATCCTGGAAGGGTGGAGGAATTAATTCAGTCCAAGTTTTCGGGAATGAAAAATATGAACAGGTCGAAACCGGTGGTTCATACTATTCCCGATTACACAAATGTAAAGGCAAATGCTGTTATTAATAAAGGTCTTAAAAAAACTGATTTGACTTTGATTCAGCTTGTTCCTCGTTCCGAGCCGGTAAGGAAGGAAAGTGAATATTATCTTTATCTGCAACGCACTGTTCTTAACAGGTTATTCGGAAATCGACTGAATGCACTTTCATTTACAAATGATGTTTATGCCAAGGGGAGTATCGGGATATCCGACTTCTTAAATACGAAAGGTGTGCTGATGGCATCGGTAGAGTTGATGCCCAACAAAATTGAAGAAGGAGTATCTGTTTTTATTTCTCAACTGTCCCAAATCTATCAATACGGTTTTCTTCCTGAAGAGATTGAAAAAGTGAAAAAAGCATCTTTAAGCTCTAAAGAACGGGCAGCTAAATCAGCACAGCCGATCAGTTCTTCGCTGCTGATGGATGAAGTGTATGCTGATTTTTTTAAAGATTATGTTGTCACAACACCTCAGGAAGAATATCGTTTAACAAAGAAATATATCGATAACATTGACTCCGTTTCTATTGTCCGTATATTGCATCAGTTAGTGAAAACAGATCAGACTCATTATATCTTTTCATCATTTGAAGAGAGCAGTATGGCCGATTCTATACGATTGTGTCAGTTTATTGATTCAATTCAAAACGAAAATATTCTCCCCTACCAACTTAAAATTGATGTGCCGTCTCAATTATTGGAAAATGAGCCGGAACCGGGACGAATTATCAGTGAGAAAAAGATACCGGAGATTAACGGTACAGAACTTATTCTATCCAATGGGATAAGAGTTATTTATAAAGAAGCCGTCTCCGGTAAAAACAAGGTAAATGTGTCTGCATACAAGAAAGGAGGTCTATTTTCTTTAGATTCGGTTGATTATGTGAATGGCGTTTTCTCTCCCGGTGTAGTATCTCTTAGCGGGGCCGGCGACTTTTCGAGAGATGAGTTGTCTTATTATCTCGCGGGTAGTTCAGCTTCGGTGCGATTGTTAATCGAGAATACACGTACGGGCATGGTTGCAAGTT
>NZ_CALNAT010000126.1 GCF_937873925.1 uncultured Proteiniphilum sp. | reverse complement strand
ATTGTTTTTTTGCTACATCTCCTATTGGCCGCAGGCAAAAATAAAGAGCCTCTGCTTTCATAGCAACAGGCAGCTAAACTCACGCTCGGCTGCCTGTTCATCGTTTAAATATAAAAAAGAAAAAAGTTATTTTAAAAAGACCATTAATGTATGTTTAAAATCCGAAATATAGTTCTTTGAATATCGCTCCCACCCGCTGGCCGGACCGTTGCCCGGCGCAATCGCTGTCAGGGGAGTTGCTGTCCGTTCCGCAACGATCCCGACAATTTGGAGAGGGAATTGAAGTCTATTTTCCCCGAAACGGTGATGATGGTCAGCTTGCCGTCACCATCCAGAGAGATAAGAATAAGATCTTGCTTCTCTTCATGCTGCCTCTTTATCCAGACAGAAATCTTCGAATCCATTTCGTTCACCGAGACGGCCTCTTCGTAATCGCCGAACGATTCTTTGATCAGTTCATTTGCTTTTTTAAAGTAATATTTAGAATCCTCCACATTGTCGGTGCTTACTATGCGAATGCTGTTCAGTTCTTTGAATGCAGTCTTCAACTCCTCATCGTCGGTATTTGCCGCCATCTTGTCGAGCATTGTTTTACCGATATTCACATTGTTGAGCGCGCGCTCCTCTTCGACACATCTATCCATAAATACCGATACAAAATTATCGGCGGACAGGGTGGCCGGCAAGAGGACGGAAAACAACATCACTATTATTATTCTCATATATAATTTACCTTTCTTTTTTCAGACTATCCGGATCGATTTTGTTCAATGAGTCAATAGCCGCCCAGTCAATATCCAGTTCATCTATAAGATGAATGGTCTCAACCGACGCTGTTTCGCTTTTCTGTAATGCATGCGATAATTTTTCCAGGGCGAAAGCCGCCTGTTGCATAGCTGCATCGGGATCTTCGAATGTTTCTACAAAGTGTGGCCTGTTATCCTGTTTTGAGATAAAATAGAAACTTACCCCCAACCCTATTATAAGCAGAACGGAGACCGCAATGCGCAACAGCGGCGCAAAAATACGGATAGTTATATACTGTTCCTTCCCTTCCGCTTGCAGGGCGTTCTGCAACCTTTCGTCGAATCCCTCGCTCAGTGTGACCGTCTGCTCATCCCTGATATAAGAAAAGAGAGGGATATAATGCCGGAGTTCCTCGGCCACATCGCTACCCAGGAAAAAATCCTGCAGTTCTTTCTCTTCCTGTACCGAAGTTTCGCAGTTCCAGTATTTTTCTAATAAACTATGTATCCGTTCACTGTTCATCTTTGTGATATACCGATAACATTTCTTTCATTTTCTTTCTTGCCCTGTGAAGGCTTATTTTTACCATATCCTCGCTGATGGCGAGCGCTTCCGCTATCTCCCGGTAACTCATTCCTTCGATTTCCCGGAGAGTAAAAACGAACCGTTGATTTTCCGAAAGCGCATCGACGCACTGATCTATGGCGGAACGTTGTTCTTTTCTCACCATCTCGGTGTAAGGGGAGCGATTCTCAACGAAAAACAAATTCTCTTTTTCCGGATCGATCACTGTCGTTTTTCTGACAGTCATGGAAGCCAGCCTGTCGAGCGCCGTATTTTTGGTGATCCTGAAACAATAGGCTTCCAGATTCTCTATGTAACTCCATTCATCCCGTTTGCTCCAGAGTTTCAGCAATACGTCCTGCAAGATATCTTCGGCTTCGGCCTGTTCCCTTACAATACTGTATGCAAGCCTGAAGAGCTTATCCTTCAGCGGGAGGATGACGGTATGGAAAGAATCAATGTTCATTGTATAATGACGGGTGAGCAGGCAAAAAGTTACAAAAGATTCAGGAAAAATTACAACTGCCTGTTGTTATTCAGAAATTGATGGGCCAGCAAAACCGTGTTTTTCAGATATTCATATTCCAGTTCGAAACATTCAGAGAAAATTTCAGTACCCATGTTATCTTCAATCTGGGAAGCAGTCCATAATTTCCCCCCTTGTAAATGAAGACTGTTAAAAGTCTTTTCATCTTCGATAGCGGACACATAGAGAAAAATCAGGCGTTTGGTAATTTCATTCTCGAAAGTATATTTCAACAAAAAGCGCAGGGGGATATCGTTGCCACCACACTCTTTTCTGATACTGTTCCGCAGGGTTTCATCCACTTTGTCATTAAACTGCATATACTTTTCAAACGGATAATCCAGTTTTCCGGGATTCAACAGCCGGTCCTGATCCCTCGCCTGCAGGTAGATCCTTCCTTTATAGATCAATGCCACACGCACCACCGGATGCATGAATTTATTCTTCAGGTCTTTCGTGATCGATTTCGCCACCTTGCCGGTTACGTCTCCGCTCTCTGTTACTACCGGCAGCCACTCTTCGCGGTACAGTTTTTTATCCAGGATGTATAGCCGGGCGGTTTCCATAATCATAATGACCAGCAGTATAATCTGGCACATGACCACCATAGACACACTATTCACAAAGCGAAATTCAGCGGCATTAAAGAGATAAAACGCCAGTACGAGCAGAAGGTGGATCGATAATCCGTACTGCGTTTGAAAAGCCACGCGGAACGATTCTTTCAGATAGTTTTTCAACATCAGGTTGCGCCCCTTGGCCACCCGGGTAACGATCTTCCCTCTCGAAAGCCGCATAATGATAAGAGACAGCACAAAGATAATCTCCACGATTGCAAACCGGTTAAATGCCGGCAGTCGTGAGAAGACGGTAAAAGAAAACAACAAAGAGACAGCAAACGTGACGATGGAAATATCATAGATGAGCCGACTATATTTCTTCACTGCGATATATCCCGCCACAGACAACGCCAACGCAATCCCTGTGGCGATACGGGAGTCCGTATACAGTACCAGGATTGAGAAAATAAATATCGACATAAGCCCGAATGCGGGATTCCTGAATATTCTTTGCATGTTAGAAAAGTGACTGTTTCCGTTAAGCTAAATGAGCAGAAAGCAAACTTATCTGCATTATGCCATCGCGAGAACTATTTCGTTAAATGAGAGCAGAAACAAAGCTTGCTTTGGTTTTGCCGAGTGTAGAAATAGGGCAATAAAATTGAAAACGACTAAATTTATTGAACCATACCCCGAATTACCTTCTGTACGTTTTGTGTACGTTTGTGCACCCGGCAAAAGATAAAATCTAACCGAAAAACTCTTTGATAAATAACTTCTATCACACACCCTCTCCCTCGAAACGCATCCAACTAATAACAACAAAGCGGCTTTTTTGTTTAGACATAAAAAACATTGCCGAATAGTGAAAACCATTCGGCAACGGACCCTTAAAAATAAATATAGCGGGAACAGGAGATCACTTCAGATTACGTTTGAAATGATCGATCACCTTCCCATAGAGATATCTTTTTGCATTTTCTCCCGCAATAAAGTGATCTTTATCGGGGAAAAAGAACATATCAAAATGTTTACCGGCTTCGACCAGCGCCCGGGTGTATTCTACGGAATTCTGGAAATGCACATTGTCATCAGCCATACCATGTATCAGCAGCAGGTTACCCTCCAACCGGCCGGCAAGGGCGATGGCTGATCCTTTTTCATAACCTTCGCTGTTCTGCTGTGGAGTACGCATAAAACGTTCCGTGTAGACCGTGTCGTAAAAACGCCAGTCCGTCACGGGCGCAATGGCTACTCCCGCTTTAAAGATGCCGTTTCCCCGGCTCATACTCATGAGCACGTTATATCCCCCGTAACTCCATCCCCAGATACCGATACCGTTCTTATCAATATAGGGTAGCGAGGCCAGATAGCGGGCAGCGGCAATCTGATCGTCCGATTCTTTGATACCCAGGTTCAGGTAGGTGCTCTTGCGGAACTCCTCTCCCCGCGCACCTGTCCCCCGACCATCCACACACGCCACCACAATGCCTTCATTCAGCAGCGCATAATACCAGTCGGCCTTATATCGGTCCAGCACCTGTTGCGAGTTGGGACCGCTGTACTGGATCATTACTACCGGATATTTTCGGGTAGGATCAAAATTGTGGGGTTTCAGTATCCATCCGTTCAGACGGGTAATGCCGTCGGCAGCGGGCACGGTAATATACTCCCTCCGGGGAAATTGGGCAGAGGCTGCTTTCGCGCGGACGGACTGGTTATCTTCCAGCACCCGCAATTGTTTTCCGTTTCCATCATGCAAAGTGATCACCGTAGGGGTATCCGCATCCGACCACCGGTTCACGAAAAATTTACCCTGACGGCTGAAAGAGGCGCTGTTATATCCCGGTTGCTGCGACAATTTCTGCGGTTGCCCTTTATTGATGTTCACCTTATAGATATTGCGTCTTATGGGCGATTCATCGGCTGCTTCATAAAAGACCGTTTCCGTTGGCTCATCCACACCCAGCAGCGAGATCACGTCGTAGTTGCCGGTGGTGAGCTGTTTCTGCATCGTCCCCGAAAGGCCGTAGATATAAATGTGGCTGTAGCCGTCCTTCTCCGATATGTAGGTAAACCGGTCTTTTAAAAAATGGACCGAGTTGAGCCAATCCGAATCGATATAATACTTGCTCTCTTCTCTCAACACCAGTTTCGACACCATGGAACGGGGACTCGCAAAATACATGTCGAACCGGTTCTGATCCCTGTTGAGTGTCATCACCGCCAGTTGATCCGGGTCGTGTGTGAATTTGATACGGGGTATATACCCACCTGCATCCAACGGCACATCCAGGGCACGTATGGTACGCGATTCGATATCGAATACACGGCATTCTACCGTGGAATTGGCCTCTCCCGCCTTGGGATACTTAAAGCGGTAAAAATCAGGATACAACTGCTTATTAAAAGTCTGGAAAGAGAACTCCTTCACGGCCGACTCGTCCGTCCGTACAAAAGCCAGCAACCGGTTATCGGGCGAAAATTCCAACAACCGGGTCACCCCGAATTCCTCTTCGTATACCCAGTCGGTCGCCCCGTTAATCACTTTATTCAGCTCCCCGTCTTTTGTCACCTGCGATTCCGTATCAAAGTCGAACTTTGTCAGCCAGATATTATTCTCTATCACGTAGGCTACCATCTTCCCGTCGGGAGAGAAAGTGGGAATCATCTGTTTCGACAGATGCTCCGAAAGCTTCCTCACCATATTGCGCCGCACATCGTGGTAGTAGTAGTTGGCGCGGAACGAATGGCGGTATACCTGTTCCCGGTCCCTGTAGATCAGCACCCGGTTCTCATCGGAACTCACCAGAAACCCCTGAAAATTGTCGAAGGAACAGTTCCGGGCCGTACGCGTATTGAACAGGGTATCCACCGCCTCGCCAGTGGAATAGGAATATTTGATCACCGCCGTCTGTTGCGGATCGGCCTGGTAAAAATGCGTCCCGTCTTCCGACGACACCATCGCCGTTATGCTGCGGGGCGCAAATTCGTCACTCAACAGATCTTCCAGTGTATAGTGCTGTGCCGATGCCGTCACAACACATATCGCCGTCATGGCGGTAAAAAGAAGTTTTCTCATCTCTCTTGTCTTAAAGTTTTAGAAATACAAATATAATTCATTTTAAAATATGGGATGTTGGATTTAGGATGTTGGATTTGGGATTTGGGATTTGGGATTTAAGATGTTGGATCTGGGAACCAGGATTTCAAAATTAAATCGTCAAATCATGAAATCAACCTAATCGCCTACACACTTTCCACTCATGATTCTATTTCAATTTACGACAAAGTTACGAAAATAGGGTCTCCTTTTACATATTTTTTTGTATTTTCGGCAAAAATTTCGGGAACGGGAAATTAGGATGTGGGGATGTAGGATGTAGGAGGTGGGAATCAGGATTTCAAGATTTGACTACGTCGATTTTGGCTCCGCCGAACGTTGTTTCAATTCAGGATTTCATCATCGAATCATTGAATCATCAAATCAATTATTCTTATAAGTCCCATCGTCACATTCGTCATATTATTCACATTGGCACATTGGCACATTAGTCTCATTGGCACATTAATAGATCAAATATATGGAATTAGAAGAAAAGAAAATTACGGAATTGCCCGAGAATGCATACCGGGAATTACAGCCGGCAGAAGAATACAAACCGGTACTTCCACCCGATAAGCCGGTAAGGGAAGTGACCTCCTGGTCGGTAGGAATGGGATTGCTTATGGCGGTCATCTTTTCGGCAGCGGCAGCCTATTCCGGCCTGAAGATCGGTCAGGTCTTCGAAGCGGCCATCCCTATCTCCATCATAGCCGTGGGCGCATCGGCTGCCTTCCGCAAGAAGAACGCGCTGGGGCAGAATGTCATTATCCAGTCCATCGGCGCCTCCTCGGGAGTGATTGTCGCAGGAGCGGTCTTCACCATTCCGGGACTCTATATCCTGCAGGCCAGATACCCCGAAATTCAGATCAACTTCTGGCAGATCTTCTTTTCGTCACTATTGGGGGGATTCCTGGGAATCCTCTTCCTTATCCCCTTCCGTAAATATTTCGTGAAAGATATGCACGGAAAATTGCCTTTTCCCGAAGCCACAGCCACTACCGAGATCCTGATGACCGGAGAAAAGGGTGGCAACAAAGCAAAATTGCTGATCACCAGTGGACTCATCGGAGGGTTATTCGATTTCTGTTTCTCTGCTTTCCGCCTCTGGAGCGAAGAGATCACCACACGCATCATTCCTGCCGGCGCCCTGATGGCCGAGCGATTCAAGATGGTGCTCAAATTCAATGTGAGCGCCCTGATCTTCAGTTTCGGCTACCTGGTGGGATTGCGATATGCCCTGATCATCACGGTAGGTTCGTTACTCTCCTGGCTGGTACTGATCCCGTTGGTGAATGAGATCGGTGCGTTAGCCGCAGCCGCGGGCGGGGGTGTGAACCCGTTTGCGGCGATGTCGGCCGAAGCGCTCTTCGCAGAATATGTACGCCCGATAGGTATCGGCGCCATCGCCATGGCGGGTATCATAGGGATTATTAAATCTTCCGGCGTGATCGGCAGCGCCTTTAAGCTGGCCGTCGGTAAAAAGGTGGCTACGGGCACCGTGGAGACGGACGTAAAGCGTACGAGCCGCGACCTGAAGATGTCATTCGTGATGCTGTTCCTGTTCCTCACGCTCATCGCTGTCTTTATCTTCCTGATCATCGGTGTGGAGATTACGCTTATACAGGCTATTGTAGCCCTGCTCACCATCACCATAATATCGTTCCTTTTCACCACCGTCGCCGCCAACGCCATTGCTATTGTGGGTACCAACCCCGTATCGGGAATGACGCTGATGACACTGATCCTCTCGTCGGTGATCCTTGTTGCCGTGGGGCTGGAAGGCTGGCGGGGAATGGTAAGCGGATTGATCATCGGTGGTATCGTCTGCACTGCGCTCTCCATGGCGGGTGGTTTTGTCACTGACCTGAAGATCGGTTACTGGATTGGTACTACCCCCGCAAAGCAGGAATCCTACAAGTTCCTCGGAACGCTGGTTTCGGCTGCTACCGTCGGTGCGGTGATCTTTATCCTGAACGAGGCATACGGCTTCGTGGCTACGCCTGAACATCCCAATCCAATGGTGGCCCCACAGGCCAACGCCATGGCTGCCATCATAGAACCGTTGATGGCAGGAAGCGGCGTCAGTTGGATGCTGCTGGGTATCGGCGCAGTGATCGCTATCCTTGTGAACTGGCTCGGTGTGTCACCCCTGGCATTCGCTCTCGGTATGTTTATCCCGCTCCAGTTGAATACTCCGCTTATCGTGGGTGGATTGCTCAACCATTGGATTAACAAAAAAGGCGCTGATAAGCAGTTGATAAATGCACGCCATCAGCGCGCTATCCTCATCTCTTCCGGATTTATCGCAGGTGCAGCGCTCTTCGGCGTACTGGGTGCACTGATCATATTTATAACGGGAGACGGCAACGCGCTTAACTTCAACCTATGGAGTGATCCCCACGGCACAGGAGCGCAGATCGTGGCGCTCTTTGCCTTCATCGGACTGATCGCCTACTTTGTCTGGGAGACCAGACGGGCAAAGAGGGAGGATTGAATAATGTGCCAATGTGAATAATGGGGTAATGAGATTTAATTGATTTGATGATTTGATGATTCAATGATTTGATGATGAAATCTGAATTGAAACAACGTTCGGCGGAGCCAAAATCAGCGTAGCTAAATCTTGAAATTTTGAAATTCGAAATCCTGAAATTCGAAATCCTGAATTAAGAATCGACGTAGTCAAATCCGAAATAATAAAATCGTATGCGAACAATAAATAAACAAATGACAAATATCTTACAGCAAATAAAACCAATTCTATTTGCTTTACTTGCACTTCCGGTCGTTTCCTGTACACAAACACCGGAAAACGACCGTGAGAAGGACTTTACCCAATATGTAAACCCCTTTATCGGAACGGCGTTCACGGGACATACTTTTCCGGGCGCCACATACCCCCTGGGGATGATGCAGCCGGGACCGGAGACAGGCAATTTCTCATGGGAATACTGTTCCGGCTATTTCTACGATGATGAGCGTATCAACGGCTTTTCACAGAACAGGCTGAACGGTACGGGATGCGTCGATCTGGGCGATCTGCTGATGCAGCCTTTCTCCGGCAGGAAACGCGACGATTTGAGCAGTAGCTTCGACAAGGCTACGGAGAAAGCCTCTCCCGGCTACTATGCGGTAGAACTGGCTGATAATGAGGTAAACGTAGAGATTACCACCACCCCGCATGTGGCGTTTCACCGTTACACCTTTGCCGAGGGCAAACCGGCGAATATGCTGGCCGACTTCCAGAGCGGGCTGGTATGGCAGCAAGACCGGCTCTTCACCCATGTGCTCGACAATAAGGTCAACATCGAAAGCGACCGCCTTATTACCGGCTATACCCGCCGCACCGAATGGGTAGAACGCACTTACTATTTCGCTATCGAGTTCGACAAACCGATCCTTTCTTCGGAACAGCTCGAACCGCGGGATCCACGGGAGAAAGCACCCCGATATATCTTTACCTTCGACATGCAGAACGATCCTACCCTGCAAATGAAGATCGCCATGTCCACCACAAGCGTTGAGGGAGCAAAGAAAAACCTCGCCGCCGAAGGGGACGGATGGGATTTCGACGAGGTGCACCGCGACGCCAAAAAGGCTTGGAACAGCTATCTTTCACGAGTGGAGATAGAGGGGACGGAAGATGACAAGGTCAATTTCTACACGTCGCTTTACCACCTCTATATACAGCCCAACAACATCGCCGATGTCGATGGGCGTTATGTAGGGCCCAACCGCGAGATCACACAGTCGCCCACCGGAAAGTTCTACTCCACCCTCTCACAGTGGGACACCTTCCGCGCCGCTTTCCCCATGTACACCATCCTCAGTCCGGAGATCGTCTCCGACCTGGTGAATTCCATGGTCGACTACAGCGGGCAAAAGGGGCATCTCCCCATCTGGGCGCTGATGGGACAGGAGACTTATACCATGATCAGCAACCACTCCGTCTCCATGATCGTGGATGCTTACCTGAAAGGATTCGATGGGTTCGATGCGGAGAGGGCCTACCGGGAGATCAAAAGATCGATCACCGAAAGCAAGCACTACAAATCCAATTGGGATATCTACGATCAATACGGTTACTATCCCTACGACCTGATCAAGGTGGAGTCGGTTTCCCGCACACTTGAATGCGGATTCAGCGACTATGCCGCCGCACAGATGGCAAAAAAATTAGGGAAAACAGAAGATTATGAATTTTTTATGAAACGGGCCGGCTATTACAGGAACCTGTTCGACAAGGAGACCAACGCCATGCGTCCCAAAGATTCCAAAGGCGAATGGCTCTCCCCTTTCGATCCTTATGAACTGGCGCATGCCGATTCTCAGATCGGGGGCCATTATACGGAAGGCAATGCTCTGCAATATACGTGGCACGTGATGCAGGATATCCCAGGACTCATTGAACTGATGGGCGGAAAAGAGGCCGCGGGAAAGGCACTCGACTATCTCTTCAACACCACGCAGGAAACCACCGGTCAACTCTCCGACGTGACCGGCCTTATCGGTCAGTACGCACACGGCAATGAACCGAGCCACCACGTGGCCTACATCTATTCCTATCTCGACAGGCCGGAAGATACGCAGCGGCTGATACGCCGGATCACCACCGATTTCTACCGGAACAAACCGGACGGATTGATCGGTAACGACGACTGCGGACAGATGTCGGCATGGTATATGTTCTCCGCAATAGGCTTCTACCCCATGAATCCGGTGAGCGGAGAACTAGTCATCGGCGCCCCGCAGATCCCCAAAGCCAGCATCAATGTGGGCAACGGGAAACACTTCACCATGGAGGCGAAAAATCTTTCGGCAGAAAATATGTATGTAGAGAAGATAGAACTGAACGGACAGCCCTATGACAAGAAATTCATCACCTACGAAGATATCATAAACGGGAGTACATTGGTATTTTATATGACAAATACTCCGAAAAAATAGATGAAAAAGAACCGGTAACAGTTTTCATTAAAGGAATCAGAGAGGCGCGTGATCACCCTGCGTCTCTTTGTTTTTCACATCGTCCCCGCCATTTCACGGTATCACCAGAATGAGGTAAAAGTGTCTCACTTCACTACGACCGGTTTCAGGAAATATGCACACAATCAGCGCAGAGGCCCTCTACAACGACAAACACATCCTTGATAACAAAACCTTTCGGTAACTCCGCATCAAACTGCGTGGTGCCATCTAAACACAATACCTCGTCGCATTTCTCACAATGGAAATGGGAATGCACTTTGTCATCATGGTGATGCCTGTTCAGCGCATATTTTACCGTATTGTCATTCAGCACGATCCGATGGATAATGCCCCGGTCTTCCAACGTCTTCAAGGTTCGGTATAGTGTAACCCGGTCGAAAAGATCAGGGTAAAACTCTTTCAACTCATTCTCCGACATCGCCGCTTCGTTTTTCAGCAGCTCACCAAGGATATATTTCCTGCAGCCGGTATTTTTCAGATCGTGGGCATGTAAAATTTCTTCTACTGTCATAATGCAACAACACTTCAAATGATATTATGTTACGAATGTACAGCTATTTTATCAATAATCCGCATCTTTCACCTTTTTTTGTAACAAAATCACTCTTTCTTTTTCGTTGAGCCACTGGCGCGCTTACCCTAATACTCCTTCCATCCTTACTCCACAGGTTATTTCATCTCCTCCAATTCCGCAAAAATAATTTTTTTATACTGCATCATTGTTGCAATTGAATATTTTGTATATTTGCAAAGTATTTCACTTTTTCCGATGACTGTCCACGGCTGGCCATCGGGATTTCTTACAACAGACAGATGCAGATAAAATTGGTATATTCCATAGTCCTTCTTTTTTTATGGGGTAATTTACGGGCTCAATCAGTTCAAACACCCACGACACCCACGACACTCCAGCCGTCCCAGTTTCCACAGCCACCCGATACGATCGGCGTGAATATACCGGATGAGGAGAAAACGCCGATAGAGTTGGAAGAGGTGATCGTAAGGGGAGATCGCAAGAGGAATATCCAGATGAAGTCGGCACAGAATATTGTCCGGGTCGACAAATCCTATATAGAAGAGAACTTTTCCGGGAGCCTGATGCAAAGCTTAGAAAAAATTCCCGGGGTAAGGGCTATGACCATAGGCTCCGGTCAATCCAAGCCTGCTATCAGGGGTCTGGGATTTAACAGGATGATCGTGACGGAAAACGGGATAAAACATGAAGGGCAGCAATGGGGCGAGGATCACGGCCTGGAAATAGACCAGTTCTCGGTCGATGAAGTGGAGATCGTAAAAGGGCCGGGGTCTCTTTTATACGGATCGGATGCCATTGGCGGAGCGATCCAACTGCGTAACAATTACATTCCCACGGAAAGGACAGAAGGCAATATCAATCTGTACGGAAGGAGCAATAACGAGTCGATGGGAGTCTCGGGACAGGTTGCCGGCCGGATAGACAGGTGGTATTATAAAGTGAACGCCACCTATATGGATTATGCAGATTATAAAGTACCGACAGACAGCATACAATACTACTCTTACTACATCCGGTTAAAGGACAGACGTTTGCGTAACACGGCGGGAAGAGACCGGAACGCCGGCGTTACACTGGGCTTCCTGGGAAAGAATTTCCGGTCGAACCTGCTGATCTCGAATATCAATACCCGGAGCGGCTTCTTTGCCGATGCGCACGGCCTGGAGGTTCGACTGTCTGACATAAATTATGACCGATCTTTCCGGGATATCGACCTACCCTATCATTCGGTCAATCATTTCAAACTGGTCAATAACTCGGTATGGCGCATCGGCTCTGTCACCTGGGAGGGAAATATCGCATTCCAGAAGAATCTCCGGGAGGAATTATCCGAACCCGTATCGCATGGGTACATGCCTGTTCCCCCTAACCCGATGGAGCGTAAATTCGACAAAAATACCTATACCGCCACCACCCTTCTCAGAATGCCGGTGAAAGATCGACTCAGCTTACAAGGCGGATTCTCGATGGAGCATCAACACAACAAAAGGGGCGGATGGGGTTTTGTGATCCCTGATTTTCGCACTACAAGCGTGGGAATGTTTGTCTATGGCCGCTACCATATCTCAGATGACTTGATCCTCAGTACGGGTGTACGTGCCGATAAGGTGAAGATACACATCGATAGTTACCGGGACTGGTATGAGACACCGGATGAGCACGGTAATCTTGTACATAAGGAACGGGCTGCCGACCTGCGGAAAAAGTTCGGCAGTTTCACATGGTCAACAGGATTAAACTACCAACGAGGCGAGTGGATGCTGAAAGCCAATATCGGCAAGAGTTTCCGGGCACCTACCCCTAAAGAGTTGGGCTCGGACGGTGTGAATTATCATATATTCCGCTATGAAAGAGGGGACTACAACCTGCAGGCAGAAGAGGCGTATCAGATGGACATGGGGATCAGTTGGCAAAACAGCATGATGACAATCCAATGGGAGCCTTTCCTGAACTACTTCCCCAATTATATATACCTGAATCCCACTCCGGAATATTACGAGGGACTGCAAATGTATCACTATGCACAGGCCAGGGTGATCCGCTATGGTTTTGAAACGGACATACAATTACAGCTAACCCGGCAATTCACCCTGGGAATGCAATCGGAATATTTATACGCGGAACAGCTTTCCGGAGATAAAAAGGGGTATTCACTTCCCTTCTCTCCTCCCTGGTCTGCCAATTTCAGTATCGGTTACCACCCCGGTCGCGGCTTTTTGGGAACTGACGGCGATATACTGTTGGAATACAAGGTAACAGGCTCCCAGGAAAGGATTGTTCCTCCGGAAGAAAAAACGGAAGGTTACCAACTACTCAACCTGTCACTGGGGCGTAGCTGGCAAATAAGGAATAACGCCATGAAATTGCGGTTACAGATACAGAACCTGCTAAACAAGCGATATTACGACCATACCGGTTTCTACCGGTTGATCGGTATCCCTGAACCCGGCAGGAATATATCCGTAATGTTTGGCTTTACTTTTTAATTCACGATAACGATGGATGAGTCCGCAAAAAGTTAGATATATTTTTAAACAAGAGTACAGGTAAAAGAGGGGAAGATCATATTGTGAGATACCCTCGTAAAACAATCATCATTTATATAAATCATTAAAATCAAACAAATTATGAAAAGAAAATTATTTTGGGGAGCAATGCTCTTTCTCAGCGCTAGCGTACTATTTTTATCTTCCTGTGATAAAGATGATAAGCCTTTAGCCCCAACCGTCAAGATTACCGAACTGGGGTCGGGCCATGATAACCCGAATGACAAGATCGCTTATGCCGGATCGGAGGCCCATATTGAAGCGGAGATAACCGCCGACGGGTTGATCCGGGAAATAGCAGTAGAAGTCCATCAGGAAGACGGAGATTACACATTCAATAAGGTATATACCGATGCCCAATATGTAGGAGTAAAAAACACCACATTCCATGAGCACCTGGCAATACCGTCTGAAGCACCGGAAGGCGAATACCACCTGCATCTGTCCGTGATAGACCAGCAGGGACAGACAGGCGAAGCGGAATCGCATTTGACAATCATGGAATCCGATGAAGATGACCATGACGATGATCACTAATTAAAAACTTTGCCTATGGCCGTTATCTTATTGATGGCCATAGGCTTTTAAAAGAAAATATATGATCCGAAAAACTTTACTTTGTCTGGCCGCTGTTGGGTTGTTGCTTTCATGCGGTCGGGAAGACGATCACGATATGGAGAAACCGGTGATCGATATGAGCGGGGTATCGGCCTTTCCTTTAACCTGCGATATAGTATATAAAGGGGAGAGCTTTACTTTTAAAGCGGTTTTCACCGATAACGGGGAATTGGGAAATTATAATATCGAGATCCATAATAATTTTGATCATCATTCACACAGCACGGATGATGTGGAATGTGAACCGGATGAAAAGAAAACACCGGTCAATCCGTTTGTCTACAATGAAAGTTTCCCTATTCCCCAAGGGGTGGTTTCTTACGAAGCTGAACAAAGTATCTATATCCCGGAAGATGTGGATACCGGCGATTATCACTTCATGATACGGCTGACCGACAAAGCGGGCTGGCAACAACTGAAAGCCGTCGGCATAAAAGTAAGAGAGCAGTAAATCCGCTGCCGAACAGAGAGTGGAAAAAGACGGATCAGCGAGCCTTTTTGATCGCTTCCTCGATAGCCTTGCTGAACACCGGCAGATCGTCCGGCACCCTCGAAGTGATCAGATTTCCATCTATTACCAATGCCTCGTCCACGTAATTCGCACCGGCATCTTCCAGTTCCTCCCGGATAGATCCCACACCGGTCGTGGTCACTTCCTGAAGTACCCCGGCAGTAGCCAATACCTGCGGGCCGTGACAGATAGCAGCCACCGGCTTCCCTGTATGGAAGAAATTTTTCGCAAACGCCACTACTGTCGGGTCTTCCCTCAGCACGGCAGGCGCTTTTCCTCCCGGCAGGATCAGTGCGTCAAATTCATCGATGCTCACCTCACCCACTGTTTTTTGTACCACGATTTCAAAATCGCTGTTATAGGCTTTCACCCGCCCCGTTTTGGGACCTATCACCGTAATATCTATATCTTTGTTCTCCAGATAACCGATCGGCATATAGGCCTCGGCATCCTGAAATCCCTCGGTCAATAACACCGCTACCTGGGGACAGTTGCCCGATAGCATTATATCCGGTCCGGCCGCTTCGGGTCTACTCTCTCCACTAACACTTCTCTCTCCGCTCCCGCTACCGGAACATCCGGCTGCAAACAATACAATACTCAACATAAAAAACAGGTTTAAAATGATGTGCCTCATAATGATAATTATTATGGGTTTGCAACTGTCAAATCCATTTACATTCCAAATCCAAAATATGTAACCATAAGATAAACAATAGTTTTTCCGATATTGTTCACTCGTTTACAAACATGGAAGGAGACATTTACCCTTGCGTAATATATTTTTTATACTTTTACGGAGGTTAAAAACTAAACCGCTTTTTGTAATGTTATTTTACCGGATTGATTGAAAGTATGAAACCGCCACTATCAAAAAGCGACTCACTCAGTAAAAAATAATATTATGCCAGAACTAATCATCAACGCCCGCCGCGCCGCCATAAGCGCCACACTTGAAGTGCGTCGTATCCTTCCTTTCCGCGAGCGACGCATGGTAGGTCCCTTTATTTTCATGGATCATGCCGGTCCCCTTACGCTGCAACCGGCAGAAGTAACCGCAATGGATGTACTGCCCCACCCTCATATCGGGCTTTCTACCGTCACCTATCTTTTCGACGGACGGGTAACCCATCGCGACAGCCTGGGTTCCCTGCAAACCATCCGGCCCGGGGAAGTCAACTGGATGACTGCCGGCAAGGGCATATCCCATTCCGAGCGGTTTGAAGACCCCGAACTGCTGGCGAACAGCTCTTTGGAAATGGTACAGACCTGGGTAGCACTGCCCGAGAGGGACGAAGAATGCGAACCCACTTTTGCCAATTACCAGCCCGAGCAGCTCACCACCTATTCCGACAAGGGCGTCTGGATACGCCTTATCGCGGGGGATGCCTACGGGCTGAAAAGCAATGTCAGCACGCACTCCCCCCTGTTTTACCTACATGTAAAGCTGGATGCCGGCACTAAGTTGAATCTTCCACGGGAGCACTCCGAGCGGGGTGTCTATATCGCGAAGGGAGAGCTGGAGATTGCCGGCCGAGAATACTCGATGGGACAGATGCTGGTCTTTTCCAGGACGGAGAATCCAATACTGACGGCCACCAAAGACTGCACTCTCATGCTGCTGGGCGGGGAGCCTCTGGGTGAGCGGTTTATCTGGTGGAACTTTGTCTCCTCCCGGCGGGAGCGTATAGAGCAGGCAAAGGCCGACTGGAAGGAAGGCAGGATTATACTGCCGCCCAACGACAACCAGGAATTTATCCCCCTTCCCGAAACCCGGTTCAGATCAACCGGAGAGGCGCCCCAACCCGAAGCGCTCTCGTGAAAATAGAATCAATAACAACTATACATAAGACTAAAATGAACATTGAAATATGGAGCGATGTAATGTGTCCCTTCTGTTACATCGGAAAAAGAAATTTTGAGACTGCACTGTCGCAATTCAAAGATAGCGATCATATAAAAGTAAGCTGGAAAAGTTTTCAATGGGACACATTGGCATCTGAAAAAGCAGCGGGCCATTATTTCAATAATTTTTCAATGGCTGTTTTTGTTTCGGGAATGCTCGGTTGCAGGTGTACGCCATAATCGACCATAACACCCTCCTGGTTAAATAACAGGTAGTATGGAATACCTTTGATGTTGAAACGTTTCATCATATCCATCCTTTCACTTTCCGAAAGGTAGATATGCACCCCTGATAGATCGTATTTTTCAATGGTTTCCTGCCACTGTTCGCGGCTATCACCCGTGCAAAGGTAGACAAACATTATCGGCTCGCCTTCAAAGTGATCGGACAATTCTTCACTATACGGCATTTGCACTATGCAGGGACGACACCACGTGGCCCATACATCAATATAGAGTGCTCTACCTCGATTTGTTTCGAGAAGGTGCTTCACTACGTTAGCTGAATCTTCCGGGTAAACACCCGCACCGGACCTTTTCAGCCTGTTATTTCCCATCACGGCATCCGAATAAACGCGCGGGTTAGCCTGGTATTTTTTCACCCGGTTGTACTCCCCCTGCAACGAGGCACGCAGGAAAGGATCGGTAATCATCCGGTGTAGCTCTTCCTCTACTTCATCGATTGTCTCCGTGCGATTTGACTTCGTTTCGATGCTCACGTACGATGCAACCGCGAATTGGGATAAAAAGGGATTGTCCGTGGATTCATAAAGTAAATTCATGCTTTCTTTAAGAGGTAAGGGAGCCTCTTTGACTTCCCGTTCCAGATCTACCCCAATCAAATTTAGCATATTAAACCACTCCACCACATGAAAATAATCGGTCAAGATCATGGTTTGATCAATGGTCTGCTCCAGTTCGGAAATAAAGGAATAGTAAGCATCCTTCTCCGTGAACTCTTTGCGTGACCGCAAATAATACTGATACGGGAAGTGTATCAGCGCCGTGAAATAATCGATCTTCACCTGCTTTTCTGCCCACCGGTTAAAAACCTCCGAAGTGTTGTTGTCTGCCTGAAACACTTTCAGCTTCTCCCATGTCTCCTCCAGTTGCTTATCACAAAGGCTTTTGAATTCAAGATAAGGAGTATCATAATCAAAAAAATACCGACCTAAATAACCATTCCGGAATCGAATGATTTGCATATTTACTTCCGAACCTATTCCTGAGACATGGGTATTCATGAAATCTGCAAAATCATGTTCGATATACAAGCTATCCCCTGGAGCAATCAACATCCTGTCTTGGATGGGAGTTAGCGAGAACTCTCGCGGGGCCACCGGGTATATTTCAAATCGGAAGACACCCGATGAGTCGAGGGGCGAAGTATGCACTTCCCCCATTAAGGAAAAGTCGGGTAGTATCAATTGTATCTTTCGCACGTGAGGGTACACCTGAAGGTTGCTGATTCTGCCCTCTATCACTGCTTTCTTTCCTTTTTCAGGCTCCTGCTGCTGACTGAAAGGGAGATAATTTGTCTTTTCCTGCTGCTGGCATGCAAAAAGCAAAGGGAAAAGAGTAATGAGGAAGATCTGTTTTGTCTTCATACGATTTTTCGTTTACATCTTTAGCAAATGCGATATTTCCGTAATTTTATTATGCCGCTCCTGCAATTCTTTTCGATGTTGTGGAACGGTGATTTCTTTTAATCAGGGAGTTTTCGCTTAAAACATTATTTCAAATTTTAAAGAGTACCAGCAGCAGTCTGTGGTCAGTAATGCCCATGCACATTTATATCTATTTCCCCAATGCTTTCATCAGTTCCCTTTTCATGGTGTCTGCACCCGGGAACCCCACGGAGTGGAACGTATGATTCCCTTCCCTGTCGATGATAAGATAGGTGGGAACCCCTCTTGCATTCAGGCTCTCGCTCAGATAATCCCATTGAGCCTGATTTACCCTGTAGTGCTCACCTTTTAAATCGGTGATCATATTCTTCCACGTATTTTCAGGCGAGTTTTCACCTGCCAGATACAGAAACACCAGATCTTCCTCATCGGCTAACTGCGCTTTCAGCGGCTCCATCGCCTTGTTTGCCATGCGGCACGGCCCGCACCACGTTGCCCATACATCCACCAGAATCACTTTCCCTTTAAATGGTTTCATCATCTCCACGAACAGCTCTTCATCGGCATTCGCAGGTGTGTTGAGCACGGTATATCCCGTTTTCTTCTTGTTTTCTTCAATTCTTGCCAGCAACATCTCGTTTTCCTCCAGTATAACCTGCCGGATCACTTCCGGAAAACCGGAAAGCTCCTCTTTTTGCTCCTCTGTAAGAGGATTGAAATCCTGTATGCCCGTACTCAGCTTTTGCGCTTTTATCAGGTCGAGCATCAAACCATCATCACTTTTCCATATACGCGACAGGAACCCTTCACCTATCGCTGTTTTGACATATTGATCAGCCAGATCCTGATATTTGGTAGCTACAGATTCCAGGGATACTTCCCCTTCAAATTCCTCTTTTTTTTCCTGAGCGGCAAGATAATTTTTTAAGAACTCCCGGTCCTCCTGGGCTACTTCCTCGTGTTGTGACAAATACCGCACCACTTCATACGGGTCGTTTGAATCCTGCCTCGCGAAACCCAAACCGCGTATGGTATAAGAGATGTCGGGCACCATCAGTATATCCATATCGTTATAAGGGATCAACTGATAGAAATCATTGTAATCATCGGCCTTCTGAACAGGTGTATATGCTTTTTGGGCATCTTCCTGCGATAGGTTGTGTTTTTTCCTGTTTGCCTCCATGATCTCCCAGTCGGCAAATACAAGTTTATTCTGTAACGAAACGGCTTCCTTGATATTGACAATTTTCTTGGCAAGGGGGTGGATATCCAGTGCGTTGTTGTTTTCAATACTTTCATGGTATTTATCCATTATGAAATCTTTGTACTCATTCAGATCCATATCTGCAATGGAATCGGCATAATTCAGCTGTACGGCATATGAAATGTCCTCATTGGTCAAATCGCTGTTCAACCCTGCAAGATACCCTCCATAGTAATACTTCTTCCCGTATGGCGGTTGCTCTTTCAATAACCGGCTGCCCGCACGATGGATTTCCGGAAGATTGACAAGGATGGTTGATTCTTCGCCGGGAGCCACCTTGATAGGGATATAGGCGGCTCGTGATGCCAGATAAAGATTGGTAGGACTGTGTACCGTTATTGTGGTTTTGAATGTGCCGTCCCCGGCGACTTCAACAGGGACGATATTTTCACTTCCGGTGATTGGATTGCGGTAAATCAATGTCCAGTCGACTGTGCCCGGTATATACTTCCACAGTATGCCACTCACGGTTGTTTCCCCTCTTTGCCATGTTGTCTTAAATCCGGGTTCCGGCTGATGATCGCCCCTGAATTGAAGGGAAATTTCGGGCAAGTCCATACGGTTATGCACCAGGTCGATGCCGTAGATCTTGAAACAATCCTCGCAATCGCTTTCGATGAAATCGAATGTCTCTGTGTGTGAAGGTAAGGGGTCAAACACCAATCGGAACGAAGCCTCGCCCGATTCGGGCATCCAGAAGAGCGAATCCAGGTCGATGCCTTCACCGCTGCGGATCATGTATTTCTCCCCCTCGGCCTGTAGATAGCTGTCCGATACGATCCTTATCCAGTATCCGGGAGTATAAAATGCCTCCATTTCAAGTACTGTGGCCGTGTCCGAAAGAGTCACCCTGCTGATTTCCAGTGAGCGTGTGTTGGCGAATGCCGCTGGCGGCAGTTCCACTGATTTTGTCTGTGCCTGCATATTCAACCCTGTCAGGGCAAACAGTGCAATAAGTAAATAATCTGTTGTTTTCATATGATTAAAACTTTTATTTTCAAAGATATCTTATGGAACATTTCCTTTAAGCTAAATGAGCAAAGTCAAACTTGCTTGAACTTTGCCATAGCGAGCAAATGACTAACTTTAGTGAACTCGCTTTTGATCATGTTCTTGGGGAAGAATGATTTTCATGCTCGTTTCATTTTGTAAAGATTTTACTTGTTTAATTCTGCATTTAATTTGTCAACTAACGTTTCCCTATTACCTGGACTTGGAGCATTCATATCCGCTATATTCCCTTTTTTATCGATCAGGATGTACTTGGGAATGGCATTTGCCTCGTAAGCTTGTGTGACGACACCATTGGCATCGTGAAGTTGCAGCCATTCGGGTTTATCTTCTTCCAGAGCCTTTTTCCAATCGTTATATCCGTCGTGTACGGCTATCCCGACAATCTCAATACGATCGTCGTCCTTGTACTTCTCATAGAACGCCCGAAGCGCGGGAATCTCTTTTCTGCACGGCCCGCACCAGCTCGCCCACAAGTCGATGTACACCACTTTCCCCTGAAAATGTTCCAGCGAGTATGTTTCACCGGTACTGCTCTTAAGGCTGAAACCGAGTGCGGGTTGCCCCACCCGTGTCAGCTTCAGGAAGCGCTCTTTTTCTTCGAAGGCGCTGATTAGCGACTGTCGGTATTTCTCGTTGCTAAGAGAGGCTATATACGGCTCAACCTCCGATCGGTACGTATTCAGTTGTTCCAGTGTCCTGATATTCGTGTCGATATTCCCTCCCATTAAGTTAAAGAGCACATATTCTCCGGCTTTTCCCGGGAACCCGGTTTTTACTTTTTCCAGTCGATAGAGCAACGTGTTTTCCATCTCCGGGTTATTCTCCGTATCTTTATTGATCAAATAGGTTCGATACTGCGATAGGAACCAGGTTTTATACATGTCAGAAATCATGTATTCTTCCTCAAAAAGATTATTCAGGATCGTCTTATCGGCTGTTTCCAAGGCAAAAGAGCAGGCTTTTTCCTCCTCCAGTTGCTTCATGGTTACGGCGGCCAGAAGGAAATAAAGGTTTTGAAATTGGTTATTCAGGTAGGTCATTCGCCCGAAATAGGATAAATAGGGATCGGTAGTATCGTTTTTATGAAACACGACCTTTTCAAGGGAATCCGTTAAATGCTTTTGGTTACGGATATATTCCAGCAACGAGTCCCCTTTCAATTCATACCACTGTGTCCTGTCCATACGGGCAACCATGATGGAATCGTGTAAGAGTTTGTAACGATTGCTTTCGGCCCCTTCAATTTTCGCGGATTTCATTAACGTCAGAAAATCCGTTCCGTCGCCTGTAATTGTCAGGTGATATCCCGGAGCGATAAAAAAATCGTTCAACTGTATATCCTTGTTCCTGAGGCTCGTCTTCTGCGGGATGGTAATCCGATACGTGAGGTAACGAAAACTGCCATCCTCCTGTAACGGGATGGTATCGATATCACCCAGGCCATTTTCATCTGCAATGAATAGGGTCACCTGTTTTTCCGTGGTGTTCGTAATACGGCCTTCGATCAAGACAGGATGGGTAGTTTGTGCCGAAACATACATAATCAGAAAGGCAGAGAGAAAAAGTAGCTGGATCCGTTTTGTTTTCATACGATTACTTCATTTTTTCCGAACAACCCGAAACAGGTGAGCAGAACGCTGATGAGCGAATACATCTGCAGCAAATGCGACATCTCCGTAATTTTGCTATTCCGCTGTACAAATGTACGATATACATCCGTAAACGTGAAATATTCTTCGGGATAAGTCTGTTCCCAGATGATTTTAAGTCACTTGAACAACGATCATGTTTATTCTCCCTTCAATACCTTCGCGGGATCGATTTTCATTGCTTTCTGTACTTGCCATACAAGCGTGAGCAACGAGATGGCGACCACCGTCACGCCGGCGATCGCGAACAGCCACCACGAGACGGGTGCTTTATGCGCGAACCCTTCGAGATATTTATGGATAACGACGAGTGCCGCGGGAACCGCTATCGCGAAAGCGACGGCCAGCAATTGCACGTATTTTTTCAGTAACAACCGCGAGATATCCCTCGTCGTGGCACCGTTGACCTTGCGCAGTGCAATTTCACGGTACCGTTGCCGGATATCAAATAACGAAAGGGCGAACAGACCCATGCAGGAAATAAATATAGCCAACAGGGCAAACAACACATATACATTGCTGACACGTTTATCCTCTTCGTAAAGCCGGGCAATATCATCCTCCAACAAGCTGTAAGGGAACTCCGCATTATCGTTCATCTCTTTATAAAGGTTCGAGAGGTAAGCCACCGCCTCTTCTTGTTTTCCTGGGACAAACCGGGCCATAAATATGATCTTCCTCGTAAGGAATAAAGACCGAGAAACATTCGATTGCTTCGTGACTCAACGGGTCGAGGTAATCGCCGTCTTGATCCCAATCACGGGCTCCGCGGTAGGTGCGTTGTCCGTTTTGATCCTCTTCGGTCATCAGGTAGGTTCGCTCCAGATCAGTCGCGAAATGATTCACCGTCGTCTCCTGGTGCACATACCGGGCAATAAGGATAACGCAGCCCAGGCTTAATGCCATGCCCAGGATATTCACTAGCGTGTATAAACGGAACCGGTTTAATGTACGGATTGTCATTTTCATTTACTTATTCGTTATGCCGCATCTCGACGGCTCTGTAAACCTATGCCAGAATTAAAACTATTTTTTACAAACTATAATCAGTATTTAATAAGTCCCTTGTAAACAACTTTCAGGACGATACATATCAGCATATCGACACATTGGCACATTATATCACTCCGACTTAACCACTTCCGCCGGATTCTCTCTTGCTGCCCGGCGGACGCGGGAAAAGATGCTCGCCAGCACGACCAGGAGGAATATTCCGGCGAAAATCCACCACTCCATAGATATTCTTCGTGTATATTGTTCTAACCAGCGTTGCATAATGTACATTCCAATCGGGAATGCCACGATGCACGAGAGCATCGTGACCATAAAGTATTGCCGGAAGAAGAGCAGGAAAATCTCCCATGCTTTTGCCCCGTTTACTTTTCGGATGGCGATCTCTTTCCGTCGCCGGTTGCACGCAAGAGTAACTATTGAATACACCCCAAAAACAGCTATCAGAATCGCTACCGCGGTCATTATACTCAACAGGATAAGCAAATAGCGTTCAGATTTGGTGTATTCGGCGTATAATTCCTCCATATTTAAAATAGTAGAAGAACGATTTCCGACATCCTCCGTCGCTATCCGCTTGATCTCTTTTTCGGTAGCATATCGCGATTCTTTCGTGTATTTGTACGCATAAAATTTAGTGCTTTCCCCCTGTGCTTCCCACGGTTGCCGATCCGACATTACATATACAGAAGGGAAAACAGGCACCACCGGAGAATCAATATACATATCCTCGATTACTCCGACTACAGGCACGTCATTGACTTTTTTTATGCCTGTTGAGTCCAGGGTGGCTAACAGGCGATCGGCGGTTTGGTTTATTAAATATACATTTCTCTCCCCTTCATGAATATTCCGTCCTTCCGTTATTTTTATATCAAAAACTCAACAAATTCGGGACCAAAAATCTCAAACTGGTAAATCGAATATCTTTCTTTAGTGTCGCTCCTTTCCCCAGATATCTGCCTGATGTGACTCTTAGGTAAAAAATCACCACCATAACGTATCACCAGGGGCAACCGATTTTATCCCCAAACCGTGGGAAAAGGAAAAATTACTGGCAACCGTCTCTTCGGCAATAGAGCTGCGGAAAAGCCGTACCGAAGTCACACACCTGAAACAGAAAGTGGCGGCCTTTGAGAGCAACAGGAGCGTACCTGAGATCATCGGCGAGAGCGAGGCCATGCAATCACTCTTCGAAACCATCGATAAGTTGAAGGATACCGACGCCAATATCCTTATTCTCGGTGAAAACGGTACGGGGAAAGATATGATCGCCAACCTGCTCTGCTGTTGCTCTCCCCGTACGGACAAACCGTTTGTACATATCGATTTGGGGACCATCCCCGGACAACTGTTCGAGAGCGAACTTTTCGGGCATGAGAAAGGGGCGTTCACCGATGCCAGACAAGAGAAACAGGGGCGTTTTGAAATTGCTTCCGGAGGGACGCTGTTCCTGGACGAGATCGGTAACCTGACACCCGGCATGCAGGCAAAACTCCTGACGGCCATCGAGAAACAGCAGATCACCCGTTTGGGTTCCACGATGCCGCTCTCCATCAACGTACGCCTTATCTGCGCCACCAATGCGGATATCCACGAAATGGTCGCCAACGGGGAGTTCCGTCAGGATCTGCTCTACCGTATCAACACCATCGAACTGAATATTCCCCCTCTCAGGGAACGGGGAAGGGATATAGACCTGCTTGCCGAACATTTTCTGCAACGCTACAGGAAAAAATACAAAAAGGATATCCGGAATATTTCGGGACAGGCAATGAAAAAACTCCGTGAATATAACTGGCCCGGAAACGTGCGTGAATTGCAACATGCGATAGAACGGGCGGTGATCCTTGCTTCGGGATTTACGCTTACTCCGGATGACTTTATGCTGAAATCGGCCGCTTACCGGAAATCGAAAGCCGACAACCTGAATCTCGATCAATTAGAAAGAGAAGCTATCGAGAAAGCGCTCAGCCAAAGCGGCGGTAACATGAACCGGGCAGCGGAACTGTTGGGTATCTCCCGTTTTACACTCTACCGGAAAATCGAAAAACTCGGCGCTCAATAACCTTTGCAGCTCCGGTATAATGCCCCAACGACCATGCACATCCAATCCAAACATATCTTCCTCAGCAAAATAGTAACCATAGTGCTGTTATCGCTTGCTGGCGGATGGCTTTTCTGGCAGGAATACTATTTTTCATCCATTTTAGTGTTGATGAGCATCATTATATTGGCGGTATCCCTCTATTACGACCGGAAAAACCTGAGAGAACGCATAGGAAGAATGATAGGCGGCATCCGCCACTCCGATTTCTCCACCCATTTTCCCGGTAATCGTTCCAACGATGAACTGAACCTGTTGATGCAGGAGATGAACGAAGCGTTGGAAACATTCCGGACCCGCACGCACGACTCCGTAATGGAAGAAGCCGAGACCAAAGCGTGGCAAAAACTGATCAGCGTGCTTACACACGAGATCATGAACAGTATCGCTCCGATTATCTCTTTGTCGGAAACGCTCAGCGAACAGGAAATTTCAGAGGGTACCGATCCGGAAAGATACCGGATCATGCAACAAGCCATGGAGACGATCCACCGGCGAAGCAAAGGATTACTCTCCTTTGTGGAGAACTACCGGACACTTACCCGGTTGCCGCAACCCGTTAAGCAACCTATCCTGATGCACGGCCTGCTCCAATCGATACAACAACTGACCTCTTCCAACGGCATCGATTTCTCTTATTACGTCTACCCTACACAACTGATCCTAAATGCCGATAAGATCATGGTGGAGCAATTGCTGATCAACCTGTTGAAAAATGCCCATGAAGCCTGTAGCGGACTATCCGAAGAAAAAATAGAGGTGAAAGCGGAAATGGTGGGTGATAAGATAGAGATCACAGTTTCGGACAACGGGCAAGGTATTTCACCCGAAGCAATAGATAAGATATTCATCCCGTTCTACTCGACAAAGGCACACGGATCCGGTATCGGCCTCAGTCTTTGCCGGCAGATTGTTATCCGGCATAAAGGAAAAATATCGGTACAATCTGATAAGAACGGCACCCGCTTTAGGATTGAGTTCCCCTGAAAACCACACGAACCGACCTGACATATCGATTAACCATATTAAAAACTTACTCTGAATCGGCCCGTAAAGTATTATTCTGTCAGTCCTCCGCCCCTTTTTCAGTAATTTATAATAATGCCTGCTCTAAATCGGCAATCAGATCGTCCGCATCCTCGAGGCCGACGGAAAAACGGAAAATACCTTCTCCGGCAAACTCGTTCCAGGAATCCACTTGTCGGGAAGTAT
The DNA here is from genome assembly GCF_937873925.1 of uncultured Proteiniphilum sp. Classification (GTDB taxonomy): domain Bacteria; phylum Bacteroidota; class Bacteroidia; order Bacteroidales; family Dysgonomonadaceae; genus Proteiniphilum. The sequence goes on along the minus strand of NZ_CALNAT010000126.1, from coordinate 16,206 downwards.
CAAGGCGGAAAGATGTTTGTTGCAGATTCTCACTATCCATATAAAAAATCAGGGAGCGATGATGCCCCAATGAAACGGCATAATGGATGATCTGCAGTCTTTCCGCCAACGTCTGTGCCGTCTCTCTCCCGTTTAAAACCTGAAACGTGATCATTCCCGAAAAATTTTTCATCTGGCGGCTGGCAAGCTCATATTGAGGATGGGAAGGTAATCCGGGGTAAATCACACGCTTCACCTTAGGATGTTGCTCAAGATAGATAGCCAATTTTAACGCATTCTCCTGATGCACGCGCATACGTATCGGAAAGGTAGCCAATCCTCTTAAGATCAACCAGGCATTGAACGGGCTCAATACTCCGCCCAAACGTATTGCCGTCTTTTTCCGTAGTGAAAACAGTTCTTCTTTTTCCCCCAATATAATTCCACCTAATGCATCACCATGCCCTCCCAGATATTTGGTAAGTGAATGAATTACAAAATCTGCGCCTAATGTCAATGGTTTGGTAGCCATTGGGGTGGCAAAGGTTGAATCTACAACTAATCTTGCTCCCGCACTATGCGCGATCTCTGATACAGCCGTGATATCGGTTAAACGAAGTAACGGATTACAGGGTGTTTCAATATAGATCAGGCGGGTATTGAATTGAAGCGCTTTTTCAATCGCATACAGATCAGAAGTATCTACTTTGGTGATCCCGATGCCCAACCCGGGAATCATCTCATTGGTCAATTCCGAAAGAGCCGCATAGGCCACATCACTCACAATGGCATGATCACCGCTCTTCAATATATGGAACAGCAGCGCGGAGATCGCTCCCATACCACTGTCAAAAGCAATACCTGCTTCCGCTTCTTCCAGGGCAGCCAGCTTTACTTCCAATTGATGCACGGTCGGGTTCCCCCAACGGGAGTACATCCATATATCATCTTTTTCCATATTCTCTGCCGAAAATCCGGAATCGGCATCGGTCACGAAGGTTGTGGACATCACTAAGTTGGGAGAAGAAGCCCGGGTCACAGGATCGGGAAATTCCCCTGCGTGGATCGCTTTCGTCTGTTCTCCGGTTCTTGATAAGAATTCTATTTTTCCTGACATATCAGTAACTTTTTAAGTATATTGTTTCTTTGAACTTACACTTTTTTATAACAAAAAACTCCCCCGAAACTGTATCGGAGGAGCTTCAACTTCCTTTATAAACGGTATTTTTTATCCGATACAACAGCAGTGGCATGCCATAGCCATACAACAACACATTGCCATATGTGAGGTAAAGCAACAGTCACTATTGTATCGTATAAACATATTATTCATTCTTTTTTTGTCAAAAATCAACTGAAAAAGACGAAACAATTGCAAAAGTAACGTTTATTTTCTATTATCCAAAAAAATAGCCATTATTCCAAAACGAACATCTATTTCATCTAAAAACATCTTGAAGATATTGCTCCATCCGATATTTCCGAAATGATCAAGGAGGCGTTTTGTCAATATGGCACGAAAGTTTATTTTTTCTTCTTTTCTATTTGGACGACCCGAGGATTGATAGTATCATTGGCTACAGCATCTATCACGTAGAACAGAGGTGTTCCGGTAGATTCATCCGTTACGGGCAAGAGAGTATATTCTCTTCCCTTCTCTGTTGTGAATGTGAGTTTATAATGCGTGTGCGGATTGTTGGATTCTGCAATGGATGCACCGATCAACCCGAACATAGCTCCTGCCGTAGCGGTTTTATCTTTCCATTGCTGGAAATGGCGTATTTCCACGGTTCTTTCACCCGGTAATACATCGGTATATTTTGGAAAGCCTTTCATGTAACTACCCACCGAAACCGTATCCACTTTTATAAGGAGCGCTGATTCGGAAGTTTTCTTCCCTTTTATCTTCAGTTTATGGTCACCCTGGTGTATACGGACAAGGTCTGTAGACTCCAGTTTTGTTCCCTGATACCCTTTTGTACTGCCGCAACCCGGTAAAATAATCATACCGGCCAGCAGGATTACTAAGAAAATAAGTCCGTTTGTTTTCATGCGAAATAATAAATTTATTATAAATATTTATTGATACAAATTCAATTAAACAAGAGTCATGCCACCGGAATTTTCAGAAGAAATACCCTACCGAAACGGTTGCAGTCGACCTATTAGTAGGAGGTTTAATGGGCTACTTCCCGACAAATAGGCCCTACCCTTCCCCGGGACGGAATTGTGCGGATAAGGACGCTGCCCATAACAACAACGGCATACAAGTAAACAATCTTTATTCTCATGATATAATTGTAATTTATTGTTTCTCCGCATAATAATATACAAATAATTAGAAATACCCACCTCTCTTTAAGGAGCAAATATATAATATAACTTTTTACCCAACAAACAGAGGTCTATGCATTTAATTAAAATTAATTTTAAAAATAATAGTGAGAATAATTTATAAGGAGGTGGTATATTTTTTTAAATCACTTTCTCTTCATCCGAAACGGATAGAATATCATTATTCTTAACAAATGAAGTTTTATAATACTTCAGAGAATTACCCAGGCCCGGTATTTTGTGGCCTTTTTTAATAATACCATAAATAGTATATTTATTTTTTCTTACCTCTTCTTTTATTTCATCATACCGGGACTTATATTGTTGTGAGAAAAAGCGTTCCCTGGCAGTTTGGATCACAGTATTATCAAACAACAATTTAGTATTCAAAGTAACCTCATATAATATTTCTTTTTGATTTTTACTCAGGGAGTAACCTTGAATAACATTTTTAATTCGGGGCCAGGTCACTTCATTCACGATATTATTCTCGTTGTTGGTACACAATATTACCTGTCTTTTGCCTCCATCAATATAATTCTGCTCCATCACTGCGTGCCCCGTAGTACCACTTCCGGCAAAAAAATCCAGTATAACCGCCTCTTTATTCGAAGATCCTATCGAAAATATGAATTTCAGGAAATCGACGGGCTTTTTCCCGTTCCTAAATTCGACTCCTCCTTCATAGCCAACATTATTAAAAGCTTCTTCAAAATCCATATAATTAGGATAGGGCACCCCTTTTACTTCTTTTCTATTCAGAGGAATTCCCTGAAAGTAGAAACCGTTTACTTTAATTGCCGATTCCCGTGTGAGAAAATACCTGTAATCATACATATCCCCTCCCATATCGGGTACTTTATATAAATAACCGAACATATTATTCCTTTCTTCCAGATATTTCATATGAAAGCGTCCCGAACTGTTCCCCTCCTTTATCGATCCCCGGATATTGATTTTTTGAAACTTATCTGCGGAAGGCATTGATTTGATAATTCTATATTCACCCGGTTTAAATACAGAGACTACTTTTGAACCCAGTGTGGTTTGCTCCGGGTTATCAATTAATTCCTCAACCGTATATACATATTTCTCAATGGAAGTATTATCCTGAAATCTTTTTATTGACTTAAACTTGGGGGATTTCCTGTATAGTAACAGCTGTTCCGTAATCTCATGATAATCTTTATCCCCCTTAAGAATTCTATCTTCATGCCTTACTTTGACAGTAAAGGTAGTCATGTAGTTTGACGCTTGAAAAATGCGATCGCACAACAACTTCAATTGCGCATATTCTTCTTCATTGATCGAGATAAATATAACACCTTCCGGCTTTAACAGATTGTATGCTAACTCCAGACGTTTATTCATAAATGACAACCAGTAGCTATGCCTTAAAGGATGATCTTTGGGTACGTCGGAACCATCCGGGAATTTCTCAAGTATCCTTTTATCCCTGTATCTGAATCCATCCGAGCCAGTATTATAAGGAGGGTCTATATATATAATATCTACTTTTTCTCTATGTGTATAGTTCAGACAAGTCAATGCGTGATAATTATCTCCTTCGATAAGAATATGTGTCGGTTTTTTATCCTTATTCCGGATAGACTTTTCTTTAATCTCCTCTATGACTGGCAATTGATTTTCAGATTCATCATCAAAGGCTTCAGGTACTTCCATCCACACAAGTCCGTATTTGGCTGTTTTGACCCGACTATTAGCTATAGTTAATTGCCGTTTCAATTTTTTTATTTGATGAATAAGCTCCTGCTCCTTGTTTATCACGCTCATATCCATCCCACCCTTCTGATCAAATAACATTCTCGTTTCATATCTTTTACTGTTCAAAGTTAAGCTTTTTTTTCTATTTTTGAAACGTACTGTTTGTGGAGAAGCTTACGACCTCATAAAAACAGAAATTATCTATCTTTGTAGTAATTACATTAGGCTATTTCTCGTAACGACATAATCCAACCACGCTTGTCTTCTGTTCGTATTGCCTGACCAAGTAGTTCATTTTTTCTTCTTTTCCGGTCAATCCACTATGTGTAATTGGCAAGGAAGGAAAAAAGCTCACAAGTTATAGGGATGAAACAAGCATGATAATTGTTCACACACTCTAACATGACTAACTTTAGTGAAAATAATAGTTTTAATCGTATGAAAAAATTACCTAACATCCTTTCCGTAAGCCGTATTATAATAAGCGGTTTATTATTTTTCCTGGGTGGTTATCCGGTACTTTTTACCATATTATACCTCTATTGCGGGGTAAGCGACATTGCCGACGGATATATTGCCCGTCGTTGGAAAGCAGAATCAGACATAGGAGCTAAACTTGATAGTCTGGGTGATTTCGTTTTCTACCTGCTTATAACGGCGGTATTTTTTATTTATACCGAATTGCTGCAACACAATGTTATATTGTGGCTTGTTGTTACTGTTATAATCATAAGGCTATTAAATGTAGTCATCACCAAGGTGAAATTCAGCCAATGGGGAATGGTGCACACACTAGGCAACAAATTATCGGGATTATTTATATACTTTCTGTTACCGGTATATATACTATTTCCGGAAGTACCTGTTACGGTAGGAATTGTTGTTATCTCCATAGCTTTAACGGCAGCAATAGAAGAAACGCTGATATTATTAACAGCCAAACAGTATAATCTTAATCAAAAAAGTATATTCGGGGGAACTTTTTTCTAGCCGCACCGTTATTTCGATAAGTGGAAAGCCTTAAAAACCCGTTTTACAAAGCAACTGACCTATAACGGGAACAATAAAAACCGAGGCGAAAGACAAATAAACCGGACAAGAAGAATGGGCTAAAGCAGATGACAGAAACTCCTGACGGCCTGAAATATTCTACGGGAAATGACTGGTTAAGATAATGGATTCATTATATTTGCATTGTAATCGTCAAAAGAATCGCATGTCAATATCAGATAAAAAGGACAGGCGATATCTTCAGGAATACGGATAAAGAATTAGTCGGAAGGAATTGATATTTTGAAGAGTTATTTAGAGACACTCAACCCGGAACAATCATATGCAGTCAGAACCACAGAGGGAGCCGTACGCGTCCTGGCCGGCCCCGGCACAGGAAAAACGCGGGCATTGATTTCGCGCTATTGCTACCTGACGGATATGATAAGCGTCCCACCCAAAAACATTTTATGCGCAACCTTTACAAACCGTGCGGCAAACGAAATGAAACAGCGTGTGAGAAAGGCTTTGGGGGATATGGACCTGGGATATATCTGCACATTCCACGCCTTTTGTGTTCAACTGCTCAAAGAAGATATTCATGTCCTGAATTTCCCCAAAAACTTCGTTATTCTGGATGTGGAGGACCAGAAACAACTTCTGCTCAAGATCTTCGAAGAAATGAAACTCACCCTCCGCGAAGCGACTGTCAAAAGAACGCTTGACGAAGTACTTGAGGCAAAAAAGTTGTATGCCACCTCTTATATCGACTATATCTATGAATTGAACAATGATCAGCTCAAAGCCAAATTCTCGCAGTGTGCGGATCGTGACGAGGAGATTTTCCTGCGCTATCTGTACGAACAAAAAAAATCTTTCGGTTGTGATTTTAACGATCTGATTAATTTCACCACCTATATTCTGGAAAATTTCCCCGCTGTATTGGAGAAATGGCAGAACCGGATGCAATATGTCATGGTCGACGAATTTCAGGATGTGAGTGAGCGTCAGTATAAAATAGCCCGGCTGCTTGCAGGTAAACACGGGAACCTGTTTATTGTAGGCGATCCCGACCAGACGATCTATTCGTGGCGCGGATCGCACATCAAATTATTCCTGGATTTCGACAAGGTCTATCCGGAGGCCAAAACCATCCTGCTCACGACCAACTATCGCTCCACTCCGGAAATACTGAAAGCATCGAATACGCTGATTGAAAAGAATGTGATCCGTTTTCCCAAAGAGCTTACAGCAACGAAAAGACATGACGAGAAACCTCTTTTCAATCATGTAGATACCGAGAAGGAAGAAGCCGAATGGATCTATTCGGAAATCATGAAGTTAAAGGAGAACAATGTCTCCCTGAATAAGATCGCCATCCTTTACCGGGCGCATTATCTGACCCGTCCCCTGGAGGAGTGCTTTGTGCAGAAAGGGTTGGTATATAAAATTTACAGCGGCATTGAATTTTACGGACGAAAGGAAATCAAGGATGTCATCTGCTATTTGCGTATGATCACCTCGGGCGATGATATTGCTTTTTTACGTACGATCAATACACCTTCACGGAAAATAGGGAAAAAGAAAATAGATTTTCTGAAAGATTATGCAGAAAAGACAGGTTGCTCCCTATACCAGGCCTTAAAAGAAAACATCCGGTCGGGCTTTTTCCGTGCGACCCAGGCTCTTCAGTATTTAGAAGCCATTGAATCGGTAAAAGCGGATTATAAGGCAAGCCGGCTTGGAGATATTCTGCAAATGATCCTGGCACGAAGCGGTTATGAAGAATTTCTTCGTTTACTGGGCGATCAGGAACGGCTGGATAATGTAGCGGAATTGAAACGCGCCGTGGAAGAAGCAGGCAAGGACGATGACGCCACGTTGGAAGATTTCCTGGCACGGATTGCCTTGTATACCAATCTGGATAAGGAAGATAAGCAGGAGGCCGTCCGGTTGATGACCATCCATACCTCAAAAGGAATGGAATTTCCTTATGTGTTTATCTGCGGGTTGGACGAAGGTGTTTTTCCCAGTCGCCGTGTGAGTACCCCGGAGGAAATGGATGAAGAACGCCGTTTGGCTTATGTGGCCATGACACGGGCAATGAACCGGGTGTACCTTTCCGATTCGGAAGGTATCTCGAATGACGGGGTTTTTAAATTTCCTTCACGGTTTATTTTTGATGCAGGCAAAGAGAATATTCAGTTTGTAAAAGAAATTGATCCTTATCTGGAGAACGGGACTAACCGTATATCTTCCGTCTTTTCCGAACAGGCATTCCGGAAAGGAGAAAGGATCGACCATATCATATTCGGGCCGGGCACCATTCAGGAGATCCGGATGAATGAATCCGTCTATATTATCCTCTTCGACCGTTTAAAAACAGAACGCAGTATTCAGTTCGGTGCAAAGCTGAACAAGCTCTGAAAGAGCGGAAAAAGGTCGGCACAGGGCAAAGTTTTGCGGTATTCATTAACAAAAACAAAAGCCCGGAAAGGGCGAGACATCGGGGACTTCGCCCCTGACACACCAGCCCAGGATTTTATTGAAAATAAAGAAGAAGATGGTTACTTTTGTTCAAAAACAGATCATTATGATAAAACGATATTTTTTTACAATGGCTGTTTGCGCTGTTTCTTTTTGTGCCATTCTGGCCCAGTCCACACAAAAGCCTCCCTTGCATGGTAAACATTGGATGTCAATAACAGGAAAACCTTTAGCCGCCACAGCAGGATCGATGATTTTTCAGCAGGGGGGCAACGCCGTGGATGCGGCCTGTGCCATGCTGGCCGCCACCTGCACCATTTGGGATGTACTGAGTTGGGGAGGAGAGACCCAGGCACTGATTTATAATCCGAATAATGGTAAGGTTCTGGCGATAAACGCCTTGGGCGTGGCTCCCTGCGGCGCGACCGTTTCCTTTTTCAAGGATAGAGGATATGCTTTTCCACCCGAATACGGTCCTTTGGCCGCTGTAACTCCGGGAACCCCGGGCGGATTGTGCTATATGCTGGCGGAATACGGTACGCTGAGCCTGGAAGAAGTGCTGGCACCGGCTATGGAGATGGCCAGGGGCTATCCGATGGATGCCCAAACGGCAAACAGTATAGAAAGAAACAAGGAGCGTATTAAAGAATGGCCGTACAGTAAAGCCGTTTTTTTGCCCCATGCAGGTGAACAAAGGGAAGCTCCGGTAGCCGGCGAGATCTTTGTACAGGAAGATCTTTTGAACACACTGGAAAAGATGGTGGAAGCGGAACAACAGGCCATCCGGCAGGGCAAGGACAGGAAAGAGGCGATCAAAGCAGCGCAGGATCGTTTTTATAAAGGAGATATTGCCGAGGAATTCGTCCGTGGAAGCCGGGAACAAGGCGGATTGATCGCGCTTGAAGACCTGGCAGGATGGAAACCGATAGAAGAAGTTCCCCTGCATACAACCTATAAAGACATAGAGGTCTATAAATTGCAGGAGTGGACACAGGGACCCATGTTATTGCAGGCACTGAATATCCTGGAAAACTTCGATCTGCAGGAAATGGGATATAATTCGGCCCGGTATATTCATACGATTTATCAAAGCATGAATCTGGCCTTTGCCGATCGGGATTTTTACTATGGAGACCCTTATTTCTCTCCCAAATCGCCGATTCAGGGACTACTTAGTAAAGAGTATGCCCGTGAACGATCGAAAGAGATTCGCCGGGATAAAAACGATCATCTGGTCATGCCGGGAAATCCTTACGCTTATGAAGGGAAAAGCAATCCGTATGAAGCCTTACTGAAACAACGGAGTCATCTTATTGACACTACGATCATCGTTCCGGAAGTAAAAGATTTTGTCCCCAGGCATGATGCCGGCGCCAGCGGATACATTTTAAAGGATGAACCGTTCTATCATGCGGATATTTCGCCTGTTGACGGATATCAGGACAGTCATTACCAAAACAGTCTTTACCAGGACAGTCTTTACCAGGACAGACTTACCCGCGGAACGACCAGTATCGTGGCTGCCGATAAGGAAGGATGGGTTGTATCGGTAACACCCAGCGGCGGATGGATACCCGCCTGTATAGCAGGACGGACGGGTATAGGCATGAGTCAGCGGATGCAAAGTTTTGTACTGGATTCCCTACTGAATCCTTTTAATGTGGTAGAACCCGGCAAACGCCCCCGGGTAACGCTCACTCCTTCCCTGGCATTGAAAGACGGCAGGCCTTTCCTGGCTTTTGCGGTACAGGGAGGAGATACACAAGAACAAAACCTGCTCCAGTTTTTCTTAAATGTCGTCGAATTCGGCATGACCGTTCAACAGGCGTCCGAGGCAGCCAACATTAACAGCAATCAACTGTGGCTTTCACTGGGCGGAACCCAGTTCAAAGACCGTATGCCCAGACCCGGAAGCATACTGGTCCGTCAGGATACGGAGAAAGAGGTGATCGACGAATTAAAGAAAATGGGATATGAAATACAATTAGGGAATCGCACGAGCGGCCCCATTAATGCTATCTTTTTAGACAATGAGCATGGATCCTTTTGGGGAGGGAGCAGTAATCACGGGGAAGACTACGGCATAGGGTGGTAAATTTTTGGTATAAGGAACCTCCATCTTCACTGGTTGGAATTATACAAAGAAAAGCAATAAGGTTCTCTTACGGGATGCGTTGCTTACGGCAATCGATGGCAGTTTTTGACGTATATATGTCACTTAAGACATAAAATTATTATTATACCTTTGTAAGGTAAACAAGGAAAGATAATTTATAAAATTTCAAAGCTATGATTAAAGTTGCTATTAACGGATTTGGCCGGATAGGGCGTTTGGCCTTCCGTGAAATTGTAAAAAGTGACAAGTTGGAAGTCATTGCTATCAATGACTTGAGTTCACCCTCCATGTTATCATATCTGCTGAAATATGATTCCGTACAAGGGGTATTCAACCGGGATATAGAAAATACCGATACTTCACTAATTGTTGACGGCAAAGAAGTAGCCGTATATGCCGAACGTGATCCCCATCATTTACCGTGGAAGGAACTTCAGATTGATCTGGTGCTGGAATGCACGGGTATTTTTGAAACGAAGGAGAAAGCGAAGGCACACCTTGAAGCAGGAGCGGATAAAGTGATCATTTCAGCTCCATCGGATAAAGATGTAAAAACGATCGTTTATAACGTGAATCATGACATATTGGAGAGCTCGGACAAGTTAATAAGCTGTGCCTCGTGCACAACGAATTGTTTAGCCCCGATGGCAAAAGTCCTTCATGACAGTTACGGGATCCTTGCAGCTCAAATGACAACCATCCATGCGTATACAAATTCCCAACCGCTCATGGATACACCTGATCCGAAGGTCAATTACCGGAAGTCCCGTGCCGCCGCGGACAGTATTGTCCCCTATACCACAGGAGCCGCAAAAGCGATCGGTTTGGTGATCCCGGAATTAGAAGGGAAACTTGACGGGTCATCCCAACGTGTGCCGGTTCATTCGGGTTCTGTTGTTGAACTGTTTTCCATACTCGAAAAAAAGGTCAGCGTGGAAGATATCAACCACGTAATGAAAAATGCCGCTAATGAATCGTTCGGGTATACCGAAGACCCTATAGTTTCATCCGATGTTATCGGAATAAGTTTCGGATCCCTTTTCGACGGCACGCAAACCAAAATCGTTTCGGTCAGCGACAAACAATTAGTCAAAACAGTAGCCTGGTATGATAATGAAATGTCATTCGTATCACAAATGATCCGTACGGCAATCTATTTCGGTTCTTTATAAAAAAAGATTATAAGGATGTATCTTTGTTAACGATAATAAAAGTAACGGCTATGGATGCACAAATGTTATTAAGAGATCCGGAAATGTTCCCATCCGATAAGGTCTTAAAAAATGCGCTCGGGGATACAGTTTATAGCGTGTTGGGGTCATTTTTCGGAATGATCACAAGCGAAGATCTGACTATTGAGTGGAGATTCTACAACGACGGGAAAGCATGGCTCGGTAAGGTGGTACACAAGAAGAAGACCATTCTGTGGCTTTCGGTATGGAAGGGCTTTTTCAAAGTGAGCTTCTATTTCACCGAAAAACACCTCGAAGCGATTGCTGCGTTGGATATTTCGGAGACGATAAAGGATGAGTTCGCCAAAGCGAAGCCCGTCGGACGTTTGATTCCGATGATTATTGATGTGAATGATAAAGAACAACTCAAGGATCTGTTAACTGTTGTTCGATTTAAAAAGAGCTTGAAATGATGGAATGGAAGTAATAATATGAATAAAACAAAAATTGATACCTCATATAAATTTTGGGATAGGGTATCCGGTTGGAGCAAGGCGGAAAGTGCAGCAAACTCGACCTTGGTCAAATGTATAAACAGTAAATTCGGAATACATATCATGCCTGAGGATACCGTTCTTGATTACGGGTGCGGAACAGGAACTATTACACTTCAAATAGCACGGAATGCAAGAAAAGTCTATGGAGTGGATGTATCCGAAGGGATGTTGAAACGGGCGCAACAAAATCTAAAAAATCAAAATGCAGACAATGCGACTTTCATGAAAATAACCACATTGAATGAAATGTTCCAAGATAAATTTTTTCAAGTTATAACCATCTTTAATGTTTTACAATATATAGATAACAGAAAAAAAATATTCAATCAGTTCTATAAGCTACTCGAGCCTCAAGGTAAATTAATAATTGCAGTTCCTTGTTTTGGCGGAATGAGCTCTTTTTCTGCGCTATTTGTGAAGTTTTTAAGATTTGTTCGTATTATGCCTAAAACATATTTCTTTGGCAGTAATGAAATTGAGAAAGAAATAACCGATTCAGGCTTAACGATTGTAGAAAGCATCAATTTGTCAAATCTTCCTGAAAAATTTATTGTGGCAAGAAAAATGTAATTTATTTTTTTGAAACGAGCAGGTAAATCATTTACACATAAACATTATAGTATGCGAGTTCCATGGAAAAGAATAAAATAATCGTATGAAACTAATCACATTGCTCTATAGATTATCCTGAATTGCAAAATGAGAAATATTATATCAGATATTCGTCAAGCCCTAATTGACAACATCGACCCTAAAGCACTCGCTTCATCTGACCGTTTTTTCAAAGAAGGCGAAGCAGCCAAAGTGCATGGAGTCAAAATGGCTACCGTGGGTAAAATAGCCAAAGAAAGCTTTAGGCAAATAAAAGACCTACCTAAACAGGAAATATTCAACTTGTGTGAAGAACTTTGGAAGTCGGGTTACCTGGAAGAATCTGTTGTCGCCTGCATCTGGGCGGAATCGCTGCATAAGCAGTACGAGCCCGCCGATTTTAAGGTTTTTGAACATTGGGTGTATGACTATCTGACCAACTGGGCAGATTGTGATACCCTGTGCAATCATACCGTTGGAATGTTTGTGATGAAGTATCCCGAATACATTGCCGAATTGAAGAAGTGGGCAATATTGTCCAAACGGTTTGTTAAACGTGCGTCTGCCGTAACGCTGATTATCCCTGCCCGCAAAGGCTTATTTTTGAACGATATCTTTGAGATAGCGGATACACTCTTGTTGGACAAAGACGATCTGGTGCAGAAAGGTTATGGATGGATGCTCAAAGCCGCCAGTGAGGCACATCAGGAAGAGGTATTCAATTATGTAATGTCGAAAAAAGCAGTTATACCCCGAACGGCCTTACGCTATGCCATTGAAAAAATGCCGGCCGGTTTGAAAGCAAAGGCGATGGAAAAGTAAACCAGCAAAACAAGTTCATTATGCAAATACCCGATAGCAATCAGATATACCCATTGAAAGATTACAACCGGTTGGTTTTTCTAAAAAACATCATTAAATCGCCCAACATTATCGTAGGAGATTATTCTTACTATGATGATCATACAGACGGGTTGAATTTTGAGCAGAATGTCTTATATCATTTTGATTTTCTTGGAGACAAATTAATCATAGGGAAATTCTGCGCTATTGGCTCCAACGTTCAATTCATAATGAATGGAGCGAACCATAAAATGGATGGAATCTCGACATTTCCCTTCAATATTTTCGGTGGAAACTGGAGTGTAATCACACCAACATTAGAACAACTACCTTTCAAGGGGGATACCGTTATAGAAAATGACGTTTGGATTGGGTATCAAGCTACTATTATGCCTGGAGTCAACATTGGGAATGGGGCCATTATCGCTGCACATTCCGTCGTTACGAAAGATGTAGAGCCCTATTCAATTGTTGGCGGAAATCCTGCAAAGTTAATCCGTAAACGTTTCACAGATGAACAAATAAAGAAATTGTTGAATATAGCATGGTGGAACTGGAATATTAAAAAAATTACTTCTGCACTCCCATTCATTGTGAACGGTGATATCCGTAAACTTGAAGAGTTTTATAAATCTTCAAAAGCATAATAAGGAAACGATAACCGTAAGTCTATCCTGCTTAGAGGAGCCCGTCAAATCGGCAAAACCCGGATCACGCAAGAGTTCGGAAGAAAATATTTCGACTATAGGGCATACAATAATGCAAATCATAACCCTTTACTACCAATACACTTATCATCTTTTGTAATTTTTTAATTGTAATAATATTTATTACAATTAAAAATATACTTATATTTGCACCCGATATGAATAATACGAGATTTGCCACAGCAATACATATTTTGACCCTTCTGGCAAACTTTCCCGATGAATGGTTAAGTTCCGACTGGATTGCAGGAAGTATCAATATCAATCCTGTCATTGTCCGGAAGGAACTGGGTATATTACAGAATACAGGTCTTGTAATCAGCAGAAAAGGTAAAGAAGGTGGTTCGAAATTGAACAAGCCAAGCCATGAGATTTCATTGGCGGAGATTTACCTCTCTGTGAAAAACTCGGAAGTTTTGGGAAAAAAGAATTTGAGTCCCAATCCCAAATGCCCTGTCGGTAAGGATATGAATGAGAATTTAGAGAGGCTGTTTATAGAAACTGATCAGTTGGTGACCAATTCTCTCAGGCATAAAACATTGAAAGATTTTGTAAAACAATTTTGCTGATATTTTTTTAATTATAAATGTAACAATTAATATTACAATTTGAATCGTATGAAAACAGGAATCACAGGAGCTACGGGACAGTTAGGACGTCTGGTAGTAGAGAATTTGAAAGGAAAAGTAGCTGCGGAAAATCTCGTGGCATTGGTACGTACACCTGAAAAGGCATCGGATTTAGGCATTGAAGCCCGTGCATTCGATTACGAAAAACCGGAAAGTTTAGCCGGGGCATTGCAAGGTATTGACCATTTATTGTTAATATCGGGTAATGAAGTCGGAAAGCGCAGACAGCAACATGAGAATGTAATAAAAGCCGCGCAACAGGCCGGGGTAAAATGGATTGTTTATACCAGCCTGTTGTATGCAGACAGGTCGACTTTGAGTCTGGCGGGAGAGCACAAAGCGACGGAAGACGCATTAAAAGCATCCGGAATCGCCTATACCATTTTACGTAACGGATGGTATACCGAAAACTATACAGGCTCTGTTCCCGGAGCAGTGAAGGCCGGTATCCTTATCGGTAGTGCCGGTGAAGGTAGAATTTCTTCGGCAACCCGTGAAGATTTCGCTGAGGCGGCAGCAGTCGTATTGACGAGTGAAAACCAGGAAGGAAAAGTTTACGAATTAGCCGGCGACGACTACTATACATTAAAAGAGCTGGCAGCAGAGGTTTCTCGTCAGACCGGTAAAGACATTCCTTATAAAAATCTTACTGAAGCCGAACATGCAGAAGCGCTGAAAGGTTTCGGGCTACCTGAAGACATGGCAAGGGTTATTGCAGGTCTTGATATCGGAGCCTCTAAAGACGATTTATTTGACGACAGCAAGCAACTTTCCAGGTTGATCGGCCGTCCGACAACCCCTTTGGCACAAGCTGTAAAAGAGGCATTAGGTAAATAAATAATCCGGTTGTAGGTGAAAAGGTTGGTGTGGAACTGATATATTGAATAGCGCTGGCGGTACAAAAAACGATATGGCTATCGAAAAAACCGCCAGCGCTATCAAGTTAAACCCTAGATACCATTTCCCCGGCAGGCGAAGGGGATTTTACTCCTTTAGCGGACTGATGCCTATCCGATCTCCACACGAAACTTTTGATACTATAGAGTTCATTGCCAAATTGTTAATTATATTATTTTTTGAAAAAAAGTTTGGTGATTCAATGATCATACCCTACATTTGCAGGAAGTGAACTGTGTATATTTTAATGCCTTAGGTTTTAGATTCTTTCTAAATATCTGCCGAAGTTGCTTCTGTCTTAGAAATTCTGTATTTGTGAAGTAGTATCGAAATTATCCGGTCTGAATATTCGGGATTTATGTAAGTACAAAGGAAATGCAAAGCATTATCCGGTACGAAAGCCAGCTTGGAAAGGAATCGGTATGAAAAGGATTCTGACAAAGAATCGCCACGTAATTGTACAAATAATCTCCTACTTGTACGTACTCCTTTTTATATATACGGCCATCAGTAAACTGCTGGATTTTGAGAACTTCGGGATACAGTTGGCCCAGTCTCCCCTGTTGAGCGCCTATGCCGGATTCATCGCCCCGTCCGTCATCATCACCGAACTGCTTATTGTGCTGCTGTTATGCTTTAAAGCCACCCGGCTCACCGGCCTGTATGCCTCCCTCTTCCTGATGGTGGCCTTTACCGTCTATATCTACCTTATATTGAATTACAGCGATTTTATCCCTTGCTCCTGCGGCGGGATCATCGAGGAGTTAAGCTGGACGGAACACCTGGTATTTAATATCGGCTTTATCGTATTGGCGCTGGTTGCCATCATACTGACAGAAACGAAGAAAGGCACCCCTACCCTTGCGGTGATACTCAAATGTGTGCTGCCTTCCATTGCCGCTGTGGGCATGGTGGTGGCATTGTTCCTGTCGTCCGAGCATATCATCAAAAAAGAGAATAATTTTATCAGGCGGTTCGGCCAACATCCGATCAGGGATGAAAAGGCGTTCGACCTGGGCGTCGACTCCTATTACTTTGCCGGTATCGCCGACGGGCAGGTTTACCTGGGGAATGTGACCGCACCTTTGATACTCACTACCGTGGATACCACCTTGACGACAAAGAAATCCGTTAAACTACAACTTGACAATACCGCACACCCGTTCCGCTCCATCCAGA
>NZ_CALNAT010000125.1 GCF_937873925.1 uncultured Proteiniphilum sp. | reverse complement strand
AAACGTAACCTAAGTCTTTGATAAATTGTCGCAGGCTCGTATCCACTTGTTTAGGCTTTTTGTTTGACATAATGTTACTTCACTAAAGTTAGACTAATATTCTACTGTATTTTGTACTTTAAAACCTTCTGTAATTCGTTTCTTTTCCGTATCATCGGCGATCATGAAAACTGTGCTTAGCACTTCAGCATCCAATGGATCTTTTGAGGTGATCGAGACGACCTTATTTCCTTTTATTGCTTCTCGCGACATAGGCCGTACTATATGGCCTGTGTAGGTCGGTGTATTTCCCGATACCGACAATGCCTCGTCCTTTAAAGAAATCTCACCTAAAACTTCATCATGGTTATATGGGTTTTCAATGCTCACCTTCCATGCATCTCCGTAAGGATGGTGCCCCATTCCCAGAATAGAACTGTTCCCGAAATCTACAAAACAGTGTTTTACTCCGGCTTGATGAATTAAATCCTTAATTTTCACCAGTGCATATCCTTTGGCATAGCCTCCAAAATCTAATGATATATCTTTTTTCAAAAAAATGACAGTGTGCTCTCTTTCATCCAGCAACACTTTTGAAAAATCATCCAATGTGATATCAAACAATCCCAATGTGCGGATATTGTATTGCCGGCAACTTTTCAGGATCGTCCACATCTCCTGGCTTACATGCACAGGTTCAAGAATAGCTTCGCGATTGATTTTTGAAGTTTCGCTTGTACTGCTAAAGCGATTAAAGATCCGGTCGAGCCGCCGAAGTTCGAAAACGACATCTTTCCAAACTTCCTGCGATTTCAATTTGTTTTGGCCGATGATAAGTATATCGAACCGTGTTCCCATGATGTTCTGCAATGAACCATGGAACATCTTTGATGATTCGTAATAAGTCCCGCCGATGTCAATCCCTATCTTTTGCAATTTCTACAGCTTTTGTTGTGATGTAATATTTTGCTAAGGTATTGATTTTTTCCCAGTCAGGCATATCGCGATTTACTAAGAAGCTGAAAAAACTTTCGGCAACATATTTGAAATGTGATTCGTGTCCCTCCCTGTTTTCGGAAGGAATATTGATGATATACTCCCCTTTTACGGTTGTAGGAGAAGCAGATACGAAAGGATAGGTTGTCCGGATTTTCTCGATCGCCTTTTGGAGGTTATCGGAAAATTCATTTTCATCCATCCCGTCGGTTTTTTGCACATACAGTTGTTTCACAAAATTCTGCTCTTTGTTCTGTATTGTTTTCAGCGTAGTTTTTGTTCCTTTTACAACCGACATGAAGGTATCTCCGCTACCTTCAGGCGCCTGGTAATTCCAAATAACTTTTAAGCCCACATTCCGGTGTTTTACATCGAAGTGGAGAGTGCCGTTGGCATACACCTTCAGTATGGAATTGTTGAGGTATTTTTGCAGGTAATCGGGGAAGGCGGTTTCACCGGTCGATTTTGTAAACTGCGGTAATGTGATCTCTGTTGCCCAATGAGAGGAAGAGATATTCCCGATATCCCGGGTGTAATTGATAGACTGTCCGGGAAAACATTTCCAGAACAACAAATCGATCAGGTGCGTGGTTACATCGGCAATCCCTTCGCCCTGTTGCTCCACGTCGTAATACCATGCCGGACGGATCAACGGGGTGCCGGACACTTCTTTATAGAAGTGATGCACGCTCTCCATATACACGGCGGGATCTTCCGGTGTTCCCGTTTTCAGCTCACCGAAAAAATCGGGATCGTTTATCAACTCTTTCTCGATGATATTTAGCATATCGTAACGTTCGGTCATCATATCATATAACAACACGTTTTGTGCCTCAGCATTGGCATACGCTTCTTCCAACAAAAGAAAATCTTCCCGGTTAATCGCCATCGGCTTATCCGACAAAACGTTTAATCCGGCATCTACCGCACTGAGAATATATTCGGTTTTCTCTTTATTGTTACCGGCAAGTACGACTACATTCCCTTTTTTGTCGGTTACCATCTTATTTAGAAAATCGTCGCCGGTATAGACAATTGTTTGCCAACTTGTAGGATCTTTATCTCTTTGGTTGAACGACTCAATGGCCGAAAGATACTGTTTTAATCCGGTATCTTCGGCGGGTGCATATATAAATACCGAATCGTTTACCTGTGGCATGGCGCTTTTTTGAAGCAGGTTGGCATGAAAATGCCCCGGGGCAAGGACGATCAGTTTTATTTCACCCTCTTTGCCGATAAATATCGTTTGGTTGCCCCGGGGGCTATTGTTCTTTTGCATACAAGAAAGTAATATCAGTCCGACTGCAATTATAGACCAACCCTTTTTCATTTTATTTTTAATTCCAGCAGTAATTCTTTAGCTTCTTTTAAGCCTTTACGATAGACATCCTCCATCAGGATGATTTTTCCATCATTACGCTTGCTTTCGTTCGAAGCCTCCATAAAGGTGAATATTTCGAGCGTTTCTTCTGCTGAAATCGGAGCAACGCGAGTTCTGAAAAATTTCAATATCTCCGTCAGTAGTACTTCATATCCCTCATAGGGACCGACAGGTTCCGCGCCTTTATCCGTAAAGGCTGTTCCTCCGTAGATACCCTTTCCCGCACGAAGGCCTCTGAACGTGCCTATCCTGCCATCGCTCCATAAGCCGGCGACTACGTCAGTTCCTTCAGCCGACATTCGATTCACGGATACACACCCCGTTCCCATAATAGTGAACAGGGTTTCCACGCCATGGATGCCATACCACCCAAAATCGGGATGCGATATTTCACGTGTTGCCGGAGAGTAACAATCCGCTCCTAAAACTTTACCATACTCTCCGTTGCGTAATTTTTGATTTTGCGGAACAAACCGTAGCGCGGATGAAGAGAAAATGGGAATATTATATTCCCTGGCTAATTGACAGATCGCTATGGATTGTGCCAAAGTGGCGCCAAGCGGTTTATCTATAAACATGATCTTACCTGCCTTGAACACTTCGTACGCCTGTTCCAGATGCAGGTTCCCATCGTTTGTTTCCAACATTACACAATCTACTTTTTTGAGCAATTCTGCTATGGAGGGAACAATCTCCACTCCCAATCCTTTAACCTGTTTTATATAATCAGGTATGCGGTCGTAACTCGATTTAATGGTTTTCGATCCGTAGGGATAGGCTGCGACAATTTTAAAATCTTTGAATTCTTCTTTTTTATCTTCTCCATTCAAAAATTTGGTAAAGGCAATAGAGTGAGAGGTATCGAGGCCGATGATGCCAATTTTTATTTGTTGTGCCTGGGCTATCCATAAAAGTCCGGACAAAATAGCTGACAAAATAACTTTTAGTCTCATAATGATTTTGTTTTAATTCAGTAATGACGCACTTTCTTTGTCCAGATACAATACAGCGCCTTTTTTCGTTCGTAAGATCGTAGCCGGGCATTCCTCGCTGATATCGTTATTCAGAGCGTGATACACGGCTTCAGCTTTATTTTTGGCCGGTACCATGCAGAACATATATTTTGCCCTTAACAGTGCCGGAATAGTCACGGTGATCGCATGGGTAGGTACCAAGTCTATTCCGGTGAAAAGGTTTTCATTGACTTGTTGTTGCCTGCAAGCCATATCCAGTTTTACCACTTTCACTAATTCAGGATCTTTGAAATCGGCTACTGGCGGGTCATTGAATGCGATATGGCCGTTCTCTCCGATCCCAAGACAAACAATATCAACAGGGTATTGATCCAATAAGCCGGCATACCTTTCGCACTCGGCAGAAGGATCTTCCGCTCCACCGTTTATCCCGTTTATATAATGGACACTTTTAAAGGGAACTTTATCAAAAATGCGTTCTCTCAGGAAATTACCGAATCCCTGAGGGGCATTCTCTTCCAACCCAATGTACTCATCCATGTGAAAGGCATTGATCTTCTCCCACCGGATTCGTTTATCGGCAATCAGCTCCTTCATAAAATCGCTTTGTGAGGGTGCGGCGGCAAAGATCATATTGATTTCCTCTTTTTCATTGAACAGTTGCCGTATAGTATCCGATACATTAGCTGCCGCTTCCATACCCATCTCCTCCCGGGTATGAAAGATTTTCACTTCCAACATTCCTTTGGTGAATGTGATTACATTCGTGTTAGTTTCCGTATATGACATTTCCTTCCAAGATTGTGTATGAAACATTAATATTATTATCAAAAATAACCAGATCAGCATCTTTACCTTTTTGGACAGATCCTTTCTGCTGATCTATCCGCATGATGCGGGCCGGAGTTAAGGTCATCATTCTTACCGCCTCCACCAAAGGCACATCAGCAATGTTTACCATGGTCCTGACCAAACGGTCGGTGGTGGCAACGCTTCCGGCAAAAGCTGTCCGATCCGGTAGTTTTGCC
>NZ_CALNAT010000124.1 GCF_937873925.1 uncultured Proteiniphilum sp. | reverse complement strand
TCATCTTTTGCATAGGCAATATTCCTCACCCTGGCCTCATCCCAGAACTGGACAAAGTCGGTTCCCTCCGACAGTTCCAGTAACCAGGTCTTATTTTTAGTGAAATTCACATTCAGGTCCCACGTCCAATCCTTTGTGTCAATAGGCGTAAAGCCAAGCATCAATTCCACGCCCTTGCTTCGCAACAAGCCGGCATTGACCTTTATACTGTTGAACCCGGCCGATCCGGCCAACGGTACGCCAAGGATCTGGTCGCGATTATCCTCCCGGTAGTAGCTTCCTTCGAATCGCAACCGGTTATGAAACATCCTTAGATCCATCCCCACTTCATAAGAAGTCGCCTTCTCGGGGCGCAAGGAAGGATTTAAGAGATCCTGTTGTTTTATAAGCCTGATGACTTCACCCCATTGCCCTGCATCCAGATAGGTAGCAAAAAGGCTGTAAGGCGAGGTGTCATTTCCTACCCGGGCAATATTTCCCCTTAATTTCAGCAGGTTTACATTCCTTCCCATATCGAACATATTATTTAGCAGAAGGCTCAATGAGGCAGAGGGATAATCATAGGATCTGTTACGCGGGGGCAGTGTGCTGGCCCAGTCGTTCCTTATTGTCAGGTCGAGATAGGCTATATCCTTCCATCCCAGGTTAGCCATTGCATAAAGGCTGTTGATCGCTCTTTCGTAACGGGCATTGGAGTAGTTCAGTGAGCTGCTCTCAATATTCTGGATTGTATATAAGTAAGGGATAATCAATCCCGATCCCGGTTTCGATGAATTACTCACATTCGACCAGCGGGAATAGAGAAGGTTACCTCCAACAGAAGCGGTAAGAGAGAAGTCGTCCCAATGGTTTTTATAAGTAGCCAGAAAATCGGCGTTGGTTTCAGTACTTTCGCTGGTAACGATACCATACGCTCCGTTATTGGGTTCCTGGGAATATCCTGGATCTATCTTCGTTTCCCTTGTTTCGTCCGATCTGTTCAGCGCATATCTCCCCATAATGCTCAATTGCGGGGTTATATCCCAGGTAGCGGAAACATTCCCTATAAGCCTGTTCCTTTTGAAACTGTTATTGATACCGTACGCAAGAAAGTATGGATTTTCCCAGCCTTCACCTATGGTAAGCACCTGTCCTCCGCCAAGATCATAATCTTTCATCTTGCGGATATCCACATTGGGTGGTGTCCAGGCAGCCCATTGCAGAGGATTGGCACCTCGTTCCTGGGTGGCCGGCCTGTTGTCTGCCCAATTCTGGGTGTAGTTGATATCGGTACTTACAGTAAGCCCTTCCACTACCTCCGATACGGCCGCAAGGGTCAGGTTATTCCTGTTGAGATCCGAATTAGGGACCAAACCTTTATTGGTCATATTGGATACGCCCAGACGGTAATTCACCCTCTCGCTGCTGCTTGAAATAGCCACGCTGTTGGTAGTGGTAACTGCACTGCCGTTAATAAAGTTCTTATAATTATCAGGATAGGAAACCAATTCCGTGGGTATAGGTACTCCGTTGGCATCGAGCGGCGCGAACGGCTGCACCTGCCAGTAACCTTTATTCAGTTCCGGACCCGCGCCGGCCTGTTCGGAGGGACTGAAAGGGGGAATGATCCCCCCGGGAAAAGTAGTATCGGTATAGCTCCGGGAACCAAATCCAAAACGGTTTTGAACATCCAGATATTTTGACGGGATATCGAAAACGGTATTTGAAACCACTTCCACTTTCATTCCTTCTTTCCGGTCCGACTTTTTCGTAGTGATAAGCACCACCCCGTTGCCGGCACGGGTACCGTACAGCGCTGCAGCGCTGGGTCCTTTAAGGATGGAAACACTTTCAATACTTTCCGGATCAATATCCGAAATCGCATTCCCGTAGTCGACCAGATTGCCGTTACCAAAACCGCCTACATTATTTACGGAACTTGTCATCGGCACACCGTCGATCACGAACAAAGGCTGGTTATCAGTGCTCATGGAAGTAGCTCCCCTGATAACCATACTGACGGTAGATCCAGCTCCACCGGTCGAGTTAATGGTCACTCCCGTGACTTTACCCGCCATTGAAGTAAGCACGTTCTCGTGGACCACTTTGGCCAGTTCTTCGGATCCAAGTTTCCCTACCGAATAACCGAGTGATTTCTCTTCACGTCCGATACCGAGGGCTGTAACCACCACTTCACTCAGCGTTTCAGTACTTTCTTCCATGACAATGCTGATATTTGTACGTCCTGCAACTGCTATTTCCTGTGTTATGTATCCTATATAAGAAAAAACCAGGGTTGCATTTGACGGCACATTTATTTTATAATTTCCTTCCACATCGGACACAGTACCCTCCGCAGTTCCTTTTACAACAATACTGACGCCGATAAGGGGAGCCCCGTCGGTGGCAGATGTAACCGTACCCGTAACAGTGATTACATTTTGCTTTGTATCGGTTGTTTCTGCATAGCCGTTACCCATAAAGAGGATAAGTAAAGCAGCAGAGATAATAACTGTAAACAGTCCTTTATTTTTATCCTTTTGCAAATTTTTCATGTCTAATTGTTTGAATAGGTTTTAATTAACTGCTTCGAATGTAAGTATTGCCGCGGAAGTGCTTAGGGCAATCAAAGGATCTTGCGTGACTATCGCATCAGGGGACAGTGTTATAAACATCACCACCCTCATGAAGCTGCTTGTTATTTCCTGCACAATGACTTTCCGGTGAAAATCCCGTATACCGATAAATGCATCCGAATCGGGAAAATCCAGGGTCATCCTTCCCGGATACGTAATAACGGGGATGCCGGGAGGCTGCGTACCGGTCGCGAAATCAGGAATAGTAGGTATGATGAAATCTTCGTTTTCATTGAATACAAATGTCGCGCTTGCGTCGGGTGTGTAGGTTGTCAAAGCAAAAAGATCCTGACCAAACACCGCCTTTCCGCCTGTCTTGGTAATTTGGGCTGCCCCCAACTGTTGTAAGTTCGTCGCGTAGACGATACCCCCGAAAGAGGTGCCGTCTGAAGTGTTGTGCCTGTAACTGCCATCATAGTAAAAAGTAAACTCGTCATTATAGGCCTCCGGGAGTCCGACATATACACTAAAAGCTCCCGCGGGCAACGATGGAATATCGTCATCGAGCAACGAAAAGTCCGCGTCGGAGTTTACCAACTTGTCATTGACGGTATGCGACATGGTCAGTTTCCATGTTTTACCGTCGTACCCTTCGGCCGTATGATTCCCTGTCAGCAAGGCGTAAGGGGGGAGTGAAACAGCTAAATTCATCTTTGTGGATACCGAATTGCCGGTATTGTCTTTGGCTGTTAATGTGGCAATATAATAACCCCCTTCTTCATATACATGTACCGGATCTTTTTCCGTACTGACATTTCCGTCCCCAAAATCCCATTCCCAGTTTACGGCACTATGAGTAAGCGCTGTAAAAGCAACCTGTTTTCCGTCTATACTGTGAAAAATTACTGCAGATAGCGGAAGATCTGTTTGCGACCCGTCATCTGAGCATGCCGGAAAAAAGAAAATCAGCAAGCACAAAAAAACGGATGAAAGATAATAGATGTTTCTTCTCATACAATTGTTGCATTTTTGGATTAATAACATGGATAATATTCGCTATAATTATGTGAATAAGTGAAAATTGAATGACGACATAAAAATATATTAATAATGTTACGACATGATTAAATTCAGAAGGCACTATGTTAAGTAAAAGTTACTTGTACAAGGGTCTCTAACTCCCTTCTCTTTTATCGGAAATGAAGACCGGCCATTGCTGCCATCTCGTTCTCTATTTCTTTTCTGTCCTCCTCATTGAAATGAGTAAAAGGCATTGCCAGGAAATCATTGCAAATACCCGCAACGGACAAGGCACATTTGAGTCCTTTCAGGTAACTGGAGGCGTACTTGCTCTTACTGTAAATGCCGGTGGATATCTGCATCACTTTTTGCTGCAGATCCCTGACCCTTTCAATATTGTGGAATCTGGCTGCGTTATACAATGCAACATACAGCTCAGGGAATAGATTGGCTCCTCCATTGACCCCCCCGTGGGCGCCCATCAGTACCATTTCAGCGGTCATTTCTTCCGGACCGACAAAAATCATGAATTCAGGATCATCTTTCATGGCGTACATTACGGTCTGAAGGTAAGTGCCGTTGGCCGAACTGTCTTTGAACCCGATCACTTTTTTATTTTGAGCAATTTGCTTAATCGTTTTAGCATCAAATGATACTTTTGTGTGAACAGGCATGTTGTACAGAAATAGCGGAAGGGGCAATACGGAAACCAAAGTATCGAAGTATTCGATCAATTCGGATTGTTCGGTGGCAAAATAATAGGGGGGCGTGGCCACAACGGCATATGCTCCGGCTTCATCCGCCTTTTGAGCTAAAGCGGCGCTGTCATTGATGGATGTATCGGAAATACCGACTAACAGAGGTAGCCGGTTTTTCAGAATCCGGCTCGTTTCTCTTATCATCTCTTCGCGCTGTTTTATACTTAAACTTTGCGCTTCCCCGGTCGTGCCCAGGATGAAAATTCCATGTACCCCGCCTTGTATTACGTGCTCGATCAGATTGTTCAATCCATGTACGTCGATCCGGTTGTTACCGGACAAGGGTGTGACAAGCGGGACGATGATCCCTTCCAGTGGCTTTAGTTGTTTGTCTTTCATTTTTTGCAAAGATGTTATTTTTGTTCTTTTTATTTGTTTTATCAACAAACCGGCGTTCGTTTTTCCATTCTCATTTCCTGTTCAATAAAGCTGAATCGATTTAGCATATAGCTAAAAAATAACCCTATCCATGATCATTCATAATTCTCTCCTCCATATGATTATTTTATTTATTTATTTTCGGTGTATGGAACTTTTTCGTTAAGCAATGAGCAGAAGTCAAATTCACTTGAATTATGCCATTGCGAGAAAAAGTCTAACTTTAGTGAACCAGTGCCAATTAGTTAATTAACGATTTGCTGATCAGTAATTAATCAAACCGATATGTCATTATATCATTCCATCGACTTACCTGCCCGTTTCATACATCTTTTTGTGATGATTTCTGAATCACTAATTCCGGCTCCAAAAATACTTTTGATTTATAATTACTTTTCTTAATCCGCTTGATCAATATATCAATTGATTGCTTCGCTATTTGCTCGATCGGTTGTTTTACATAGGTTATCGGAGAATAAAAGAGATTAAATGCATCATTCCCGTTAAATCCCACTACAGCCACATCATCCGGTATCTTTACATTCATTTCATTCAAGCAGTACAGTCCATTGGTAGCGAGCATATTGGTAAGAAACATAACGGCATCGACATGCTCCCTGAGGATCAATTCTTCCAATGCTTCCCTTATATCCGGTTTCGGGTTCAAAATATTTACCTTCCTGACATGAATATAAGAACTTAATCCCGCGTTCTTCATCGTGTCTTCATATCCCGAAATACGGTCTAAAATATGATGCATTTCCGTATTATAAGCGATCAACGCGACGTTTTTATACCCTTGGCCGAGCAAATGTTCCGTTGCCAATTCCGTTGCCCTGTAATTATCCAAACAGGAGGAACTCAAGTCTATATCCGGAAAGTATCTGTCTAACAATACTGTCGGAAAATGGCTTTCATAGAGTCTTTGGACAAGATTCATCGAACCATCGCATGGCACTAGTATCAACCCTTCCACTCCTTTATTGAGCAACACATCCACCAATCTTTCGGTATTTTTCAGGTTTTCATCCGTACTGCTTATTAAAACAGTGTAATTCAATTCGCTGGCCCTGTCTTCCACAATTCGTGCGATGGCCGAATAAAAGGGATTGGAAATATCCGTAACGATCAAACCTACCAACTGAGTTTTTCCGGAACGTAAATTTTTTGCGACCAGATTCGGAGCATAATGCATCTCCTTCGCAGTCTCGGCAACCCGCCGGGCAACTTCTTCTCCTATTCTGTATTGTTCGGCCTTTCCATTCAATACCATTGAAACCAAGGCAGGCGAAACGCCCACCATTTTCGCAATATCTTTTATCGATACTTTTTTCTCCATTACGCAGGTGAAAGAATAACTGAAAGAATAACAATATAATACAAAAATAACTCATTAAATCGTTTTAGCAAACTAAAAAAATATGTTTTATAACATAAATAACAAATTTTATATATAAAATGATCCGCCAGAGAGGCTGCTTACACCGGAGGGTAAATTTGTGAGGTTGCACGTTTTCGTTCAGTGAACACAGAAAAAATAAGAGTACAGGTAAAAAGAGGGTAGAATCACACTGTGATCCACCCTCGATAGTTGAAGACAGGAGATGATATATCCTCCGGATTAAGTATTCAAAAAATTTCCCAATTTTCGGTATTTCTCATATTTAGCGTTATAAAGGGATTGTTTTTCCTTATCGGGCAAATATATTGCCAGTTCTCCTTGTCCTAAGGCCACCTGGGCTTTTTCCAATGAGCCAAAAACTTCTCCGGCGACGGCAGCGCACATAGCGGCTCCCAAGGCGCCCGCCTGTTGTGTGGCGGCCACTTTGATAGGTACGCCCATGATGTCGGAAAGCGTCTGCATCACATAGGACGATTTCAATGAGATGCCTCCCACACCGATCACTTCATTCACCTGTACGCCCTCTTTCTTAAGATGCTCCAGGATAGCACGTGACCCGAAGGCGGTCGCTTCCACCAGACTCTTGTAAAGTTGCGCAGGAGTAGTGCCCAAAGTAATCCCGGCAATACCGCCCTTTAATGTCAGATCAGCAAAGGGAGTACGGCGCCCGTTCAGCCAGTCGACCGCCACCGGATCCGACTCCGCCACCGGCAGTTTCTGCGCCTCTCCGGTCAGTTTCGGCAATATTTTCCCCATGAAGGCTCCTCTCTCTTCCTCCGGCAGAAAACCAAACGACCAGGAAAGCAGATCCCTCAGCCAGGCGTATACATCTCCAAAAGCCGATTGTCCCGCCTCCAGACCTATCAGGCCCAGGATAACCGACCCATCCACCTGTCCGCTGATCCCGGGGATCAATCTCTCCGCTATATCCTCTTTCGGGGTAACCACAATATCGCAGGTGGAAGTACCGATGATCTTCACCATGCTGTGGGCCGTAATGCCCGCGCCTATAGCGCCGGCATGCGCATCGATAATCCCGACGGCCACATCAATGTCCTGAGGCAATCCGAGCCGCTCTGCCCACTCTCCGGTCAGTTTCCCGGCAGAGACGTCGCTCGTGTATGTTTCATTCCCCAGACGGGCAGCAAATCCCTCAAACAGGGGATCAAGGGCGGAAAGGTATTCCTGCGACGGATAACCTCCCCATTCTTCCGCCCACATCCCTTTATGCCCTGCAGCACAACGGCTGCGTTTCACCTCTTCGGGCCGCAGGTTTCCCGTCAACAACGCCGGCATCCAGTCGCAATGTTCAATAACGGAGCTGGCCTTCATCCTGATTTTTTCATTTGCACGAAGCACATGCAGTGCTTTTGCCCAGAACCATTCCGAAGAATAGATCCCGCCGGAACGTAATGTATAATCGGTCTCCCATATATGGGCCAGGGCATTTATCTCGTCCGCCTCCCGTAGGGAAGTATGGTCTTTCCAAAGGATGAACATCGCATCCGGATCATCGGCGTATTCAGGAAGCAGCGCCAGCGGTGTACCGTCCCGGTCCGTCAGACAGGGTGTACTCCCCGTGGTGTCGATACCCAGAGCGGCGATATTTTCTACTTCCTCGGGCGATAATTGCGCCAATAAGCCGTGAATCACCTCTATAAGCGAATCGATATAATCCTGCGGATGCTGGCGGTACCGGTTGGCGGAAGGATCGCAATACAACCCTTTTTTCCAGCGGGGGTAAGAGGAGGTCGCTGCCGCCAGTTCTTTCCCCGATGCGGTGTCCAACACGACCGCGCGACACGAATCGGTACCGTAATCGATACCTATGACTAATTTTTCCATATCCATTTATTTTCCATTGCCCAGCTTCTTGCTGCGTGCTATCGTAAAACTGTAATAAGTAATAATAATAAATGCGATGGCAGGTACCCAGTAAGCGAATTTAATGCTTCCCGCCTGATCGGAAAGGATTCCCTGCATCTGCGTCAGCAGCGCCGCACCGGCGATGGCCATCACCATACCCGAACCGGCGATTTTCGTATCATCCCCCAGTCCCCTCATGCCAAGACCGTAAATGGTGGGGAACATGGCCGACATACAACCTGAAATACCCATCAAGGCATACACACCAACAAATCCTTCTCCATAAATCGCCAAGAGTGAACAGATAACCGCCAGAATACCCAATCCCGACAATATATTCACCGGCCGGGTATATTTCATCAGCCAGGTACAGATAAAGCGTCCCAATACAAATAGTACCAATGACAGGATATAGTAGGTGGCTCCGGCCTGTTCAGCCGTACGAGGCAACAATGCATCCAGCCCGAGGGATTCGCTCAAGGCATAGAATCCGCCTGCCACCGGTTCTACACTCCGCAATGCCCCGATGATCGCCTCCTGTGAAGGATTCACACCCAGCGCTGCAATCACACTGTCGAAATCAAGCTGCTGCATAGCATACCGGATAATGAACGACCAGACCGCGATCTGCGCACCCACGTAGAAAAACTGCGCCACCACTCCCCAGATATAGTTCTTATTCTTTTTCAGCCGTCCCCATGTCGCTTTCAGGTCTAAACTCTTATCGTCGTCCTGTGCTTTCGGCATTTTGGTGAAGATGATCAGCAGTAACAACACCAGCATCACCGCACCCAGGATGAGATAGGCCATAGTAACGGCATTCAGTTCACCCCGTTGAATGGAGATCAATTCCGATCCGCTTAATACGGCTCTTTCGCCGGCCGTCAGGGTATTCAATTGTGACAGCACGAAGATCTGACTGGCCAGCACTCCCGTCAATGCACCGAATGGGTTGAACGACTGGGAGAAATTCAACCTGCGGGTAGCCGTCCTCGGGTCACCGAGAGAATAAACATACGCGTTGGCAGAAGTTTCGAGGACCGATAACCCCGCAAACAAAACAAAAATACCGAAGAGGTAAGTAGCAAAACTCAACGGCGAACTGATATCGTTTACCAGCATAGCCGGATAAAAGAGCATCGATCCTGTGATACAAAGCAGGAGTCCCAGCAACACGCCCGACTTAAAAGTACGCTTCTTTATGAATATGGCTCCGGGAAGTGCGAAACAACCATAGCCAAGAAGATAACAGACCACCTGGATCCACGCTGTTTGCGTATCGGTCAGGCTCATGATGCGCTTGAAAGCCGCCAGCATGGTATCGGTCATATTGTTGGGCACCGCCCAGATAAAGAAGAGCGAAGTAAGAAGAATAAAAGGGAACAGGATCCCTGCAGGGATCATCCGATGCTTTTCTGCATTATTTGTGTTCATATAATTTTTTTTAGAATAAAGAGTCAAGAACTTTCTCAAGGTTTACTCCCAATAGTTTCTCTGCAATAGGGGAGAGGCTTGCCTCTTCGCCTGTAAAATGGAATACGTTGTGTCTGTGCGATAACGATTCTCCCGGTTTCAGGAATGCGGCGGGAGAGCAGCTTTCCAGTTCCAGGAAGGGGCCCATAATACTTCCGTCTTCCAGCGGACCGTCGTTATAGGCATTCAGTGCATCCCCTACCAGCGGATCTCTGTCGGGATTCCATTCCTGATTCAGATAAATGGCATCCGGATCCGTATCGAATGTCACGATGGTCAATCGTTTTGCAAGCGGATCATAATTTCCTGCGATCGATTTGGTACGTTTGGCATTCATTCCCAATTTTCCTCTTGATTTTCCGTCGGTTTTGAAGTAGAGTATCCCGTTATCGTCGATCAGGCGGTCAGCAGGGATCTCGCCGAAATAATCGGACGTCACCGTTTTTCCCAGTTCTTTCTCATCGCCGGTATTGTAGGGGATCACGGTTACGGCAGCCTCGGAAGGATTGAACATATCGAGCATCCAGATACAGACCGTTCCGGTTTCCGGCGTCCATTCGAAATCATTGCCGTTGGTGATCGTATTGGCCGTTTCATAAGCTACCCCGTTCACTCCCTCAGGGATCTCTATCTGCAACTTACCGGCTATTTCCCGGTCGGAAAGCAGCGAAACTTTCCGTTCTACCGCAATGTTCAGGAGACTTCCCAGATAGTTCTTCAACTCCATCTCTTTGACGAAAACAGCCTCTTTCGCGGTAGCACGGCTTACCTCCCACTCCTCGATATCAATAGCTTTAGGGGTGTGCCAGTTATCATACACCTGCTCTTTACCCGGCTCAAAGTAGATAGAATACCGGCCTCCTTCCGGGCCAAGCCAGAAACGGTCCTCACCGCCGAATCCGTTCATATGTTCATCCGTTACGCCTGCGTCAAAGAAGTTGTAGTTGACGAATCCGTGACTATTGCCTTCCGGGCCGTTGGCCGTGGAAGTAAACACTTTGCCCTGGTACTTTGCCGACAGGATCACCTGTGCTTTTTCATCCTCCGATTTCAGCACGATCAATCCCTCATCCTTTTCGGACAGATAGTTCAGATCATATCCGAAAGTTCCTTTTTCATATTCCTTTTCCATGTTTTCTGATGTTTTCCTGTTGCCTGTGCAGGAGAGCAAAATTGCACCTCCGATCATGGCAGGCACCACAGTGCGATAGAGTTGTTTTAGTTTCATACGATAAAAAATTAGACACAAGAGCCAAGAATCAAGATCCAAGACACTTCATTGACTACGTCGATTATTTCGTAATTGACTGCGTCGGTTATTTCATAATTGACTGCGTCGATTATTTCATAATTGACTGCGTCGATTGCAAAGCAATTCATGTCCTTGTGTGTGTGTATTATTATTTACAAGTTTTTATTCAATTTTTCCGAACTTATCGAGAATACGGTTATAGGCCTCCGCTGCGGCACCGTTTCCCCAGTCATATATCGTGAATTCTCCCATTCCTTCGCCTTCGGGGCCGGTACGCCCTCCGTGGCCGTAATTCTCCATCATAAAGCCGTAATCCTCTTCGCCGAAAAAGGAATACACTTTCTCCCACTGTTCTTTGGTTACGGGGTTCAGGGGGCTGTACATCATCACGAACGAAGCTTTCAACGCAGCCCATCCTCTCTCATTGTACTCATCACTATCGAACAGTCTTCCGTATTGCAGGATCAGTTCGGCGAACAGGCTCTGGCGGGAGTCGTTCCATTCGGCATCGGCATTCAATACCCCGAAACCGCCAAGCACATTCACATACATATAGGGCGGCTGCCAGGAGGCTTGCGTCATCAGCAACTCATCAAGGGTTCGTTGCCCCTGTTCCAGATATCTACGGTCGTTGGTTATCCGGTAACTCTCGAAGAGCGCTTCGGCCGTCCAGAACATGGAGAAGTTGTTCTGCTTGTACATATTGTTCCGGCTTACTTTTTTCCCGATCAGATGATCCGATCCGTACCGTGAACAGGACCAGTAAGTCTCAAAATCCTCCCATCTTCCGGTAGGGATGATATCGCGGATCACCACGTCTATGGCTTTGAGCGCCGCCTCTTTGTATTCCTCTTTTCCTGTCAACTCATAGAGTTTCAAAAGAAAAGTAGCCGACATGGATGTTTCGGGAGATTCATTCAGATGCGTCATCGGCTCCAGTGTGTGCAGGTCGAGCCATCCCGGGAAAAAACCTTTCTCCGACTGAATACCGAGCAGCGATCCGGCATATTGCTCCGCATAACGAAGCAGCCGTTCATCCTTTTCCAGTTCATCATACCAGCGAAGCATCAACAGCGCTGTCCAGCTCATATCGAGGATATGGAAAGGCGATTCCCGCGGATTCCAGGTATAAGGATTACGGTTTGAGTTCCCCCAGTAATGGGTATCCCATCCCTTGCTGCGGTGATATTTTTTCCCTCCCGTCTCCACATCGTGCATCTCCGTGCCGATCAATCCGTAAAAGAAACCGTTGACCTGCGGAAAAGAGAGCGCCAGTTCTTTGGTGAGCAGCGCCTGTTCCATTAATACGGCATTGCCTGTTCTTCTGGCATACCGGTACAATCCGCCGGCTGAGCGCAGGGAACTGAACCAGGCCTGGTTCCATACCGAACGGAACTCCCGCTCATTGACCTCACCCGGATAGTTGGGACTTTGGGTTACATTCACGATAAACACCGGCGCGCCGACCTTCTTTCCGTTCAGTGCGAACTCCTGCCATACGTTGTCCGACCAGCTATTGAAAGCCCAGTTATAGGTATGCTCCACATAACTCTCCAGATTGGTATTTACCGGATTCCCGGCCTGGTAGAGGTCGTGCCCCCACCGACTCCAGAGGAAATCGAGCGTTTTCCTGAAAGGATTTTTCAGGGAAGCTTCGTCGCTGTGCACCATCAGGTAAAATCCGATCTCCACTTCCCCCGCAGGATATTCGGCACCCGGCTCCCGGAGGAACAGCACATGGTCGTCGATCTTGCTATTGCTCATCCCCAATACCAAACGGTTGGCCTGGGCATCCAGATCGAGGTACCATCTTACGGGAGTTCCCTTTCTCAGGATGTCCAGATCGGGGATCAGGGTAATCACCTGGCGGTCACCGGAAACGATCAGCGCCGGAGAACGGAACACATGCTGATCGATGATATGCCGGCCGGTAGGTGTGAGATGAGGCGCCCAGTGGAAGGAGGGGGAAAAGGCCGGAGTGACGGCCACTTGCCAGTCGTCCTGCCGGACAGTCTGTGCGGGAGAAAAGCTGAATTGTACGTGCAGGCAATTCTCGTCCACCACCTCGATCCGGCTTGTTCCCTTTTCATTTCCCAACAGGTCGTATTGAATCTTCCCGACAGCATTTTCCAACGAACGGGGTAGCTTCACCTCCACCGCAGGAAATTGATCCAACCTCTCTTCCTCCTGCGCCTGCAGCATGGAAGAGAAAGTCATCACCACGGTCAATATGCTGAAAATAAGTTCCTTTATCATATTTTTCAAACCAACAAATCAGTAAACCACATCAACTAATCAATTTATTCTTTCGAGTGTGATCCGATTCAGTTCGAACTGGTCGGCTTTCCCGTTGCTCCTCACGTGAAAGGTGACGGAATTCGTCTGGGGCGTAAGCTGTATATCTCCCACATGGATATTCTCCTTGAAAGTTTCTTTGCCGGCTTTTGTCGATATCCATTCCGAAAGCCGGTTCTGCCGTTGCCACACCTGAATATCGGCGCCGTTCGGCTTTTCGTGATAGTTGACCAATACCTTGTATTTCCCTTCGGGCACATCCGTCAGCATCACTCTTACCGCGCCCTGTCCGAAGGAGGTAAGCATCAGCCCTCG
The DNA here is from genome assembly GCF_937873925.1 of uncultured Proteiniphilum sp. GTDB lineage: Bacteria > Bacteroidota > Bacteroidia > Bacteroidales > Dysgonomonadaceae > Proteiniphilum. The sequence goes on along the minus strand of NZ_CALNAT010000124.1, from coordinate 3,263 downwards.
GTCTAAAATAGCCTGTATCCCCCTGTCAAGGGTAATTTCCATCAACTGCGGGAAATAGGTATGGGTATCAGGCATATACACTTCCCGCCGGTCGGCAGTCGGTTCCAGACGCTCTTTTAACGGCTGGGCCGCGTAAAAGAATGCTACTGATGTGTAATCTACAGGGAAGTTGTTACCGACCTCGCCATGCTCCATGCCGTGGTAAATCTCTTTTTCAAAAGGCATCTTATCCGAAAGGAAGAAGCGGTATCCCCCGGTACGTCCCATAGGTAACGAATAATCGAGCGAGCCGTGTACCGGCATGCTGATCCCTCTGTCCCAACGGTCGAGCAGGGCATACCATCCTCCGTTGTAATAGTCTTCCGAACCGGTACCGTGCAGACGCATTTTTCCATCCACATACGTGGTATCATCGCCTTCGAAGAAGAGGGTCATTCCCGGCCGCAGGCCCTGCGCCTGATGGATGGTTCCCACATAATGCCCTTTTCCCTGGGTTTCCATGAAAGTATAGAACTGTCCCAATTCGGGTTTCTCTCTTCTCCAGACGGCATAGAGTTTTCCCTCGTCCTTCGTAATCCGGCCATTATCGTTGTAATACACTTTCACCCTGACCGGAACGGGATTTTGCTGCACTCCATTCCTTTTCTCATAGATGAGTTTCATGGAAGCCGAACGATCGAAAGGCATGGGCAGATAACAGTAGTTGGAAGTTCCCTGCCGGCCCATCACGATACTCCGCATGGCCGGTTTTCCATATGCATACCCGAAGAAATCGGCCAGGGGTGCATAGATAGCTTCCACCTGTTCATTATCCCATTTTGCCGAAAGGATCATATCTTTATAGACTCCTTCAAATGCAGTCCCGCCATCGATCTCAAAACCGACAATACGGCCGGCCGTTGTTTTCTCAAAGAAGGCCACTTCTTCTCCCGGTTCAATGGTAAATGATCTCTCTTCAGTCCGGATATTGGCCGACAAACCGGAAGCATAGCGGTTTACGGTGGGTGAGATATCAGCCCATACATCGCTCACTTCCGCCAGCAGTTCTTTGTCGGATGCGGAAAAATTCCCTGTCCAGCTTTCTACCTTTATTCCCGGCAGCTTCCGGCATTGGATTTGATGGAACATGATCTGCTCTCCCTGGAATACAATCTTCAATGATTTTGCAAACGGGATAGGGATATAGCTGTAATATCCCCCTATCTCGTTACCGCAAACCGGCTTTACAAACGGATAGACTTCTCCTGAGAAAAGATCCATAAAACGAATCTTCAGGCGTGGTTCCCGTTCACCGTCAAAGTAAAATAACAGGGTGTCGTTTGTTGGGGTAGGGGTCCAAATCCTGTTTACCACGCCCGGCCCTTCGAATTCGGCCAGTACCAGCTTTCCGTTCTCTTTACGGATGTAGGAATATTTTCCCGAAAATCCGTCGTCGTTCCCGTCCGTCCGGTCGTAACTCGACTCCTGGTCTATCAATTGATGGTGGCGATATGCAGGTAGCCGGTCCACCCTTTTCAACAGTTCCATCTCATTACTCCACCGGTAAGCCTGGTTTTGGCTCTGCACCTGAAACAGGCTTAATAAAAACGCGGTAAGGAGGAGAGTCTTTAATCTCATTCTCTTCGTCATTTCTTTCATTATACTTTGACTATTCTTATCATTCAGGGTTATCCAGTCAATTCACTTCTAACTCTTGCCAGGAAGGGAATTGGGGAAATGGGGCATGCGGTTCTTTCTGATACCAGAAAGTAGTAGAGGAAATATCCGATTTCTGTGGCAGGTAACGTCCACCGTGCCTCCATCCCAAGTCTTGAATGGTGACCCTCAGGTCTTTTTTAAACCGTATCGGATCCATCACGTGCCAACGGTAAAGGCCGAATCGTTGTCCCGATTTGTAAGTAATGTCGGGAGGCAAAACCTGCACCAATCCCGCATAAGGTGTGGTAAAAGTAACATATTTTCCATGCCGGTCGAAATTATACGATCCGCAGAAATAATCTTCAGTACCGGTACCGATGATGGTGGGGAATTTTTTGTCCCCATCCATGAAGAACTTGATCTCTCCTTCGCCCCACCAGCCGTTATTATTCACCTGCCAGGCCATGTATACTCCTACATACTGCCCTTCTCCTTTGATGCCGTCTATGATGGTATAATCGGAGGTTTCATTGACTTTGGTACGGCGGAACTGAGCATGGAAATAGGCGGCATCCTCCGGCACATCCGTCAGCGTATAGTCGATCTGATAATAAAGGTTCATCGGCTGCGCATCATTGATATTGGTCATGGTGATCCTGCATTTTTTGCGGAACGGCATCACCCAGTAACAGTTGAATGCGCTTCCGGGATTGACGGTTACCGGCAGGGAATTCAGGGGGGCGTATTCATTCCACCCCATACCGAAGAAATCGCCTACAGGCGCTTCCACCGACGGCTCCGTCTCATCGTCCCAGTAGATACGGATAATGGAAAACCGCCAGTTGCCGGTCGGTGTCATCCAGATATGCTGAATAGCACCCGGCCCTTCAATTTCCGCCATGGTGAAAGTTTCTCCGGAATTGATCGTCACAAACGGATTCACTTTCCAGCCCTGTCCCAGATCCCGTGCGGATCCCGTGGCATTGGCCGTGTTTCTCGGGGCATTTGGGTCGGGGATAGCCATTCCCCCTTTCCCTTTCTCCCCGGTAAAGTTTTCCGGGCTGACAGAACGTGTCTCCGCGTTTGAGAGACGATAAAGGTTGCCCATGTTCATATCCAAACCGTTGAAATCTCTATTTTGGGAAAAAACGGTTGCTATAAACACCATACAAAAAAGAAAAATGAAAGTTGTTTTTGAACGCATAATAAGCAAATTAAAAAATGATTGATACTCTTATTTTTATAGATTAAATTCTTTCCCAAAGATATTATATTTATTCACATCAATCGAACCAAATAATACTTCTAACCGGGGTTTTCCGTTTTTTAATGATATTGTCCCAAAGCCTGTACCGGTACTGATAAAACTGGTAAAATCCCCTATTTTTGGATCAACATACAATGTCTTATCTACCGCATCGTATCTTACACCGGTTAACGCTTGTAACATCGCATAACTCGACATTGCCCTGGCATACCAATGGCCGCATTCGTATTCATTGAAAGGGTTTCTTACAGCACCGTCGTACCTGTCACGACATACGCGAACAATTTCCAAGCCCTTTTCCATCTCTCCTTTCAACATCAGATGGCTTGCCACCTGGTATTCAATTCCGGTCCAAACC
>NZ_CALNAT010000123.1 GCF_937873925.1 uncultured Proteiniphilum sp. | reverse complement strand
ATTAATATTTCATCATCAATAAAACATTTTTTTAAATAATATACAAATAATTTGTAATTTATATATTTTATTATACCTTTGAAAAATGATTTTCACCTTTGAAAAATGATATTTTTATTTTGAAAATCTATATGTTTAATACTTAATTTGTTGTAGATAATCTTAATGAATAATTGAAAATTTCACATGTTTTAATCCCCCATCTTTTTATTTTAAATTTATTAACCATTAATCATTATTTTTATGCAAAAAGAAAAGCATTTGTTTTGGAAGGCGAGAAGGATTTTGTTTCTCCTCCTTTTTTTCTTGATGAGTGTGGGTGTCATGCTTGCACAAGTACGCGTTACGGGAACCGTGACCGATGCCGGCGGAGGTTCGCTTATTGGGGTTAACGTAATTGAAAAAGGTACTATGAACGGTACCATTACTGATCTTGATGGTAATTTTACCTTAAACGTAGCATCAACTAATTCCGTTTTGGCATTTTCTTATGTAGGTTTTACCACACAAGAAGTTCCGGTAGGCAACAATACCCGGCTGACAGTTGTATTGGCTGAAGACACGGAAACTTTGCAAGAGATCGTTGTTGTTGGCTATGGTACTCAGGCTAAAAAAGATATTACCGGTTCGGTAACTGTGGTGAATACCAAGGATCTTTTGGCTGCAAGTGGTTCTTCTGCAACACAGCAGCTGCAAGGAAAAGCTGCGGGTGTGTATGTTGGGCAAACGGGTTCCCCTGGTTCGGCAACCATGGTTCGTATCCGGGGAATTAATACGGTGAATGATAACGGCCCACTATACGTGGTCGATGGAGTATCTACCCGTAACCAGAACCTGAGCAGTCTGAATCCTAACGATATTGAAAGCATGCAAGTGTTGAAAGACGCATCCTCCGCTGCCATTTACGGGGCACAGGCGGCCAATGGCGTTATTCTGATTACCACCAAACGTGGAACGGCGTCAGGACAGCCAAAATTAACGTATGATGCTTATTATGGAGTTCAAAAAACAACCAAACGTTACGATTTGTTAAACTCTGCTGACCGGTTAGCTATAGAGTGGGAGTCGCTACGTAATGCCATGTTATTGCGTGGAGTTCCTGCAGACAAAGCTATTCCCTATCATGCCCAATTTGGCGAATACCCGGAACCTCGTATCCCCAATTATCTTACGGTAACTGGAGCGAAAGGTGAAAATCAGGATATTAAGAACTATTCGTTCCCCGATAATCAAATGGTCCCTTTTTCAGATACCGACTGGTGGAGCGAAATTGACCGGGTAGCTCCCATTCAGAGCCATCAGTTAACCTTGTCTGGGGGTAATACAAAGGGAAAGTATTTGATGGGATTGAACTATTTCGATCAGCAGGGAACGGTGAAGTACTCTTATTACAAAAGATATCAAACCCGTTTGAACAGTTCATTCGATGTTCGCCCCTGGTTGCGTTTTGGTGAAAATTTACAATATACATGGACAAAAGACGTCGGATTGCATACCAGTTATACGGAATCCAGTCCTTATTCGTGGACCTATCGTGCCTCTCCCTGGGTTCCGGTAAAGGATGAATTCGGAAATTGGGCCGGTTCGAAAATTACCGGAACCGGAAATTTCATTAATGTTGTTGCACAGGAATACAGGAACAAAGATAATTATTGGAGCAATTCGAGAATCTTTGGTAATTTTTGGGGTGAAGTGGATTTAATAAAAGAATTAATGTTCCGTACGAATTTTGGTGTGGATTATACCAATCGTTATTATTACCGAATGAGTAAAAAGAATCCCGAATTTTCCGAAAGTCCGGGAACGAATAACTTGGAAGAACGTTCGGAATTTAACTTCAGGTGGGTGTGGACCAATACCTTGACATATAATAGGGTGTTTGACGACATTCATTCGTTAAATGTGATCTTGGGATCGGAAGCCATCCGTGACGGGCTGGGACGCGGTATGCGCGGACAGCGGTTCGGATATTTGTATGAAGACAATATCAATACCTGGACGCTAGGGATGGGAGAAAGGAATGATCAACGGGAAAATGATTCATGGTACAACGGTGAATTTGCTCTCTTTGGAATATTCGCCCGTGCCGACTATTCTTTTAAAGACAAGTACCTACTTACGGGAATCGTTCGCAGAGATGGAGTTTCCCGGTTTGCTAAAAAAAACAGATACGGTACTTTTCCATCGGCATCTTTGGGCTGGCGTGTATCGGAAGAACAATTTATGGAGGGAACAAGAGACTGGTTGGACGATTTGAAATTGCGTATTGGTTATGGAATTACCGGTAATTCCGAGATGGCCCGAACCACTAACTACGCGATGGAGTTTACAACCTATCCTCGAGCCACAAATTATGACCTTGGCGGAGCAAATACCGGAACAAACCTGGGTTACAGGTTGAACCGTTTTGGCAATGAAGATACGAAGTGGGAATCTACTAAAATGGCCAATCTGGGAATTGATGCTACTTTTGGGAATGGAAAATTCTCCACATCATTGGATTTATATCACAAACAAACTTCCGACATGTTGATAGAAGCTGCTTATTCGGCTTTAGCAAACGATGAAATTGGAAAACCGTACATCAACTACGGAGATATGAAAAACGTGGGTGCCGATTTTACATTGAATTATCGGGATAAAAAAGGTGATTTTTCCTGGGACCTAGGATTGAATTTATCAACCTATAAAAATACGGTATTGCGCCTTTCCAACTCCGATGATTTTGCTTTATGGGGATATGGTGACCGCTTTGATGTGGGTGAAACACGTACGATTAAAGGGCGTCCCATATCGGAATTTTATGGCTTTAAGATTATAGGCTTTTATGAAAATGAACAAGACGTCATGAATTCTCCGGTTCCCTATAATACCACCAGAAAAGATTTGTTGGATCCCGATAAACCGGGTCCGCAGGAGTATGTGGGAAAGTACAAGTATGCCGATTTGGGTGGAGGCGAAAATGGAGAACCTGATGGTAAGATCGATATGAACGACCGTACAGTCATCGGTAGCCCGCATCCCGATCTAATTGCCGGCTTAAATGCTTCTTTTACGTATAAAAATTGGGATTTGACTATGTTTTGGTATTCAACCTTAGGAAACGATATTCTCAATAACACCAAATTTTTTACTGATTTTCCCCTGTTTGGAGGGAACCGCTCCACTCGAATGCGCGATCTTTCCTGGAAAAAAGGTGCCGACAATTCAAAAGCCCAATTGCCTATATTAGACTCAAAGGATGGTTGGACAGGAAAAGTGCTTAATTCTTACTACATTGAAGACGGTTCATTTTTAAGGTTGAAAAATTTAGTGGTTGGGTATACATTGCCAAAGTCATGGTTACAAAAGGCAACTATTTCCAACCTACGTATATATCTACAAGCTGAGAACTTGTTGACCTTTACCAAATACACCGGATTGGATCCTGAAATTACGAACAGGGAAACCGGAGTGGGTAATCGTGCCGACTTGAGCCGTGGAATTGATGGAGGGGGGTGGCCCACTACCATGCGTTTGCTCTTTGGTGTAAATTTTGCATTTTGAATCATTTTAATAATTAAAAATATGAAAAATAATATAGTATTCTTATTGATTGGAATAACTGCTTTTTTGTTTAATTCGTGCGGTGAGGATTTTTTATATAAAGCGCCGCAAGGAAGCATTGATCAGGCTGCTTTAATGAATCAAACGGGTATCGATCTACTGACTACTACTGCTTATGCCACTCTTACCGAAGACGGTTGGGGAGCAACACCTTTTAACTGGACGTTTGGAGGCATGTATGGCGGCGACGCCAACAAAGGCTCCGATGCCAATGACCAGTCCGTTTTAAACGATATGGAGAAATATAGTGTGCAATCGAACAATAACTACATTAATCAAAAATGGATATGGGTGTATAAAGGCGCAAAACGGGTGAACATTGCTTTGCAAACCATAGAAGAAGTGGAAGGAGAGTTGCCGGAAATTTTTGTGAAGACCCGGAAAGGGGAACTGTATTTTCTCCGAACGTTGTTCTATTTTGAGGGCATAAAGGTGTTTGGCCCTTACATTCCATGGGTGGATGAAACCGTCAAGGAAAATGATCCCAAAATACATAATGATATTGACATTTACCCGAAAGTATTAGCCGACATAGATGTTGCCATAACCAATTTGCCGGAAAAACAGGATTTGCCTGGAAGAGCAAATTTGTGGGCAGCCAAAGCGTTAAAGGCTAAAATCCTGATGCAAAAAGGCGACATGGCTTCAGCAAAACCCATTCTGAAAGATGTAATAGATAACGGCCAAACATCCAATGCCCTGAAATATGGGTTGGAAGATGATATGAACGCTAATTTTGATAGTTATCGCGATAACGGTAAAGAGTCTATTTTTGCGGTTCAATTTTCTAACGACTATAACAATGCCAATACGGGAATGTCTTTATGCTATCCCCATGGTGGTGCCGATTCTCCCGGTGGATGTTGTGGCTTTTACCAACCTTCTTATGAATTGGCTAATTCTTTTAAAGTGGGTACGGACGGATTACCGTTATTAGATAATTCTTACAGGAACGAGCCGTATGTATCGGTGAAAAATTCGTCTACTGAAAAAGAAGCGCCACTATCTGTCAATACCAATGCCCTTGTTGACCCACGTCTCGATTTTGCCATTGGACGTTTCGGCATCCCCTATAAAGACTGGGGGGTTCCCAAAAGCAACTGGGTGAGAGATATGGGAAACGGCGGATTCTTTATGCCTAAGAAACACGTTTATTCAAAAAAAGAATTAGACGCGGGATTGGCCGGTGGAGGATTAAGCGCCGGTTGGGCACCGGGGTCGGCCATAAACTTGCAATACCTGAGTTTAAGGGATATGATATTGCTTTATGCCGAATGTTTGGCGAATGACGGAAATACAGCGGAAGCCATGAATATGGTCAACCAAATTCGTAAACGGGCCGCTCTTCCCGTGAACATAATCAAACTGCCAAATGGTAATCCTGCGGCAAATTACCTTGTCAAAGAGTATCCTTCCACGCATGCTGTGTTCACCAATAAAGAATTATGTATAAAAGCAGTTCGGATGGAACGGAAATTGGAACTGGCCATGGAAGGACAACGCTGGTTTGATCTGGCACGATGGGGTGGCGAATATATGTCGCAGCAAATTAAAGAATATATCGATTTTGAGAAGGGATATTTGTTCACTAAATTTAGCGCGGCGGTTACTTTAGATGCCAGTAAGACGATGTTTCCCATACCGCAAACTCAGATACAAACCATGGGTAATGATGAAAACGGTAAACCTTATCTGGTTCAGCCTGATCCTTGGAAGTAAAGTATAAATTCCCGATAATCACAGAAGGGGAGAAAACTTCCCTTCTGTGATTATATTATTAAACGAGTTAGAATATGATAAAATACAAGTTATGGGTCACTTCATTATTTATTCTTTTGGTTATCGGTTGCAGAAACAATACCGGATTGAAAGATTTTACCTATAAATATAGCATGGAGAGTGCTGGAAACTTCAAGGTGGAGTTTCAGTTGAACCCCGATTCGAGCTATACAATTTCACAAAACAATTACTTTTTTGACAGGTTTGAGGGAGTCAGCCATCCGATTGAGAAAGGAGGCATTCTGTCGCAACAGGAGTTTGAAAGATTCAGCGAATTGATAAGCAGAAGCGACATAAACAAGATGGATGATACCTATGGTTTCGAAGAAAAGGAAAATTCAGACAATTCAATTGTGTACATAGTTGAATTAATAGAAAACGGTGAGAGCAAGTATGTATCCATTAATGCCAGGTCACGACAGGATTTTCCCAAAGCGTTCACAGAGCTGATTGAATACACTAACGACTACATAAACGTAAATTTAAGGTAATAGAATTTCCCGTTTATAACTTTATAACGAAGTGGTTTTGTTCCCATTTCAGTTTATCTTGCTGTAATTCAACGGTGATTAATCAATCGTATGTGTTTCATTCGTACGTTACCCTGTCGGTGAGGCAACTACCCGGTATTTCATTCCAGATAAAATATTGATTGTCGGTCAAGGATATTCCCTACATGCAGTCAATCCGTTGACAATGTTTGTGCTAAGAAAGTCTGACCGAAAATTTAATGAATTGATGCTGTTGTGTTTAACTAAGGGTTGGGTATCGGCAATTATTTAACCAAATAAAACCCC
>NZ_CALNAT010000122.1 GCF_937873925.1 uncultured Proteiniphilum sp. | reverse complement strand
ATGAAAATATCACTAACAAAGAAGTAAATAGCAAATCTTTATTGAGTTAGCAATATTTTCTTGATAGATTTTTATTATCTAATATTTTATTTTTCAATGATATAGATATTTATTTATCTTTTTTCTATATAAAAATGTAAATTTTTGTAAGGTGATTTCAGGTTTCTTTCATATCTTTGTAAAAAATAAAGTACTGTTTCTGGAGCAGAAATAGGTATTTTTAACCATTCAGCGTCTCTATTATTTCTTTTTTCAAAATAGCTCAATCGAACACAGAAATTATTTTATAATTAGCTTTGTCTATGACCGAATTGTCCAAGGATGAAAGATAGATCCGTGTTATATTTTCGGACGAATGCCCCATACCCGCACTGATAACCGATAAAGGGATATTACTGTCACGCGCTGTTGTTGCCCAGGTATGACGGGGTATATACGACGAGAGGGAAACACCATCCTTGAGCATACCCGACAACCTTTTAAGTTGCTTGTTGTAATAATTCAAAGCGTTCTGATATTCGCGGTACGCCTGTTTTTCATCGGCACTCGTAATAATGGGCAAAACATATGGATCCTTGGCCTTTTCTTCGTAGCGGTCTATAATTTCCTGTAAACAGGGCTCCATTTTAATACTTAGCCGTATGCCTGTTTTTCTGCGGATATAAGTCACACCCCCATGTTGTATATCGCACTTTTGCAAATAGGCCATATCCACGAACGCCATCCCCCGCAAATAGAGGCTGAAAAGAAAAAGATCGCGGGCATAGGCTAAAGCCGGCTTTTCTGTCAGGTCCAGTTTTTTCAACTGTTTGATGACATGTTTGTCCACCGCCCGTTTACGAGTCGTATCTATGCCCGTATACACTTTCCTGAAAGGATTCCCGGCCGGAGCCAATCCGTCGGACACAGCCGAATTGTAGACCGCACGCAGGATACGCATATAAAATGAGCTGCTGTTCCGTTTTATTTTACGCTGACGAAGCCATTGTTCATATTCGCCTATAAGTATTTCGGTACATGCCGGAAATGGTAAGTATTGCCTGTTCAGGAATGCTGCAAAACTACGATATGCCCGCTGGTAATTGAGTTCCGTGCCATGTGCTTTTTCTTCTTCTAATTTAAATATACGTTTTTCCATATATAAGAAGAAATCTTCTTCGGCGGGTGCAAGCGCCCGGAACGCAAAAGCGATATCGGCTGTAGCATAAGGAACGCCGGCTGCCTCTTTCCGGGAAATGATGCCATGAAGAACAGCCAGATCGGCATTTATTGTCCTTTGCGCGGCCAACAGAAAAGAGGCTTTTTCCCCGTTAGCACAAATACGTGCGCTAGGTGCATCCCACTCATGGGGATACAGTTTTACAGAAGAAGTCAGTTGTACTTGCTGTCTGCGGTGAATAACCTGGTAATAAATCGACCCCGCTTTACCTGCAACGGTCGACATTCTTAATTTTACGCGAATTGTTGACATAGTATGTATTATTTTTAATGCAAAAAATTTACAAGCAACAATCGTACAAAACCTTTATGGGAAGATTACAAAGGGATATTTTCTACTGAAGAAGCAAAAGAGATGACAACAGGACACAATAGATGGCCAGAAGAATAAAAGGAGATGATATAGGAGATCGTAATGATATAATAATAGTATTTTTCATCAGGCGTCCTTATCATTTCGCATGACGGAATGTCGGACATACCTGTAACTGGATAGGGGGTGCCACTAGGAAGGGAAGCGGCTTGGAGGCAAGAGAAGATCACATGGGGCGAATGTGCTTACACCCCACCTCAAATTGATCCTGATCCGGATTTAAAACAGTTTACCGGAAAATAAAAATAAAAAGATTGCCGGCAGGAATCCGGCAAGGGGAAGAAGACAAATCTTCCGTTCGTCATTCTTCCTCTTTGTTCTCTTTCTTTGGAGCGGGCGCTCCCTTTTTCGGGGAAAGCATGATAGACATACGTTTACCCTCCATGATGGGCATGTATTCCACTTTGGCATACTCTTCCAGGTCATTGGCAAAACGCAGTAACAATACTTCACCCTGCTCTTTGAACAGGATGGAACGCCCCTTGAAAAATACAAATGCCTTCACTTTTGAGCCTTCGCTCAGGAAATTCATGGCGTGTTTCAGTTTAAAAGTATAGTCGTGATCATCGGTCTGCGGCCCGAAACGGATCTCTTTCACCGTCACCTTTACCGATTTCGCCTTCTGTTCTTTTAATTTTTTCTTTTGCTGGTATACAAATTTCTGGTAATCTATCACCCTGCAGACAGGAGGTTTCGCCGCAGGGGCTATTTCCACAAGGTCTAACTCCTGCTCTTCGGCAATTTTCAAAGCTTCCCTCGTAGGATAGATACCTTCCTTCACATTTTCGCCTACCAACCGGACTTCCGGTACCCGGATACGTTCATTGATCCGATGCTGCTCTTTTGAGTCTTTTCTCATTCAGAAACTTTTAATGTTTTCTCTTTTTTATTGTTGACGATCTCTAATTATATTCTGTTATTTAATTTATAAATCCTACTTTCCGGGATTCATCATCTCTTCCACTTCCCGGGAGATTTCTTCGGCAAATGTACACAATTTTACCGAACCTTTATCTTCCCCACCCTGTTTTCTTACCGAAACTTCTTCATTTTCTATCTCTTTCTCGCCTACGATCAGCAGGTAAGGGATACGCTTCAACTCATTATCACGGATCTTACGCCCCACCTTCTCGTTGCGGTCGTCCACCTCGGCACGGATATCGAATTTCTTCAATTCTCGCACCACATCAAAGGCATACTCGTTGAATTTCTCGCTGACAGGAAGCACCACCGCCTGGGTAGGCGCCAGCCACAGCGGGAATTTACCCGCGGTATGTTCGATCAGCACCGCCACAAAACGTTCCATCGATCCGAAGGGAGCCCTATGGATCATCACGGGACGATGCTTCTGGTTGTCGGCACCGGTATATTCCAACCCGAACCGTTCGGGCAGATTGTAATCCACCTGAATGGTTCCTAACTGCCAACGACGGCCCAAGGCGTCTTTCACCATAAAATCGAGTTTGGGCCCGTAGAATGCAGCCTCACCCAATACCACCTTCGCCCTCAGCCCTTTCTCCGTACAGGCCTCTACGATAGCCCGTTCCGCTTTCTCCCAATTTTCATCGGAACCGATATATTTTTCCTTATCGTCGGGATCACGGAGGGATATCTGCGCTTCGAAATCTTCAAAATCCAATGCATTAAAGATGATGAAGATGATGTCCATCACTTTCAGGAATTCATCCTTCACCTGGTCGGGTGTACAGAAGATATGCGCATCGTCCTGCGTGAAGCCCCGAACGCGGGTCAACCCGTGAAGCTCCCCGCTCTGTTCATAGCGATACACGGTTCCAAATTCTGCCAGCCGTAGCGGCAAGTCTTTATAGGAACGGGGGAAAGCTTTATATATCTCGCAGTGATGGGGACAATTCATCGGTTTCAGCAGGAATTCCTCGCCTTCTTCAGGTGTTTTGATCGGCTGGAACGAATCCTTTCCGTACTTGGCATAATGCCCCGAGGTCACATAGAGCTGCTTATGCCCGATATGCGGCGTGATCACCTGTTCGTAATCGAACTCGCGCTGTATCTTCTTCAGAAAATCCTCTAAGCGGAGGCGCAATTGCGTACCTTTCGGCAACCACAAGGGAAGCCCCGCCCCCACTGTCTGGGAGAAATGGAATAGCTGGAGCTCCTTGCCGATCTTCCGGTGATCCCGCTTTTTGGCCTCTTCCAGCATCACCAGATATTCATCCAGCATCTTCTTCTTCGGGAACGTGATCCCATAAAGCCGTGTCAACTGGGGACGCTTCTCGTCGCCGCGCCAGTAAGCGCCTGCAGCCGACAACACCTTTACTGCCTTTATATAGGATGTATTGGGAAGGTGGGGGCCACGGCACAGGTCGGTAAAACTCCCCTGGGTATAGGTAGTGATGGTACCGTCTTCCAGTTCATTGATTAACTCTACTTTATAATTCTCATTCCGCCCGGAAAACATGTGGACGGCGTCGGTCTTGGAGATGCTCTTCCGCACTATATCTTCCCTAGCGGCGATCAATTCCATCATTTTCTTTTCAATGACGGGGAAATCGGCCTCTTTGATGGTCACTCCTTCACCCGGATCCACATCGTAATAAAATCCATTCTCAATGGCCGGCCCAATACCGAATTTTATGCCCGGATAGAGCTCTTGTAACGCTTCAGCCATCAGGTGGGCCGATGAGTGCCAGTAGGCGTGTTTGCCCTCTTCATCTTCCCATTTCAATAACCGGACAGATGCGTCATTTTCTATGGGCCTTGTCAGATCCCATGTTACACCGTCTACGCTCGCAGCAAGGACTTCCTGCGCCAATCGTGGACTGATACTATTCGCAATCTCTATTCCTGTGACCCCTTTCTCATATTCCCTTACGGATCCATCGGGAAATGTAATTTTTATCATATTTGTGCTCATAATCAATTTTAAGAGTGCAAAAATAGTGATTTTGTGCTATGTAAAGAAAAAAAAGGACACAGGATTGATTATTTCTCTTTCGCGGGCTGTTCTACGGGTTTTGCTTCGACCACTTCTAATTTCACTTTCTCGAACGCCGACTGCAATTTTTCCGGATCGGTACGGTCGGTCCGGTACTTGACCTGCACCGTGTTTCCGTCTTCACCATAGGTAATGCCGGTCACACCTTTTTCGAACGCTATATTATTATCGATCTTCCTTTTGCAATTCGGGCAGATCACTTCGTTCAGCGTAAATTCGACCACCTCCTGTTTCTTCTCTTTCTTTTGCTGTTTCTGGGCGAAACCAATGCCTGTGGATAAGGCAATCACTGTGAATAAGGCAATTATCTTCTTCATTTTATTTTGTTTTAATAGTTTGTATTTATAATCATTTTCCCGCCTAACCACCTCATCATATCAATCAATATCTCGGTATATTATACCGCAGGCCGGCATAGATCTTCCTACCGTGTACAGGCCCCCACACCATGGTGGCATCGAAATCTCCGCTGCGGGGATTGGCCGCATAGATGATCGGATTCTCCTGACGAAAATCAAACAGGTTTTCCGTCCCCAAATATACAGAGAAATTCCGGAAGAACTTGGTTATTTGTCCGTTTACAATGGTGAAAGGATCAAAACGTTCGTTCCACAGCGGGTTGCCCGTATGAGGTGTAGGCATGCGCCCGCCCCCGTTGAACTGGCCGGTCAGGTCGAACTGCCATTTCCTCAACGGTGTTTGGTAGGAAGCGGTGATCAACCCTTTATAGTCGTTCATCAGCGGTTTGGAGAGAAAACGGGTGTCTCCCGTGAGCAAATTCCTGTAGTCCGACATAGACCGCGTGTAGCGGTAGGCCGCCGTAAATGTGAAGCCGGTAAAAAAAGGATAACTTGCCTCAATCTGCGCACTGTTGGAATAGGATCTCCCGCCGTCCAGATTGTAAAAACTGATAGCATGCGGATCGCTGTCCACATCCACTACCACCTGTTGGTTGAAACGGGTATGGTAATACTCCCCCGTCAGGGTTATTTCCTTGTCGCCGGCAGGGATGTATAGCGTGGCGTTCACGCCGGCATTCCAGGCCTCTTCCTGATGGAGATTATCGGCGATATTGATCTCACGCGAACTTGCCAGCAGGTAATTATTTTCGGCAAGGATATTGGCTGTGCGGAATCCCTTCCCGATGGAAGCACGAAAGTGCATCCATTCCACGGGGTTGTACTTCAGATGCAGGCGCGGAGTCACAAAGAAGCCGTAGAGGCTGCTGTAATCGGCCCGGATACCCCCTAAAGCAATAAACTTGTCGTTGAAGTTGAATGTGTATTGGGCATAAGCGCCGGAGACAGTCTCTTCCCTATCGTAGGGCGTTGTGCGCAATATTTCATCAAACCCGTCGTAGTTGAGGCTCAATCCCGTGCTGAGATTGTGCATGTGGGAGAAATCCTTCTCGTACAGCAGGCTCATATAGAGGTTCTTCTGCTTCACGTCATACACTGTCTTATCGTAGAGCGACTTCTGGTCGTGCACCGACCCCGATACGATCAACGCTACACTCTCGGCCAGTTCGTCGGCGCTAAAAACATAGGCCTGCTTGGTATAAAACTCCCCGCGGTCCGTATTTAACGTGATCCGGTACGGATCGTCGAATGAATGGTGCGACAGGTCTTGTCCGCCTTCACGTTTTTCGTGAATGTACTTGAATCCGTACTGGGCTACATATTTTCCGGCTTCATGGTTCCAGCGGTTCATCAAATTGAATTGCCGCATTTTGGGATAATCCAGAAAACCATCCTCGTTGCGGTCATGTGGATGCCGGTCGTTCGAATAGTGGGCAAAAAGAGCGGTCGTAAGGTTTTCATTGAGGTGGATGCCTGCATCTGCGTTGGCCTCCATCCGCAGGGCATCGCTTCCGAAGAGGTTCAGCGAGAACTTATCCATCGTCTGCGGCTTACTGTACTCCACATTGATTTGTCCGGCAAGCGCTTCGTAACCGTTCTTCACCGATGAAGTGCCTTTGGAGACATAAATACCTTCCATCCATGCGCCGGGGATATAGTCCATCCCGAATGGCGAAGCCACGCCGCGGAAATTGGGATAATTCTCCGTAAGCATCTGCACATAAGTGCCGGCCAATCCGAGGAGTTTTATCTGTTTGGCGCCGGTAGCCGCATCGCTGTAAGCCACATCCACGGACGGATTGGTCTCGAAGCTTTCCCCCAGGTTACAGCATGCCGCACGGTGGATCTCTCCCAATGTGATTTTCTGCGTTTGCGCCACGGCCGACCGTTGCGATACCGTCCCGGGTGTTCGCCTGCTGATAACCAGTTCGTCAAGCTGTTGCGTATCCTCTTTCAGATACACTTTCAACTCATCCTTGGCATCGTGGATATGCAGGCGCTGCGGTTCATATCCGGTATATGTGATAATAAGAGGCTGGTGATCACCAGGTATATCAATTTCAAAGTATCCATTGATGTCCGAAGTAACCCCTTTGTTTGATTTTTCCCAATAGATATTCGCACCGATCACGGGTTCATTCTGCCCGTCAAATATATAACCGCGGATTTTATCGGATGCCGTCAGGGGAAAGGTGATGGCGGATATAAATAAATATAATATAATCTTTTGCATTTGTGATATAATTCAGTGAACCATACAAGATTTGCATGCATTAAAGCATGCATTCCTCCTACTTTTCCTTCGTAGAGAGAGCAGAGAAAAAGCTATTCACTAAATTATAAGGGTAGTCAGCAAAGAAAAGTAATCCTCTTTGCTAAGGTCGGGAGGTTTTTGCGTTTGTCTGTTCCCGCAGGGTGTCGGGGAGAGGTGCTCCCCGATGGCTATATCCCGTCCGGTACAGGAAAAGAGGGTATTATTCAGATCGATAACCGTCGGCTGCAGTTGGGTCTGGCTCCCCTGAAATGATTGCCAGTCGAATTTAATCCTGTATACACCACATTCACCGTGAAATTCACGGACGAATTGGATACACACATGGTCTTCATTATGGGGAACGGCGCAACCGTCATGGCCAGGGTGGTGTATTTCGCAACATTCGTGCTCCATAACCGCGGCTGACCCTTCCGTACGGCAATCGTCGCAGCAGTAGAAATAGGTATTCACTCCCGATCCGCCGTAAACAATGAGGGCAGAGAGGAATATCCCAAAAAATACGGAGACACTTCGTTGCATGACTTCGCAAAGATAGGGAACTTATTCGATAAGCGATATACAGAAGACAAAGTTATTATACTGTTACTGCATCCGCTTAATGATACTGTATGATTGTACGATACCCAATTCTCCGGCTTTACGAAGATCGTCGAGCCCTTCGTGGGTCTCACCGATGGAGAGTCGTGCTATTCCCCTGTTGAAATAAGCCTCGGCAAATTGAGGCTCGAGTTCGACTGCTTTCGTGTAATCGGCGATAGCAGCACGGTAATCTTTTTCGAGACTATAGATCTCCGCACGATTGTAATAGGCATACATAAACCCGGGATTCAGGCGGATGATTTTTTCATACTCCCTCAGGATATCTTCATACTCAATCGATTTGGTGGATATCTCCGGCAGTCTCGGCTTACCGGCTATACTGCTGCCGGGCGTGGGAAGGTCAATCCCGGTATTTCTGTCCATCATCAGCGGGTCAGCCTGCAGGCGGTCATACTCAATCTGTTTGGAACGGATGACAGCCCGCGCAAAATGGGCCACCAGCAGGTCGGGATTCAGTTCGATAGCGCTTTTCATATCCTTCAGCGCATTTTCATAATCCTGCACAAGCATAAAATCCATTCCCCTCCCGAAATAGAGTGATGCATTGGCGGGCTCCCTGTCGATTTTCGCGGAATAGTTATCAATGGAGCGGAAATGGGTTTGCACCTGAAATTCATTCAGCGGCGCCTCCCTGTTCGTCATTTTCAGCATCCAGGAGAGGCCAAGCCCTTTATTCGCCTGATCCATCGTTTCGGAATAATATACCGGTCGGCGTACTTCAAAATCGCGCTCGTAATAGGTCAGCACGAACAGCGGTTCCGGCTCGACCGGGACGCTTATATTCTGTACTCTACCCCTGCTCTGGCGCTGGTATTTTGTTTTCTCCGATTCCCCTTTATCGGCCACCACCAAGAGATTGAACTTTTCAATATCGCGGTCGGCCTGCTCGCGGGTATCTTTGCTGTCCGGGGTTTCCCGCGCCTGTTTGAATGGTTCGGGATTAGCCGTAGCCACCTTGCGGGCTTTCGACTCTTCGGCCCGCGCCAGCATATAATCTTGTTCGGCCCCGCGCAGGTCATTCAGTTCGCGCTTCAGTTGCGAACGCATATAATAGCCGGTAAAGAAATCGGGATGCTCTTCCAATACCACATTCAGATCGCTCAAGGCGCTGGCCTTGTCCCCTGTTTCGTTGTGCAGCATCGCCCTGTTCAGGTAGGCGATAGTATTATCCGGATCCATTTCTATCACCTTGTCGAAATCGCGTATGGCCCTGTTGTTATCGGCTACCTGCGCACGCAACAACCCCCGGTTGAAACGGGCAATAAGGTTATTCTCGTCCATTTCGATCACCCTGTCGTAATCGGCCATTGAACCCCGGAGATCACCCAGGTGATATTTTACCAGTCCCCGGTTGATGTAATTCCCTTCGAAATAGGGATCTAACCTGATCGCCTCATCCAGGTCGGCAAGTGAGTTATTATAATCTCCCTGCTGAAAATAGAGCAATCCCCGGGCCGAAAAAGTCTGGGCGGTATAAGGATCTTTCTCTATCGCCCTATTCAGGTCAGCCATCGCTTTCGTGGTATCCTCCAACTCGATATACATCTGGGAGCGGGCAAGATATCCGGGGGTATAATCGGGAAAACGCCGCAGCAGCACATCAAAGAACTTCTCTGCAATATCATATTGCTTCAACTCGATATTCACGATACCCATATTGACCAATGTAAGCCTGTCTTCCGGAAAGAACTCCAGGCTTCGCTGATAATCAGTGGCGGCCTCCTCATATTTATCCTGATTCTGCCGGGCGGCACCACGAAGCTGGTATGCAGCCGTATAATAGGGATTACGTACCAGGCAGTCGCTAGCATCTTCTTCCGCTCCTTTGAAATCGTCGAGCATGAATTTAGCTACCGCCCTGAAATAGTAGGGATCTGCCAGATAGGGTTTGGCGGTGATCACCTGGTTGAAATACTGTATCGCCAGCACGTAATCTTCAAAATACAATGCATTCTTCCCGATCATCATCACACGGTCGGTGTTGACCTGTGCCAATGCGGGGAGCGATGCAAGTAAAATAAAGGCTGCAATGATCGTCTTCTTCATCTTTAATCCTTTCAATATGCGAATATATGGATTTTTTTGTATTTTTTCTCCCGATTCGCCTATTATGAGTGTTTCTTTTCCGATTCGTTTAACGGGAAATATCCGATTTTTACGGCATACTCTCTATAATCCGGCTTCCGCTATCCGTTTCCCGTATCGACAGCTTTACGGTATTCTGCGGTAATATCCGTTCCACCAGTTCCGGCCATTCGATAAAACAGATATGCCTGCTGTAGAGATAATCCTCATAACCGAAATCGAACACCTCTTCGAGTTTATGGATACGGTAAAAATCAAAATGGTAGATCGGTTTCCCGTCACCTCCCCTGTATTCGTTGATAATGGCAAAGGTGGGACTGGCGACGGTCTCGGTCACTCCGAGCTCTTTACATACTGCCTTGATAAAAGTAGTCTTTCCGGCTCCCATCGCCCCGTAAAAAGCGAAGACGTTGCGGTCGCCCATCTGATCGATGAATTCCCGCGCCGCCGGTTGAAGTGCCTCTAAGTCTTCTATTTCGATTTGCATACCTATGTGATGTGATGATTAGTCAATGTGCCAATGTGCCAATAGGACAATGAGACTGATGTGACAATTTTATTGATTTCATAATTTGACGACGTCGATTGTTAATTCATAATTTGACGATTTTGAATTTTGAAATATCATATCCCAAATCTTGAATTTTGAATTTTGAATCTTGAATCTTGAATCTTGAATTTATTTCGCCGTAAGCGTTACCACAGGGACCAGCATCTCCTCCATGGAGACACCTCCGTGCTGAAAAGTATCTTCATAATAGGACTGATAGTGATTGTAGTTGTTCGGATAAACAAAAAAATCGTCATTCAGTGCAAAGATATAGCGCGTACTCATATTGGGAGCCGGTAATCCGACATTTTCGGGGCGGACGATGTCGAACAAGCCTTTGGGATCATAACCCAGATTCTTACCCAATTTATAGCGAAGGTTTACACCGGTTTCCCTGTCGCCGATCACTTTCACGCCATTTTTCACGCGTATGGAACCATGATCGGTGGTAAGCACAACCCTATAGCCTCTCTCTGCTATTTTTCCCAGTAATGCCGGTAAGGGAGAATGCAGGAACCACGATCTGGTCAGTGAACGATAAGCGGACTCATCGGCCGCAAGTTCCCTGATCATCCTCGACTCTGTACGCGTATGGGAGAGGAGATCGATAAAATTAAATACCAGCAGGTTCAGGTCGTATTTTTGCAGTTCCGGAAACCGGGCGACTAACCTTTCTCCTTCCTGATTCCTGTTGATCTTATGATAGGAAAAGCAGCAGCTTCTCCCCTGCCGCTCCAAATGGGCCTTAAGGAACGACTCTTCATGCAGGTTCTTTCCTTCATCCTCAGATTCATCCACCCAAAGACCGGGGAACATCTCCGACAACTGTTTCGGCATCAGCCCCGAAAAGAGGGAGTTTCTCGCATAGGGCGTAGCTGTGGGCAGGATTGAATAATAAATATCTTCCCTACAGGTAAAGAATTCGCCGGCAATATCTTTCACGATCTGCCACTGGTCGAACCGGAAATTATCGATCAGAATGAAAAAGAGCTTCTCCCCCTTGTCGACGGCCGGGAATACAAATCGTTCAAACAGGTCGGGGCTCATCACAGGACGCCCGGTACCCTCTATGATCCACTTTTCATAGTTCTTCCGGATAAATTTCGAGAAGAGGTGATTCGCTTCGGCTTTTTGCGTCGCCAGTATCTCACGCATCGGGTTCTGTGTCTGGTCCAGCTTCAGCTCCCAAAATACCAGTTTCTTATAAACGGATATCCAATCGTCAGCCGTACGGCAATCCTCTATCTCCGCGATCAAAGGGTTGAACAGATCCCGGTATTCCCGGGTGACGGCCTCCGTCATGCGTTCATCCTGCTCAAGGATCTTCTTGATACTCATCAGCACCTGATTGGGATTAACCGGTTTAATAAGGTAATCGGTTATTTTCTTCCCGATAGCCTGGTTCATAATACCTTCATCCTCGCTCTTGGTAACCATTACCACGGGTATTTCGGGATAGGATGAATGGAGTTCGGCGAGGGTTTCCAGGCCCGACAGGCCGGGCATCTGCTCATCCAGAAAAACAATATCGAACCGCTGCGAACGGCATAATTCAATTGCTTCCCGGCCGTTATTGACACACTGCGTCCCATACCCTTTCTCCTCCAGAAAAAGAATGTACGGTTTCAGAAGATCTATCTCATCATCCACCCAGAGCAGCCGTCCTTTGACCATCCGTTTGAGTCCTTTTATCCACTTGTTATCAGAAATCGAACAAATGTATCTATTTCCGACGTATCTCACAATTTTTTTACTTTTTTTGGGGACTCCGTACCGGGTAACGAAAATTTTACAGATTTTCCCTCCGGTTATCTATAAAAAAAGGTTATATTTGCAGTTACACCAACTATTTCGTTAAGTTAAATGAGCAAAGGATAATGCTTATCCTGTACCATAGGGGGAACTATTTCGATAAGCAATAAAAAATTAAAACAGTTTAAAGATGAAATCGAATATAAATATAAAAATCTAAATTAATCCCGATGCAAACAACAAAACTATCAATTATTGTCCTGTTCGTCCTTTTGGCAACAGGTTGTGCACAACAATCCGGTAAAATTTTCAACGGTAAAGATCTGTCAAACTGGAATTTTGTCGTCGAAAACAATGCGGTTCCGGGAGACCAGGTATTCGCGGTTGAAGAGGGAGTGATCGCAGTGAAAGGCGAACCGCTCGGTTATATGTACACAAAGGATAAATACCGTGATTTTACCCTCGAACTGGAATACCGGTGGCCGGAAGAAGAGAGCAACAGCGGCGTTTTCATTCTGATAGAAGATCCTGCGAATCCGTTCCCCAAAGGGATAGAATGCCAGTTGATGACCGGACGGGCAGGAGATTTCGTGTTGCTGAACGGTTCGGATCTGAACGAATATACGTTGCCCGCGGGGGTTACGGAGCGTCCGAAATTTCCCGTCATCGACAAACTGCACCCTTCGAGTGAGAAACCCGCCGGAGAATGGAACAAAATGCGGATCACAATGATAGACGGTGCTGTTTCGGTTTTTGTCAACGATGTGTTGCAAAATGAAGCTACCAGCAAGATAAAAGAAGGACATATAGGCCTCCAGAGCGAAGGCAAAGAGGTGCAGTTCCGGAACCTGGTACTGCGGGAGGCATAGCAACAACGACAAACAGGGAAAGCGGGTAAAAGAGGAGTAAAGCAACCATATAATCATTATTATGAAGGTATCAGGCGCAACACAACAATTTATCGACCTGGAAGAGGAATACGGGGCACACAACTACCATCCCCTACCGGTGGTGCTGTCCCGCGGGAAGGGATGTTATGTCTGGGACGTGGACGGAAAAAGATATTTCGATTTCCTGTCGGCCTACTCTGCGGTGAACCAGGGGCACTGCCACCCTAAGATCGTTGGGGCGCTGAAAGAGCAGGCCGAGAAGCTTTGCCTTACTTCACGCGCTTTTCACAACGATACGTTGGGGCCCTACGAAAAATTTATCCACCACTATTTTGGATATGATAAGGTGCTGCCGATGAACAGCGGCGCCGAAGCGGTGGAAACAGCGCTGAAACTGGCCCGGAAATGGGGTTATCTTAAAAAGGGAATCCCCGAAAACGAAGCGCTTATTGTGGCGTGTGAAGGCAATTTCCACGGAAGGACCATCTCTATTGTCTCCGTTTCTACCGATCCCGATGCCCGTGCCGATTACGGGCCCTACACCCCCGGCTTCGAGGTCATTCCCTACAACGATCCGGAAGCTCTTGCCTCCCTTCTGGAAGAGAAAGCGGATTCAATTGCAGGATTCCTGGTCGAACCTATTCAGGGGGAAGCGGGCGTAAACGTGCCGGACGACGGGTATCTGAAGAACTGTTACGAACTCTGTAAAGAACACCATGTGCTCTTCATTGCCGATGAAGTGCAGACAGGCATCGCCCGCACCGGCAGGAAACTCTGCTGCGACCATGAAGATGTCCGTCCCGATATTGTGATCCTCGGAAAGGCCATCTCGGGCGGCGTACTCCCCGTATCGGCAGTCCTGGCCGACGATGCGATCATGCTCACCGTCAGACCCGGGCAGCACGGATCCACTTTCGGCGGATTCCCTCTGGCCTGCAAGGTGGCAACCGCTGCACTGGAAGTAGTGAAAGAGGAAAAACTGGCAGAAAAAGCCGAATATCTGGGCCGGGTATTCCGGGAAGAGATAAAGAAAATAGAAAGCCCTTTCATCAGGCAGATAAGGGGCAAGGGATTGCTTAATGCTGTTGTGGTCGGGCCTTACAATGGTAAGCATGCGTGGGATGTTTGCCTGAAGATGGCCGAAAACGGTCTGCTGGCAAAACCGACCCATGATCACATTATCCGTTTTGCACCGCCCTTAGTGATCACGGAAGAGGAATTGAAAGAAGCGATCGAGATCATCAAAGAATCGATCAAATCATTGGAATCTGTTCAACCGATAATTCAATAGTAATTCAAATTTATTTCGTAAATTCAGGGGTTGTGAACAAGTTTTGCCTCTGTTCATTTATCGAAAACATCCAGTGTAAGTGAATAACATGCGAAGCACGGATAACAAATGATTGCATCCATTATCTTGGTCCTAATAATCTGATTTTATGCAAACAACATCAAAGATACTCATGGTTCGCCCCTTCAGGTTTGCTTTCAATGAGGAGACGGCGCAGAACAACTATTTTCAGCAGCCGGCGGCGCCGGGTCCGGTGGCTGTCAAAGCGCTTGAAGAGTTCGACGCTTTCGTGACTCAACTCCGAGGTAAAGATGTAGACGTGTTGGTTGTCCAGGACACACCTGCCCCATGGACTCCCGATTCCGTTTTCCCCAATAACTGGTTTTCGTCGCATCTCTCCGGTGAATTGGTGCTTTATCCAATGTTCGCCGAAAACCGCCGGCTGGAAAGAAAACCGGAAGTACTGGACTTGCTGACCCGGAAAATCGATCACCGCAAAGTGATCGATCTCACCCATTGGGAAAAAGAGGGTGAGTTCCTGGAAGGGACAGGAAGCATGGTGCTCGACCGCGATAAACGGATTGCGTACTGTTGCCGTTCACCCCGCACTTCGGAGAAAGTGCTGGCGGACTTTTGTTCACGATTGAATTATGACGCAGTGGTGTTCAACGCGACCGACAAAAAGGGGAACCTCATCTACCACACCAATGTGATGATGGCAGTGGGCACCCAGGTGGCCATTGTCTGCCTTGAGTCGGTCACAGATAAGGATGAAAGGCGGAAGGTGGTTTCCAGACTGACCTCCGCAGGAAAGGTTATTGTCGATATCTCTTTGGAGCAGGTAGCCCGTTTCGCGGGAAATATGCTCGAAGTAAAGAGCAGGAACGGCCACCCCATCATGGTGATGTCCACGTCCGCCCGTAATGCCCTGACTACCGTACAGGAGACCGTCATTTCCACGTACAACACCATCCTGGCCGCCCCGCTATCAACCATCGAGGCAAACGGAGGAGGATCGGCGCGTTGCATGCTGGCGGAGATTTTTTATTAAATTGTTGTCATTTACATTTTTTTTATTTCCTTTGCAAAAGGAACGTTTTCGTTAAGCTAAATGAGCAGAGAACAAGTTTGCTTGGACTATGCCATACGAGATAACGACTAACCTCAGTGAACTTTTTCAACCCAATTAATCAAAAAACTATGTCATTCAGATCAGAACTAAAAGAATTCTTAATGCGCGGCAGCGTGGTAGACATGGCCGTGGGTATCGTGATCGGTGCCGCTTTCGGGAAGATAGTCACCTCTTTCGTAAACGACATCCTTATGCCACCGCTCGCTTTAATCTCAGATCAGGGACAATTCGGAGACCTGAAACTTGTGTTAAGACAGGCGGTAATGGAAGGAGCGGAAGTGGTTAAGCCTGCTGTTACCTGGAATTACGGCGCTTTCATTCAGACGGTCGTTGATTTCCTGATCATCGGTACAGCCATTTTTATGGTAATCAAGGCAATAAATTCTCTGAAACGGAAAAAAGAGGAAGTTCCCGCACCCCCTCCGGAATCGACCAAGGAAGAAACACTGCTTACGGAGATCCGCGATTTGCTGAAAAACAAGTAAGATCTACGAGAGAGTTGTCCTGTTGTCCGGAGTGAGCAGATCAAAACAAATTGCCCAAAACGGTGATCCAGTAACACCCCCGGAATACGGTAACCGGTAATTTACAGAAAAATCACTATATTTCCGGGAGGTATTTCCAGTACCGTTTCGGCATATATTGGCGTTGCAGTTTAAGGTTGATACGCTCTTTAATGGTGATGCTCTGAAAGTACTCTTTCCACATTTTCTGAAAAAAGGCCTCTTCGTCCGAGAGTTTTCCAGTATCAAGTCTGTCTGATTTCAGCTCCGCAAGATCTTCCTGTGCGAAAGAAATTTCCTGCACCCTACGCGTATCGTAGTACAGACCGGTATTGCGCATGGTATCGTAAATGATCCAGGGCTGACCGGCATAACGTGACCTGAAATGCGGGGCGATCAGTGAAAGCACATTATAACGCGGTGAAACCGGGGCGAACCAGATGCCGTCTGCCGTCTCCTGAAAACGTATGAACTGGATCAGCTTCCGGGCATCGGTGCCTACTTTCTGCGCGATATCCTTGATGCGGAGCACATCGTCATCTCCGAAATTCATCTCTATCCCCTGCGGATGATCGATATTCTTACGGATATACCGGAACAGCAGCATGGCTGTTTCCGGTAACTCCGATAACCAGACACTCAACACCATGTTCTGTGCGAATTTCGACAGTTTTTTTTCCAATGCTTTCCACACGCGGATCGATTTTTCCTTTTCGGCGATCACGTAATACCGTTCATCCGCAAATAAAGGCTTTGGATCGGATTCCGAAAGGATCAGTTCGGGAAATTTCTTCTGCTCATATGCGAAAAAGACGCATGAGAGTAATCCGTCGAGGGTCTTATCATACACAAAAACGATCATCTTATTATTTTCCCCTTCCTCCATTCCATTATCTCTTCCTGGATTTCAAGATTTAAAATTTCAGATTCAAGATTCCCAGTCAACCTCATCAATCTAGTCACCATTCCACCGCACCACTTACTCTCCCCACTCGATTGCATACTGCAAGAGTTCCGCCGTGGCTTTCTTCTGCTTTTGCGACACCTGACGGCGGACATATTGCGGCGTAAGTTCGTTCACGGTTTGCATAGGCAATTCGCGGCACACAATAAAATACTGCGCACGCTTCATTACCACACCTATCTTCTTAAGTTGCGCTGAGTTCAATCTGCCATAGTGCCGCGAGGTAACAATCAGTCCGGCCGATTTCACACCGATACCCGGCACGCGGAGGATCATTTCGTAAGGTGCCGTATTCACATCGACCGGGAAGAATTCCGGATGGCGCAGCGCCCATCCCATCTTCGGATCGATATCCAGATCCAGGTCCGGATGTAAGTCATCCACCAATTCGCCGGCCTTGAAATCGTAGAACCGCATCAGCCAATCGGCCTGGTACAGCCGGTTCTCGCGCACCAGCGGGGGCTTGGCCAGCACGGGCAGGCGGCTGTCGCCGGTGTTTACGGGAATATAACCCGAATAATAGACCCGTTTGAAAGAAGGTCGTTTGTATAATGCCGAAGCCAGCGAGAGGATCTGTTTATCATTGTCGGGGGTAGCGCCGATGATCACCTGGGTGCTCTGTCCTGCAGGTACGAATTTAGGTGCCGAGCGGAATTTTTTGCGGTCTTCAGCGCTTTCAAGCATTCCCTGCTGGATAAACCGCATGGGCGCGAACACGCTGGGATAATCCTTTTCGGGTGCAAGCAACTTCAGGTTCTGTTCCGACGGGATTTCGAGATTCACGCTCATGCGGTCGGCCAATACCCCGGCCTGGGCGATCAACTCGTTACTTGCACCGGGGATGGTTTTCATATGGATGTATCCGTTGAAGCGATACACCTCGCGCAATAGTTTCACCACACGCACCATGCGCTCCATCGTATAGTCGGGATTACGTATCACGCCCGAACTGAGAAATAGTCCTTCGATATAATTACGGCGATAAAATTCAACGGTCAGCTCCGCGAGTTCTTCCGCTGTGAAAGCCGTGCGCTTCACGTCGTTACTGCGGCGATTGCCGCAATAGGCGCAATCGTAGATGCAATGGTTGGTAAGCAGTATCTTAAACAATGAAATACAACGTCCGTCAGGAGTAAAGCTGTGGCAAATACCCCACCCTGCCGCCGTACCGATCCCTCCCTGCACGTTGTTACGCGAGGTACCGCTCGATGCGCAGGATACGTCGTACTTGGCGGCATCGGCAAGAATTTTCAGTTTTTCGAGCGTCTTTTCGTTCATACAATGGATAGTTCAACAGATTGCAACCTGCCGTACAATTTCCACAAAGAAAAGAAATAGTCATCAGATTCACGAATTTAAAATCTTAAAAAATACAGCATTGTCGATAAGTCCTCAACACATTGATTTTCAATTAAAATAAACATACTATAAAAATATTTCATTATTTTTGTAACCCATCCGGCAAAGCTGCAGTCCTATGGATGTAAACAAATTATTTATTCACTTTTAAAATGTATCAGTTATGTGGGGAGATTTAATACCGGTGCTTGGAATTATCTGCACCATAGGGTTACCGGTTATCGCCGGATGGATATTGGGATTACAATGGATCAAAAGCCGCAATGCCGAACGAATGGGCCTCATTAATCAGGGAATTATCCCGCCTGACAGCCCCAAAAAGAAATCAGATCCCAACCGGTTGGTATCGCTAAGGAACGGGATCGTACTGATCTCGCTGGGGATCGGGATCATCGTGGGATTTCTCTGTTCGGAACACCTGGCTATCGGTATGGGTAGAGGTTTCTGGGTGACCGGGGCGAGTGTGGTCTTTTTCCTCGGAGTGGGCTATCTGGTCTATTTCCTGGTGGTACAAAGAATGCCGGACAGCCGGCTAAAGGAAGAAGCCGGACAGGAATAACCGCTTGCGATGAACGAGAATCAACGTGTGCAACAGGTGCTTTCGGGCAATACTTCCGCGTTCGCATATTTTGTCGAGACCTATCAGGACATGGCGATCACTATCGCTCACCGGATCTGCGGCAATATGCAGGATGCGGAAGATGTCGTGCAGGAAAGCTATGTAAAGGCATACAGGAATCTTCACAGTTTCCGCTCGGAGAGTAAATTCTCTACATGGCTCTACCGTATTGTCTATAATACGGCTGTCACCCAGACAAAAACGCAGATGTGGGGGGACAGCAGGGAGGCACAGATGGATGGCGCGCTCTTGCCGGTTGAAAACAGCCTGCAGATCGGTATGGAAGAAACGGAGCGCCGGGAGATGGTGACGGATATTATACAGAGAATGCCAAAAGGAGATGCGCTACTGCTCACTTTATATTATATGGAAGAGAATCCGGTCAAAGAGATCGCCAAAATTACCGGATTGAATGATTCCAATGTAAAAGTGAAATTGTTCAGGGCAAGGAAAATATTTAAAGAACTGTGGATAAAACACTACAGGGAAGAACTATTATTCATGGAGGAGTCATGATAGAAGAAAAGAAATATACACAAAAAGAAGAGGATTTTATCCGGGATATGATGCAAACCGCGAAAACGAAAGCCCCGGAAAATCTAAAATATCGCATTATGCAACAGATAGAGACGGAAAAAACGCTTATTCCGATAAAAGTGAACAGCCGGAAGGAATCCGGCAATATACTGAAGGAATTCGGTTCGATTTTCGGCACGATGTACGCCGTGCTGGCCGTGATGATTGCTGCGACCTATTTCCTGTTCGGCCAGGCATACCTGCTTTCCCCCCAGTTTTTGGGTACAGCACTCTTGGTCGCTTCCGTTTTCAGTCTGTTGTGGCTGATTTCGCGCCTCGATCCCCATCTGCGAAAAAAGAAAGAAGCGCAAAAAGGATAACCAGGCTTGTAGTCTCCTTACTCCTTCATTAAGGTTTCGCGTGCTTTTTCCAGCATTTCGGGTGATTCGGCAGGCGGATAATGCAGGTCAAGCGACTTGAACAGTTCCAGGATGATATCGCCCACCGCTACGCGGGCAAAGAATTTCTTATCGGCCGGGATCACATACCATGGGGCATGCGGCTTGGAGGTCTTCTCCAGCATCTCCTCATACGCTTTTTCGTAATCATCCCACTGCGAGCGGGCATACAGATCGGCCGAACTGAATTTCCAATTCTTATCCGGCTCGTCGATACGCGAGATAAACCGTTCTTTCTGTTCCTCTTTGCATACGTTCAGAAAGAATTTAAGGATCCGCATACCGTTCCGGTAAAGATGTTTCTCAATGGCGTTGATATCTTCGTAGCGGCTATCCCAAAATTGCCGGTCCATATTTTCCACTGAACCGTATCCCGGAATACGCTCGTTGAGGATCCACTGCGGATTCACTTTTGTCGCCAGTACGTTTTCATAATGCGAACGGTTGAAGATCTCTATCATACCGCGCTGGGGCAACGCAATATAATGACGCCAGAAATAGTCGTGCTCCAGTTCGTTTTTGGCGGGTGTTTTAAAACTGTGTACCCTGCATCCCTGCGGGTTGATGCCCGACATCACGTGACGGATGACACCGTCTTTCCCGGCGGCATCCCGCGCCTGCAAAATGATAAGCAACGAATACCGGTCATCGGCATAGAACCTCTCCTGGTATTTTTTCAATTCTTTGATGTTCTCTTTGATCTCCTCTTTCGCGGTCTTTTTGGTATAACCTCCGTCTTCGCAGGTAGGGAAATCTTTCAGGCTGACTTTCGCTCCCTCTTTTATTTTCAGGCTTGAATAATCGTAATTCATTGCATTTTCATTTTACAGGACTACCGGTTATAGATTCCTTATCCAGATGTTCCGGAATGAAACAGCCGTTCCATGATCCTGAAGCATCAGAGGAAGTCGTCCATGGGCATTGTATTCAGGCAATCCGATGTAGGGGGTGTGCCCTTTCAGTATATAATTGTTCTGCACAAGAATACCGTTTAACACAACGGTGATTATTGCAGGTGACTCAGGTTCTCCCCCTGTACCGAATTTGGGGGCTTTCCAATAAATATCATATACCTGCCATTCCCCGTTTTTTGTATAGGCATTGACTGACGGAGCTACCTGTTTATATATGCTGCCTACCATTCCGTTCACATAGGTATCGTTATTATCCGCATCCAATACCTGTACTTCATAACGGCTCATGAGAAAGATTCCGCTATTCCCGCGGTCTTGCCCCTTGTAATTTTCAGGAGCCGGAGATTTAAACTCAATATGCAACTGGCAGTCACCAAAATGTTCTTTGGTCATAATACTTCCTGTGCCGGGTTTGACGGATAAAACGCCATCCGTGACACTCCATCCGGGTTTTTCTCCTTTTTCATTTACCCATTTGGAAAGATCTTTCCCATCAAATAATATGATCGCATCGGAAGGGGCGGAGCCGGGTGTTTTACCCGGAGTAACTTTCGCCGGTACGGGATAATACCATTCGGTCTGTGCAGGTGTCCATTGCGTAAACGCATAGAATGAATAAACAAAACAAATCGTCAAGAACAGGTTCTTTTTCATTATAAGACTATTTTTATATTTATGGGTTTGTAAATACACAATATCTTATTTATTCGGTAGTCCTCACCTTCATAAATCTTCGGCCGCTCCTTCAATTCGGAGCTAACAGTCTGTCATACCGTTCATTGTCGCGGATGATCTTCAGCCCTTCCATGAAGATATCGTTTTCTTCATTGATGATGCGAAAAAATGCCGATGAATCATATAGGTCGCGGGCGATCAATGCTTTTAGTTGTTCAAATATCAACGGGCGGGAAGAGGCGAATTGTTCTTCATCCCAGGCGATCTTCTCTTCGGCAGCAAGTTTCTTCAATCTGGGAATTATCGCCTCCGTTACCAGATAACCCGCCTTGAACCTATTGATATCCGGATATTTTTGCAGCAATTCCTGGCGGTGGTTATCCACTTCGGATATGGCCACTTTGTAGATCACATTCATACCGTTCAATCTGGCGTGCAGCACAGTACCCTTTGTCGTATCGACCGGCACGAAATAATCGGGCATAATGCCTCCGCCGCCATATACCGTACGTTTGTTCACCAGGGTGGTATATTTCAAAGAGTCGGGGAAATGAATACTGTCGGCCTGGAACAGTTCGCCATGGTTGTAACGATTCACAAAATCCTGGTTGTATGCATCCTGATCTCCAGTCTCATACGGTTTCTGGATACTCCTGCCGGTAGGGGTATAATACCTTGCCACGGTCAGGCGGATCATGGTGCCATCGGGAAGCGGCAACTGGCGTTGCACCAACCCTTTCCCAAACGTCCTTCTCCCTACGATCACTCCTCTGTCCCAGTCCTGCACAGCCCCCGCGAGGATCTCGCTTGCGGATGCCGAAGCTTCGTTGACCAGTATCACCAACTTTCCGCCTTTCAGTTCATCTCCACCTGTAGCGTTCATTGTGTAACGGGGCTGGTTTTTTCCTTCCGTATAGACGATCAGCTTATCGTCTCCCAAAAACTCATCCACTATATCGTTGGCTGTTTGCAGGATGCCTCCTCCGTTATCGGTCAGATCCAAGAGCAGGTGCTTCATACCCTGCGACCTCAACACCTGCTCCGCCTGCCGGAATTCGTCGCCCGAAGTAATACCGAACCGGCTCAGGCGGATATATCCTATATCCTCTGCCACCATGTAAGAAGCATCGATACTGGTGATAGGGATCCTGTCCCGGACAATCCTGAAAGGCATCAACTCCCCTACACCCCGCCGAAGTATTTTCACGTTCACCTCCGTTCCTTTGGGCCCGCGAAGCATGGAGACGATATGCTGGTTGTTCTTCTCCACCCCGGCGATCAGCGTATCGTTCACGTAGATGATTTTATCTCCCGGCATAATACCCACTTTCTGCGACGGGCCCCCGGAAATGACCTCCATTACATAGAGCGTATCGGTCAGCATATTGAACGAAATACCGATCCCTTCAAAATTTCCCTGTAACGGCTCATTCATGGCCTTCACTTCTTCTTTGTTGAGATAAGTGGAATGCGGATCCAGCTCTTTCAGCATGCCGCGTATGGCCGCTTCGGTCAGTCCCTCCGTATCTACGTCGTCTACATACAGGCCCTGAATAAGCTGAAGGGTTCGTTCTAACTTAACGCCTTCGGGGGACGGTCTGAATTGTGCATAGACACATCCGTTTAAAAACAAAGCACCTAAAACAACCGGTATTATTCTTTTTAGCATTTTTATTTTATTGTAAGTGTTAGCATTAACTTTCCGGGCTTTATTGCACTATATTTCCGTAGCCCGCAAAATGCAGACGAGTTTATCTTCTGCTTATTCAGCTTATCGGAAATATTTAGTAAGGCCGGGCTTTTCGGATTTCATCTGAGAATATCCATTCCTTTCGGGACAAAATCGCTTACGTCGTACCCGTAACGCAGCAATTCCCTCACATGGGAAGAACTGACATGGGTCAGGGCAGGTTCCGTAAATAGTACAAACGTTTCAATTCCCGAAATGGTTCGGTTCATGTCGGCTATCGTTTTCTCATATTCAAAATCGGTTACCGACCGGATACCCCGTAAGATATACTGTGCCCCTATTTTCTGTGCAAACTCTATGGTCAATGAATCGTAACTCTCCACACGCACACGCGGTTCATTCCGGTATAGTTCCCGGATCATCCTGAGCCGTTTATCCAGAGGGAAAAACGATCTTTTCCCATCATTGACCCCTATGGCGATCACCATCTCGTCCATCAGAGACAATCCTCTGCGCACCAACGACTCGTGACCGATAGTGAAAGGGTCGAATGTGCCGGGAAACAAGGCGATCCGCGATCCAGCAGGATAGGGTTGAGACATATTTATCAAGATTTGACGAAAATTCAAATTGGCATGTTGGCACATTGCCCCATTAAGCTACCTCATCTTCTTCAACAACCAGGTTATCAATGATAAATGACTGACGCTCCGGGGTATTCTTACCCATATAGAACTCCAGCAGCTCTTTCAGGAGATCCTCTTTTCGCATGGTCACCCTGTCGAGCCGGATATCCTCGCCGATAAAGTTGCGGAACTCGTCGGGCGATATCTCTCCCAACCCTTTGAAACGGGTTATTTCAGGATTAGGTCCCAGCTCTTCAACAGCGCTCAGCCGTTCCTCCTCCGTATAACAATAGAGTGTTTTCTTCTTGTTACGCACCCGGAAAAGGGGCGTCTGAAGAATATAGACATGCCCTTTTTTGATCAGGTCGGGAAAAAATTGCAGAAAGAAGGTCAGTAGTAGCAGGCGGATATGCATCCCATCGGTATCGGCATCGGTAGCAATGATCACTTTATTATACCGTAACCCGTCCATATTCTCTTCAATATTGAGCGCCGCTTGCAGGAGATTGAACTCCTCATTCTCATATACAATCTTCTTTGTCAGCCCAAAGCTGTTCAGGGGTTTTCCCCGCAGGCTGAACACTGCCTGCAGATTCGGGTCGCGGCTTTTGGTGATGGATCCGCTGGCCGAATCCCCCTCGGTGATGAAGATAGATGATTTCTCCCTGTCATCCCCTTTGGAATCGTTGTAATGGATACGGCAATCCCTCAGCTTTTTATTGTGCAGGTTGGCTTTTTTCGCTCGTTCGCGGGCCAGCTTGGTGACTCCCGCAATGGCTTTACGCTCCTTCTCCGAATCGAGGATCTTTTTCTGCAACGCTTCTACCGTATAGGTATTCTTATGCAGGTAGTTATCCAGTTCTTTTTTGAGAAAGTCGTTGATATGCTTGCTCACAGAAATACCGTTGGGCGTTATCTCTTTGGATCCGAGTTTGGTTTTTGTCTGCGATTCGAACACCGGCTCTTCCACTTTGATGCTGATGGCGGCCACCATGCCGTTACGGATGTCGGAATACTCAAAATTACGGTTGTAAAACTCTTTGATCACGCGCGCCGTTGCCTCGCGGAAAGCGGCAAGGTGTGTACCGCCCTGCGTGGTGTGCTGCCCGTTGACAAACGAGTAGTACTCTTCACCATACTGATTGGTGTGGGTGATCGCCACCTCTATATCCTCCCCAAAAAGATGGATGATAGGATAGAGTTCTTCCGATGTGAGGTTTTCGTTCAACAGGTCTTCCAATCCGTTCTTTGAAGTAAATTTCTTACCGTTGAAAACGATGGTCAACCCGATATTCAGGAAGACATAATTCTTCAGCAACGGCTCAATATGCTCGTCGCGGTAGTGATACTCTCCGAATATTTCCGCGTCGGGAGTAAACATGACATAGGTTCCGTTTGCACTCGCAGTCGGTACAATCTCTCCGTCGTTCGAGAGAACACCCTGCACGAATTCCACTCCCTTCATCCGTCCTTCACGGAAACATTCCATTGCAAAGGAAGAAGAGAGCGCGTTGACAGCTTTGATACCCACACCGTTCAACCCTACCGATTTTTTAAATGCTTTGGAGTCGTATTTGGCGCCGGTATTCATTTTGGAACACACATCCTTCACTTTTCCCAGCGGCACACCGCGGCCGTAGTCGCGTACTGTCACGCTCTCATTTTCGATGATCACTTCGATAGTCTTTCCATATCCCATCATGAACTCATCGATGGCGTTGTCCAGTACCTCCTTGAGCAGGACATAGATACCATCGTCGTATGAAGAACCGTCCCCCAACTTCCCGATATACATTCCGGGACGCCGGCGGATATGCTCCTGCCACTCCAGTGTGACGATATTCTCTTCCCTGTAATTATTATCAGCTATCTGTATTTCTTTTTCTGTTCCGTTCACCTCTGTTTTTCATTAAAATTAGTCGTTTTGAGTCGCCTTCGCTCCTCGATTTCCAATTCTCGC
>NZ_CALNAT010000121.1 GCF_937873925.1 uncultured Proteiniphilum sp. | reverse complement strand
TTTCATGAAGATTGTGTTAACAAGGGAGGTCTGCGAAGTGATTCGCGGACCTTTCGATTTTTGGGAAGAAAGCTATCCCCATCCGTATAGAAAGAACAATAAGCGGGAAAATTTTGTTATACAAATAGTTCAATTACTATTGTTAGTATGGAAAAAGAACGGATTCGCAGGAGAATTTCTTTCAAATCGATCATCAATATCCTTCTGTTGACTATAAAAGGATTTACGAATGACGGTGTGACCAAGTTGAGTGCTTCTTTGGCTTATGCCACTATCTTCGCCCTGGTACCTTTTCTCACCTTCATTGTTACTTTCGGCGCATGGTTCGAACAGGATATCACGTCTCAACTATACGGGACAATGAACGAGTTGATGGGCACCGAAGTAACTACACAGGTGCAGGCGATCATAAGAAATGCATCGGAATCGGATAGTTCTACCCTGGCAAGACTCATAAGTTTAGGGGTAATGATCTTCGGAGCTACCACTATTTTTGCGGAAATGCAAACTTCGTTGAATACCATTTGGGGGATAAAACCCAAACCAAAAAAAGGATGGCTGCACTATTTAAGAAACAGGGTATTATCTTTTTCCATTATTCTGGTACTGGGATTTCTGCTATTGATCACATTGTCCGTTTCTACCCTGATAAACAGTTTGAGGCAACAATTAATAGATTATTTTCCGGATATAACGGCCCTTCTTTTCCAGGTTATCGGGGTGGTCATAAACATCATAGTCGTATCATCTTTATTCATATTGATTTTCAAAATATTGCCTGATGCTAAAATAAAGTTCAAAGACGTAACGGTAGGGGCTATAGTAACCACTGTCCTTTTCCTGCTCGGACAATTTGCCATATCCATTTATCTCGGAACACGGAATACCACATCGGTATACGGTGCGGCCGCGTTTCTCATTATCCTTCTGACATGGATATACTATTCATCTATTATTGTCTATATCGGGGCCGAATTCACAAAAGCATGGGCCAACGAAATAGGCGAAAAGATCTATCCAGACGGATACGCTGTTTCCACAAGACTCGTGGAAATAACAGATGACAAGCCTATTGAAGTCATCAACAAAACAGAAATAGATCATTCATCCGACAACAAAGAGGATGGGCATATAACAAAATAAAAATCATATGAAAACAATTATCGGTATCATTCTTATTGGAGGAGCAATTTTTTTAGGATATCTGGGAATAACCGGATTACAGAAAAGTTCAAACTCGGTGGAAGTATTAGGCATAGACATCACTGCAGAGGACAAAGGCTCCAAACAAACGGCTTACATCCAACTGGGCGGAGCTGTCATTCTCCTTATCGGAGGTATCTATCTGGCAGGCAAGAAGAAATAGGCAGATTTTATAATATCAAATAGGCCGGATTGCAATTCCCCACTTCTGAGAGGATGTTGCAAAGTGGTCAATAAATGCAATGATTACTAAAGATATTGGTTTATCCTTCATTTATAACTATAAAGGGAAACAGAACAACATAATACCCAAATAATATAATTTTCAGACATTTACTTTGTTTAGCCACATCCTTCTGCTATACGATATTTTTTTATTACTTTTGCAGTAACGTTTTATAAAGCGTTTATACTGTTGATTGCAGCTATTACAAACAGTCCAGGAAATATTATATCCTATATGGCCAGAAGAAAGAAAAAAAGGCAAAGACCAAGACAAAAACCAAAACAAGGACAAAAGAAGAGGATCGCCTCCTTTTTGAAGAATGAGCGGGTACATTTCATCACAGGAGTGATCGTTGCCTTCATCGGCATCTTCATGTTGCTTGCCATTGTCTCCTTCTTCTTTACCGGTGCAGCCGACCAGAGCAAAGTATTAAACAAAACTTTCACTGAACTGATCCGCTCCGAAGCTCCGGAGGTGGAAAACTGGACAGGTGCCGGCGGCGCCTATATTGCTGAGTTGTTTGTCAATGAATGGTTCGGTCTGTTTTCGGCGCTTATCCCCATCTTTCTGATCTATATAGGGCTGCGTATGATGAAGGTTTCTGATTTCCCATTCCTGAAAGCCCTTTTCATCACCGCATTCGGACTCATCGGAGGTTCTGTCTCCAGTGCCTTCATCCTGGATGGGATCTTCCCCGACACCCATGTAAAATGGGGCGGTGCACACGGTATGCAAATTGAACGGATACTGGAAAGCAGTGTGGGGTGGCCGGGCATTGTACTACTTATCCTACTGTTTATCACAATCATTGTAGTAGCCCTCCGGAAGAGTTCTATGTACAGGATACAGGAGACATTGATCAATGGAACCTCATCATTTGCCTCGCAAAACGAAACTTTCCCCACCATAGAGGAAGATGACCCGGATGAACCTGAAAAAGAGAAAAGACCGGGTCTTATCAAACGGTTCTTCACATGGCTGAAGAAAGTAAGACCGTTCGCGGAAGAAGGGCATGGCGAAGAAAAGCATGAAACCGATGAACAGGACTCCCTGACGGCCGGTACTCTATACAATCCCGCGGATCCGGTCGCAATGTTTCCAAAGCCCTCCGTGACAAAGAAACCATTTCCGATAGAGAGAGAGGATAAATTTGAAGTGATCGTTCCGGAAGATGATGAGGCCGTCCACACCCCCCATCCGGAAGAAAATAAAAAAGAAGAAGAAACGACTCTGCCGGAGTTGTTGCCCCAGGAAGATTACGATCCGCGGAAAGATCTCTCTTCATTCAGGTTTCCCACCATGAACCTGCTGAAAGTGTACAATACCGGCGAGAGGGCAGTAGATATGGACGAGCAGAATGAGAACAAAGAAAAGATCATTCACACACTGCGCAACTACGGGATCGAGATAACCTCTATCAAAGCGACCGTAGGTCCGACCATTACCCTCTATGAGATCGTGCCGCAGGCGGGGGTACGTATTTCCAAGATCAGGAATCTGGAAGATGACATCGCCCTGAGCCTCTCCGCGTTGGGTATCCGCATCATCGCGCCCATGCCCGGAAAAGGAACCATCGGGATTGAGGTACCCAATAAAGACCCGCAGATCGTCTCCATGCAATCGGTGATCAGTTCCAAAAAGTTTCAGGAGTGTAACTACGAACTGCCTGTAGCATTGGGAAAGACTATCACCAACGAAGTCTTTATCTTCGACCTTACCAAAATGCCTCACCTGCTGGTGGCAGGCGCCACAGGGCAAGGAAAATCCGTCGGGTTGAACGCCATCATCACCTCTTTATTGTATAAAAAGCATCCTTCGGAGATGAAAATGGTGCTGATCGACCCCAAGATGGTGGAGTTCAACATCTATGCTGCTGTTGAAAAGCACTATCTGGCCAAACTTCCGGATGAAGAGAAAGCCATCATCACCGATGTGACCAAAGTGACCCAAACACTGAACTCCCTTACCAAAGAGATGGACGACCGCTATGAGTTGCTGATGAGAGCCCACGTCCGCACCGTCAAGGAGTATAATGAAAAGTTCGTCAAACGCCGGCTGAACCCGGAAAAGGGACACAGGTACATGCCCTATATCGTAGTGGTGATCGATGAGTTCGGCGACCTGATCATGACGGCCGGAAAAGAGATCGAGATGCCTATCGCCCGTATCGCGCAGAAAGCGCGTGCCGTGGGGATGCATATGGTAATCGCCACGCAGCGTCCCACCACCAACATCATTACCGGGACCATCAAAGCCAATTTCCCTGCCAGGATGGCCTTCCGGGTTACTTCCCAGATCGACTCCCGCACCATCCTCGACATGAGCGGGGCCAACCAGCTCATCGGACGGGGTGATATGCTCTTTTCACAGGGGAGCACACTCATCCGTATCCAGTGTGCCTTTGTGGATACTCCCGAAGTAGAGGATATTTCCCAATACATCGGAAAACAGCGGGGGTATGACGCTGCCTTTGCGCTTCCGGAAGTAATATCCGACATTGAAGTCGCACCCGGTGCTGCCGACCTGAACGACAGGGATCCTCTTTTTGACGAGGCCGCCCGCCTTATTGTGGTGCATCAGCAAGGGTCTACCTCGCTCATTCAGCGCAAGTTCTCCATTGGTTATAACCGCGCCGGAAGGCTGATGGATCAATTGGAGGCCGCAGGAATAGTGGGCGCCGTGCAGGGCAGCAAACCCCGCGAAGTATTCATCGCCGATGAATATTCATTGGAAAAATTATTGGACTCGTTGAGGTAAATGACTGAGGAAAAATAAACCAACACCTGTTTGTGCAGTCCAATCCATCAAACAAATCCAAAAACCGCCAAAATGAAAACTATTCTATCCCTATTATCTATTTTTCTCCTGTCAGGATATACTTTTTCGCAAAACCAAAATGAAGCGAAAGCGCTGTTGGACAAAGCATATGCCACGTACGAAGCTTCCGACGGCATCAGGCTGTCATTCAAATCGACCATGACGGATAAAGATGGCACCGCCTACGCGCCACAGTCGGGAGAAGCTTTTATAAAAGGCGACAAGTTCAAACTCGAAATGGAAGCCATGGATATCTGGTTCGACGGAAAAACCCAGTGGGTGCTGATGAAAGATATGAACGAAGTGAATATCAGTACTCCCACAGGGAATGAGATTGCTGCTATCAGCCCGCTTGCGCTTCTGGGAATGTACAAGAACGGATTTACATTGAAAGCGCCTGCTTCCAAAACAATACACGGAAGGAGCACACACCTTATCGATATGATTCCCGTAAACCCAAGTAAAGAATTCAAATCCATCACGGCCGCCATCGACAAGGAGAGCGGCAATATCATACAGGTAACTCTCACCCTGGCCGACGGAATGAAGAACATTATCAATATCTCCGCCTACAACTCCAATCATCAATTCAGCGACACGATGTTCAGGTTCGATAAAAACGACCATCCCGGCGTTGAAATAGTCGATCTCAGGTAAGTATATTTTCCATTTACCGGGGATAAATTATAGCAATAACAGATACACTATATGGGAGAAAAGTTGTAACTTTGGACTAATTAATAATCTATTGCGCCTTCTTCCAATATGACAATACGGAAGAAGGTTTTAAAATTTAAAAACAAATATGAGAAATAAAGTACGTTGCCTGATCATCGGATCAGGACCGGCGGGCTATACGGCAGCTATTTATGCTTCGCGAGCAAATCTCGAGCCTGTTCTTTATGAGGGTATGGAGCCGGGAGGACAGTTGACCACCACCACCGAAGTGGAGAATTTCCCCGGTTATCCCGACGGGATCACGGGGCCGGAGATGATGGAAGATCTCAAGAAACAGGCGCAAAGATTCGGCACGGAAGTACGTTCCGGCAGGGCGACCGCCGTAGACTTTTCGGTACGCCCCCTCAAAGTGACCATCGACAATGAACAGGTGATCGAGGCCGACACTGTCATTATCTCTACCGGAGCATCCGCCAAATATCTCGGTCTGGCGGATGAAACCAAGTATGCCGGGCAGGGCGTGTCGGCCTGTGCCACCTGCGACGGATTTTTCTACCGTAAGAAAGTAGTAGCCGTAGTGGGTGGCGGCGATACCGCCTGTGAGGAGGCAACCTACCTGTCGGGGCTGGCGGAGAAAGTGTATATGATTGTCCGCAAACCCTATCTGCGCGCTTCGCAGATTATGCAGGAGCGGGTGATGAACAATCCCAGGATAGAGATCCTTTTCGAACACAACGCGGTAGGTCTTTTCGGAGAAAACGGGGTGGAAGGTGTTCATCTGGTGAAACGGATGGGCGAGCCGGGTGAAGAATGGTACGGCCTTCCCATCGACGGGTTTTTCCTCGCCATCGGCCATACACCCAACACCGATATATTCAAAGATTTCCTGAAGATGGACAAGGTGGGCTATATCGTCACGGAACATCCATCTACAAAAACCAATGTAGAAGGTGTTTTCGCCTGCGGCGACGCGGCCGATCCCATCTACCGGCAGGCTGTCACCGCGGCCGGTACCGGCTGCAGAGCCGCCATGGATGCGGAACGCTATCTGACGGAGAAAGGGCTGTAAGAAACATTTCCGGCCCACAACTTCAATCAATATTCCAAGAGCTCTGCTTAGCCGTTAAGCAGGGCTTTTTTATAGCAGATATCCCATAATGGCGGCAATCACCGGAAGATATCCGAGAAAACGGTCATTTTAACATTTCATCTTTTTCGGTCACAAATATTAATCGTATTTTTGCCTTTCATATAATACATGACACATGAAACGAATTCTGTTACTTGCAGGCATACTTCTCTCAGGGATACCCCTTATCGCACAGCAATTAGAGGGAACTTATAAGAACGGAGCTGATTCGATTGCTTTTTCGAATGAAAAAGTGACATTCCGTATAAGCGGCTTCGGGGGACTTTCTTCGGCGCAGGTGGGTGAAGGGACGTATGAACTGAATGGTAATTACCTGCTTATCCATACATCCGACTATCCAGGGGAGAAAAGTTCTTT
Organism: uncultured Proteiniphilum sp.; assembly: GCF_937873925.1. GTDB lineage: Bacteria > Bacteroidota > Bacteroidia > Bacteroidales > Dysgonomonadaceae > Proteiniphilum. The sequence continues at coordinate 4,118 of NZ_CALNAT010000121.1, read as the reverse complement.
CCAGTTATTAGACGGTTCCAGGAAAGATACTTGTGTTATTAAAACGGTCAGTCTGCAAAATTATGCCGTGCAGGGTATCCTGGTGGAGTCGCGCAATAAATCGGGTAAACTTATCAGCAGCAAAGTGACAGGCAATGACGGAAGGATATTTTTCACCCCCTGCGACAAAATAACCTCCATATCAACCTCTCCCATGGGATATAACTCCATATCCTTCGATCACATACCGGGAAAAGATTATCTGATCAAGCTTGCCGAGAACGATATAATAGAAAACAGCACCGTCGTTTTCGCGATCCGTTCTATTGACGACGAAACAATATCCCTGTTAATGCTGACGGAAGATTTTAACACCGGTAAAGACAGGGACAAGGATTTGCAAAAACTGGAAAAAAAGGCACGAAAAAGCAACAAGCTGGATAAACGGCTGAAAAAGGTCTATATACCTTATAGCAGGCGGAATTAAATCCCCTATACTACTCAGAAAAGGATATAAATTAAAACCCCATGAAACGAAATTGGATAATTTGCATACTCTTTGTTCTTGCCACAATAGTATTATCAGCCTGTGGATCGCTATTGTATATGACAGGTGACAAAATGGACAAGCTTGAGTTAGGCATGTCAAAAGAACAAGTTACCACCATCCTGGGGAAAAATTACACCATCACAGAAAAACGGATGGAGGATGACGTTCTGATAGAAATCCTATCTTACAGAGAAACTCACACTAATGGAGATGAATTCTACCTGTTCGAATTTAAAAATAACAAACTGGAAAAATGGTATCGGGAATTATTACCCAATTATAAAATGATAAAAGAATAATCCCTTCCGTTATATTACCCTAACAGTCGTTTTACTGTTTCGGAAATATCTCTTCCTTCGGCTTTGCCGGCAAGTTGTTTAGACGCTATACCCATCACTTTACCCATTTCTTTCATAGAAGATGCTCCTGTCTCAACAATAATCTGCTTCACCGCGGCCTCCAGTTCCACCGGTGAAAGTTGTGACGGAAGAAACTCCCGGATCACTTCCATCTGGGCAATCTCCGGTTCGGCCAGATCTTCCCGTTTTTGTGCAGTGTAAATTTCCGCACTGTCCTTCCGCTGTTTCACCATCTTCTGCAAAATGGCGGTCGTCACCGCTTCCGTAAGTTCGTCGCCCGCACCTTTGGCGGTTTTGGCCTCCAGCAACTCTTTCTTGATCGCCCTCAGCGCCTCCAGTCTCACCTTATCCTTGGCCAGCATGGCCTTCTTTATCTCGTCGGTAATGATCTCTAATAGTGACATATTTTTAATGTAATGATTTGTTGATGTAACGATGTGATGATTTGTCCCTCCCTATCAATCGAATAGTGAGGACGATTGTTGTTGCACATCCGATGAAAAGAGGCGGGGATTGAAATTGGATTCCCGTTTAAAGACAGGTGTTTTCTCCAGCGCCTCCAGCACTTTATCGTCGTCCAGTTCGTCAATGGTAAGCACAAAAGGTTCCAGCCTGTAGTTGACACTGGTCAAGGTCTTCAAACCGGTCTTCCCGTAATATTTCTCGATCAGCTCCTTGTCTTTTTTCTCCTGGGCCAGTTTCGCGTCTTTTTCTATCTGTTGCTGTATCTGCTCGGTCCTGGTCTTTTCCTGTTCATGCTCTTCAATACCCGGTACACTGGTGATGGAGAAGCCGGTAGCAAGCAGCGTCACCTTCACTTCCTCGTTCAGCGGTCCTTCCACAGCAGCTCCCCAGATAACCTCTATCTCCCTGCTGAACTTCGACATAAAATCATGGAGCGCATTCATCTCTTCCATCATGAGCGGATACTCCTCGCCAAAGGAGAGGTTAATGAGTATTTTCTTGGCGCTGAATACATCGTTGTTGTTAAGTAACGGTGAGTGCAGGGCATTCCTTATCGCATCATTTATCCTGTCGTCCCCTTTGCCCAGGCCGCTGCTCATGATGGCGACACCGCCATCTTTCAGCGTTGTATTCACATCTGCGAAGTCGAGGTTCACATGCCCGTGAACGGTGATGATCTCAGCGATGCTCCTGGCAGCCGTGGCCAGCGTATCATCCGCTTTGGCAAAAGCATTGAGCATGGTCAGGTCGCTATAAATATCGCGCAGGCGCTCGTTGTTGATTACCAGCAGCGCATCTACGCCCTTTGCCATCTCTTCCACTCCTTTTAATGCCTGCACGATTTTCCTCGGCCCTTCGAACATAAAGGGGATAGTCACAATGCCGACCGTAAGTATACCCATCTCTTTCGCTATGCGCGCAACCACGGGAGCGGCACCCGTTCCGGTACCCCCACCCATTCCGGCGGTGATAAAGACCATCCGTGTACCGTCGTTCAAAAGATCTTCGATCAGGTCGACACTCTCCTCGGCCGCCCGTTGTGCAATTTCGGGTTTATTCCCTGCCCCCAGTCCGCCGGTAGTATGTTCGCCCAACTGCACCTTTACCGGCACCGGTGATTCCATCAGCGCCTGATTATCGGTATTACACAAGGCAAAAGAGACATCGTGGATCCCTTCCTGAAACATGTGGTTCACGGCGTTACCGCCTCCACCGCCCACTCCGATCACCTTGATAATAGCGTCGGTACGGCTCTCTATCTGAAAATCTAACAATTCGTCGTCCATCTCCTGCAAGTAAAAACAGTGTTATTCATCATCATCTTCCGAAAAAATACCTCCGAACACATCTTCCATTTTCGAGAAGAATCCCCCCTCCTGCTTTTCAGGCCTGGGCTTCTTCTCTTTTTTGACGCTTTTTGGTTTTTTTTCTGTTTTCGTATTTCTTCTCGTACTGAACCAACCGGAGGAACCGGATCTGCCGCCCCCCTCATCCTCCATTTCGGCAGGATCTTCCTTCACCATTTCGCAATTCTCCCTGCCGAAAAGAAGCATACCCAACGCCTGGGTGAATGAAGGATCGTTCATGAGGTCGGGAGAATTATTTACTGAGGTTTTCTTGGCGGATGCTCTTCTCACCGGCATTTTCAATTTCTGCGTGAGATAAAGGTCAATATTTTTGAGCTGCGATGCGCCGCCTGTTATTATCAGGCCTGCACCCAACTGGCCTTCGTATCCCGACAAGGCGATCTGTTCCCTGATATTGGCCGCTATCTCATCCAACCGCATGCCGATCACTTTATTCAGTTCGGTAAGATCGACGTCGGGCTTCGAAGAGAAAGGGGATAAGAACATAGGCCCGTCCTGGCTTTCAAAAGCTTTCCCGAATTTTATCTTGAGCTGTTCCGCATCATTCTCGGTGAAGTTCAACGCACAGATATCTTTGGTAAGATTTTTTCCACCGAAAGGGATAACCACCATGCGGCGGAGTATTCCTCCCTTGTAGACCGACAGTGTGGTAGTGCCCGCCCCGAAATCCACAAAGGCACAACCCAGTTCTTTCTCTTCATCGTTCAATGCGATCGCTGCCGATACCATCGGTCCCACGATATAATCCACGATTTCCAGATCGGTTTTGGCCGTAATACTTTTTTCGATGTTTACCAGTAGGTTGGGGCGCCCGACGATCAGTTTGAATCCGGCCTCTATCTCCGAGCCCGTTACCCCTACCGGATTAGGTTCCGGTTTATCGTCGATATAATATTCCACATCTGCGATCCTGTAATTGCGTTTCAACTCGGGTTGGAATTTTTCGGCCGATCTGCGTAAGCGATTCACCTCCTCTTCTGTGACCATTCCCGAAGAGAGCCTCAGCATTTCACTGAATTCCAGCGTATGCAATGATTGCCCCGAAAGAGAAACATATACTCTGCCGATTTTCCGCTCCAGGCTGTTTTCGAGCATCATGATCAGCTTATGAACATTCGCGCCGGCCTGCTCGATATTATAGACCATTCCTCTGCGGATCGAGTTCCCGGAATCTATGGAACTGCTTGCCAGAATGGAGATAACCCCATTTTCGTTCTTGCGGCCGACAACTCCTTTAATCTTGGATGTTCCAAGATCAATTACAGCTATAAATCCAGATTGCGTCATATTATTCAGTCAAAGATGAATTTCACTAAAGTTAGTCATTTTCTCGCAACGGCATATGCAAGTAAACTTAATTGTTTTGAGTCGCCTTCGCTCCTCGATTTCCAATTCTAC
>NZ_CALNAT010000120.1 GCF_937873925.1 uncultured Proteiniphilum sp. | reverse complement strand
AACCCTTCGATCCCGATCAGTGCGCAGATATCGCCTGAGGACGCTTCGTCCACTTTGACCCGTCCCAATCCTTCGAACAGATTCACCTCTTTAATGCGGATCTTTTTGATGCTTCCGTCCCGTTTGCAGAGCGCGTAATCCTTATTGGAGGCGATCGTGCCGCGGTGTATGCGTCCTACGGCGATACGACCCACATAGTTCGAATAATCGAGAGAGGTGATCAGCATTTGGGGTGTTCCTTCCAACACTTTGGGTGCTGGGATATATTTGATGATCGCATCCAGCAGGGGAATGATGTTGCCGGACGGCTTTTTCCAGTCGTCGGACATCCATCCCTGTTTGGCCGAGCCGTAAATGGTAGGGAAATCGAGTTGTTCTTCGGTGGCGTCGAGGCTGAACATCAGGTCGAACACCTTCTCCTGTACCTCTTCGGGGCGGCAGTTGGGTTTATCCACCTTGTTGATCACCAGAATGGGTTTTAATCCGATCTCCAGCGCCTTTTGCAAAACAAAACGGGTTTGCGGCATAGGCCCTTCAAAAGCGTCGACCACCAGCAGGCAGCCGTCCGCCATATTGAGCACACGTTCTACTTCACCGCCGAAATCGGCGTGGCCGGGCGTGTCGATGATATTTATCTTGATATCGTTGTATCGGATGGAGACATTTTTTGAAAGGATGGTGATGCCACGTTCCCGTTCCAGGTCGTTGCTGTCGAGGATCAAATCTTCTGTCTGCTGGTTGTCCCTGAAGAGGTGGCCTGCCATCAGCATTTTGTCTACCAGGGTAGTCTTGCCGTGGTCTACGTGAGCGATGATGGCAATATTTCGGATATTCTGCATGTAAAACAATCTTTTTAGGGGCGCAAAGATACGGATTTTCAGCGAGAAATTGATTATATGATCGGTTTTTAGTAATGTTATATCTCATTTATTTTCTGGTATGGGTATAGAAGAAGTCCAAAATAATCATAACAATATTTGGGAATCGTTATCTTTTGAGATAACTTTGTTGAATGAGCAGGAAAATAATTTTCTACGAAACTCACTTCATTGAATTTTACCAACGGCAGGACCAAAAGGTAAAAGGTAAAATTCAATATGTGCTTGAGTTGATTAAACAAGTAGAATGTGTTCCTGAAAAATTTCTAAAACATTTAACTGGAACAGGCGGACTCTACGAAATAAGGATTGAATATCAATCCAATATTTATAGAATTTTCTGTTGTTTTGATGAAGGACAACTTGTAATATTGTTTAATAGGTTTCAAAAAAAGACACAAGAAATCCCCAAGAAGGAAATAAACAAAGCAACAAAGTTAATGAGACGATATTTTGAAAGTAAAAAATAAGGCAATGAAAAATTATAAGAACATAAAAACATTTGACGAATTAATTGAGCTTGAGCATGGGAAATTAGGTACTGAGAGCCGAAACAAATACGAAGAGGGCGTTCAGTTATTTATTATTGGAGAAATGCTAAAAACAGCTCGTAAAGAAGCGAGATTAACACAAGAACAATTAGCGGAAAAAGCGGGAACTAAGAAAAGCTATATTTCCAGGCTTGAAAACGGAAAGGGAAACATTCAATTTTCAACATTGATCAGAATTTTTGAACAAGGATTGAATAAAAGAATTGGACTGACTTTCTTGTAAGTTGATACACAATGCATATTGTCCTTTCTGTCATTCCGGGACCATAAGCCGGACGAAAAAAGCCAATTGGCTTACATTGATCCCATATCTGATTATGGGTTTTATTTTCCCGGTGTCTAGAAGTTCCTATATTTGCTTTGAATGCGAAAGCAAGAGAAAGTGAAAATAACAGTGTGCAAGTTATAAATACTAACATCAAATCAATGCAGGCATATTTCGGAATAGCGACTATTACTTCATTTATAGTATTGATAATGATACGTATCTGCAATTTGAAGGGACAAGGTATCGAAGCAATAGAATTTGGGAAGAAAGATAAAAAAGACTTCCTTATACTACCTTTTGCACTCTTCTACTTTTATCTCATTACGGCGAACACATTTAATCTTCCTACTATTGAGAGACAGGAATTGTTTCACATAGAAATACTTTCCTGGATTGGTGTGTTGACCTGCCTGATTGCACTTATACTTTTCCTATGGACATTAGTTTCGTTTAGAAAAAGTTTTCGTATTGGTTTGGTTGAAAACAGGGCGCAAGGATTAATTACAACCGGTACTTTTGCGATTAGCAGAAATCCAATTTATCTGTCTTTTGCAATTATGCTCATTGGGCAGTTTTTAATTTATGCAAGCTGGATACTTTTGATATACCTATTTGTGGGCATTTTGACATTTCACAGACAAGTATTAAAGGAAGAGAATTTTCTAATGGAACAATACGGAGAAGAATTTAACACGTATTGCACGAAAGTAAGGCGATATTTTTAGTGTGGCAGAGTTCCCTGTAAACCATTGGAAAATATTATCTCGTAATAATCTGTTTTATATGAGAATAGCATCTATTGTCGTTTTTTATTGTCCTAAGTGGTTGTTTTTTAATCTTATTGCGTATATTTGTGTGATGTGGTAAAATCCGCTTCCATACTTTTCGCATTCAACTCATAAGATTGTCGTATTTCCACTGCGAAAGAAAGATCTTTATTGGCAGGATTTGTATCGTAACAAAACCAATTTTGAAGAAATTTTTTAATGAATAAATTATCAGAGGAGGTAGTTGCAAACAGAAAGGTACAGAAATGAAAGAAAAAATAATAACGATCAACGATATTGAACTTTACACAGAGAATTCTGGTAATAAAGAAAATCCTGCAATTCTTTAATCGCAGAGGCAACAGTTTCAATGCTCTAAACAAACCGATAATAAGGGTTTGGGCCAGGCGGGGCTGACGTGCAAACGGATACCCGGGAGTTTCAAAAGACCAGGTTAAATGAAATCTTAAAGTATATGATAAAAAATTATTATTATTTGCTAGTGGGAGTTTTAGTGATTCTTTCCGCTGTTACCCATGCATTGAATGGACAATTAGTTACTTTGCCGATGCTTAATATAGATATTCTTGATATACACGCAAGAACTATATTTTTTTATGTGTGGCACATTATTACAGCAGAAAATCTGATTTTTGGCGTCGCCTTTCTTCTTATGGCATTTTTTAAAGATTTGTCAAAAGTGAAATTTGCTGCATGGATGATCGGGATTATCATGATCGCCCGCTGGATGGTTATTTTCGGGAGCACATTATATAAAAATAAAACTGACCTTTTAGAAATTTTGACAGACTCGATAGCTATTACTATAGTGGTTGTGTTGATAATTTTAGGGATAAGAGTAAAAAATAATGGACAAAAAAATGCTAGTAATCGAACGGATTTATGAAGCCCCAATAGAAAAAGTTTGGGAAGCTATCACGAATAAGGACCAAATGAAGCAATGGTATTTTGAGATTTCAGATTTCAAAGCAGAAGTAGGATTTGAATTCCAATTTTATGGAGGAAGTGAAGAAAAGAGATATTTACACCGCTGTACGATTGTGGAAGTGGAACCGCTTAAAAAAATTGCATACACGTGGAGCTATGAGGGTTACGCCGGACAATCGTTGGTGACTTTTGAACTGTTCAGCGAAGACCGGAATAAAACCCGTTTGAAACTAACCCACTCAGATTTAAACACGTTCCCACCGGACAACCCCGATTTTGCAGAGAGAAATTTTAACGAGGGTTGGAACAGCATACTGGGGCAGTCGCTTCGCAATTTTGTGGAAATGGACAGTTTTACCAGATCAATCCGTATTAGTGCAAGCAGGAAAGATATTTGGGATATTGTTCTTAATCCTGATAATCAATGGGGCATTGCATTTGGTGACGGTGCATTTGCTAAAACAGATTGGAGAGAGGGTTCGGCAATAATTTGGAGAGATACGGAAAACAACATTGCAGCAAATGGAATTGTAGAAGTTCATCAACCCGAAGAATATCTGCAGTTGCATTACTATGATGAGTCAGAGCCAAAACCCGAAGCCATATTAGGAGATTATTATGAAAAGTTCAGGCTTGTTCGGGATGAAGATGAATACCTGCTTTCCATAGAAATCGGTAAAATAGCAAAGAGTGACATTCCTCTCTTTGAGGAAATGTGGGATAAGGCCATTCGCATAATCAAGAGACTTGCAGAGAAGAAAGAATAACCCAACTACAAAGAGGGCTGGTTATCCCATCATGTATGGACAATGGCAGGAAAAATGCCATTCCAAACTTACTTGGAATGAGGACTATCTGCCATCCGAAAAAAGTTTATAGGGTAAGGGTCAGAACTTTAGAAAAAATTTCATATATTAGACGATAAATAATATATCAAATTATGCCAAATCATGGAGCAACTTATCACGATCAGAACATTTACCTATCCTCATGAGATATATGTGATCAGGGGAAAACTGGAGTCCGAAGGAATCAGGACGTTTCTCAAAGATGAAATGACGGTTCAGGTTCACAATTTCTATTCCAATGCCGTGGGAGGTGTTAAATTGCAGGTGTTTGCGGAAGATGCCGATAAGGCGTTGGATATCCTTGACAGTGTGAAAGAGATCCCTCAGGAAGTAATCGTTTTGTCAAAAAAAGAGTTTGAAAATAGTACCTCCTGTCCTTTTTGCCATTCCGGAAACATAAGCCGGATGAGAAAATCCAATTGGCTTACGCTGATACCTTACCTGATCGTGGGTTTTATTTTTCCTGTGTATAGAAGTTTTTATATCTGCTTTGAATGCGGAAAGCGATGGAAAATTAAAAAATAGAAATATCAATAAAACCTGTTTTAAATAAGAATGTCATTTGTTTTAATTTATTGTTATGATAGGAATGTTATTGTGTATATTTGCAGTTAATCATAATTCAACAAAGAAGTTGCATTAAGTATACCTGAAAGAAGATCTGAAATGACGAAACAGTTATAGAGTATTTTTAAATCTAAAATAAAAGGATATGAAGAAATTGATTTTTATTGGAATTTTGGCAATAGTTTGTTCTTGTTCCTCAAAAAAGGTTATTGTCGATAATCAAACACCTTTCTCTTCAGAAAAAGTCCCTGTTCATACTCAGGCATCTTTGTCCTCTGAAAGGGTAATGATTGATAATCAAACATTTTTATTGAAAGAAATTTCAACGGATGAGACTTATGGTTTTTCAGAAAAGAATCCAATTGAAGTAGGAGGAGTTGATAAAAAAGAAGGACCTTTGAATGAAAGAAGATTTTTAAATGCATTGGCCGGTCCAAATGGTGAAAAAGTGAGTTATTATAGATTAGGGAGTTGTTGTCCTGTGGAAAGTAAAAACGGTTTTATGGGAATGGCCATGTTGGATAATTACAGAGTAACTTGGAAAGGCGCTACAGACACAGTATTAATTTATATCAATATGTATGATTATGGGGAATTAAATGTAAAAAATAATTGAAAAGTAGTCCACTTAGTAATTTAAAAGTATACCACTA
>NZ_CALNAT010000119.1 GCF_937873925.1 uncultured Proteiniphilum sp. | reverse complement strand
TCATCCATCCCTCGCACAATGTGCCGGGGGACACTACTGCCCATGAGCGTCTGGACGCTTGTCTTGCCGAATACAAGAAACGTGTCGCTTCGGTTTAAAAATAAGGTAGGATTATGAACAACAATAAACCCGAACTCCGTATGGGAAAACTAAATGTAACCTTATTGTTTATTTTTGTTTTCTGTACGGGGTATTCCCAATCATCCTGGTTGCGCGTCAATCAGGTCGGCTACCTGGAAGACGACGTGAAAGTGGCCGTCTGGATCAGCAAGGAAAACCATGTTGTCAGTGAATTCCAGGTAATAGATCTGGCTACGAAAGAGGCCGTATTTACAGGTTCGGATGTCCGCAATACGGGAAAGCAGCCGGCGTTCGGATCATCGGCACGGCTCAATTTCACGGCTCTCAAAAGGCCAGGTAGCTACATCGTGAAAGTGGGTAAAACAGAATCCGTTCCTTTCCGTATCGGCAACGATATATATGCCGGGGCGGCGGAAATCCCGTTACAATATATGCGCCAACAGCGGTGCGGATACAATCCGTTCCTGAAAGACTCATGCCATGTGCATGATGCCATTTCCGTAGGCGATCCCGACGGAAAACGCGACGGGCAGTATTTCAACACTACCGGCGGATGGCATGATGCGTCGGATTACCTGCAATATGTGACCACATCGGCCAACGCCGTGTACCAGATGCTTTTTGCATACAGCCAGCACCCCGGGTCGTTCGGGGATAAATATGATGCAAACGGACACGAAGGGGCTAACGGTATTCCCGATATCCTGGACGAGGCTAAATGGGGATTGGACTGGCTGGTGAAAATGAATCCCGATGCTGATACCTACTTCAATCAACTGGCCGACGATCGCGACCACGTGGGATTTACCTTGCCTAACGAACAGAAGGTCGATTATGGCTGGGGCCTGGGAAAAGAACGTCCCGTCTATTTTGTCAGTCCCAAACCGCAGGGGTTGTTCAAATACAAGAACAGAAGCACCGGTATGGCTTCTACTGTAGGAAAGTATGCATCTTCATTTTCCCTGGGCGCTAAATTACTGGCCGCATATTACCCCGAATTTTCCGGTATATTGGTGCAAAAGGCCAAAGAGGCTTACCGCAAAGGGGTTGAAAATCCCGGAGTTTCCCAAACCGCACCCGGGGGTGCGCCTTATTTCTACGAAGAGGATAACTGGGCAGACGATATGCAGCTGGCAGCCATGGAAATGTACAACAATTCCGGACAAAAAGAGTATTTGACACAAGCTGTCAATTATGGCAGGCTTGAGCCTGTCACACCCTGGATGGGTGCCGATTCGGCAAGGCATTACCAATGGTACCCCTTCGTAAATCTGGCCAATTATCACTTAGCGGTACAGGACAGCGATCCACGCGCCCGAAAAGAATTCATACGGAACATGAAAACAGGCTTGCAGCGTGTAAAGGACCGGGCTGCAGGGAATGCTTTTTTGAATGGAATACCATTTATCTGGTGTTCCAATAATCTGACGGTAGGCTTTATCACCCAATGCAGGTTGTATCACGAAATTACAGGAGACGATTCGTTCCTTGAAATCGAGACGGCCATGCGTGACTGGCTGTTGGGATGTAATCCATGGGGTACCTCTATGATCGTGGGATATCCCGAACAGGGCGATACGCCGGCAGATCCGCATTCGGCATTCACACACCTACACCAAATACCGGTCACAGGCGGCATTGTAGACGGCCCCATCTACAACTCGATCTTCAGTAATTTAATAGGGATCTATCTGGCCAATGAAGATGAATATGCCGGTTTTCAATCGGATTATGTGGTGTATCACGATGATTACGCCGATTATTCCACCAACGAGCCTACCATGGACGGAACCGCCTCGCTTACCTATTATCTCGGCTATTTAAGCGCACGGGCAAAACAACCGGAAAAAGTATTAGGCGGTATCGTACGGGGTGATACATGCGAAAAACACCTGTCGCTTGTTTTTACCGGTCACGAATATGCTGATGGAGCCGGTGTGATACAAAAGGTGCTGAAAAATCACCATATAAAAGGTGCTTTTTTTCTGACAGGCGATTTCTACCGGAAATATCCCGCCATTGCACAGGATCTTCAGAAGGATGGCCACTATCTCGGCCCACATTCCGATAAGCACCTTTTATATGCCGATTGGAAAGATCGTGATTCTACATTGATTTCCCGGTCTGATTTCGAAAAAGACCTGAACGACAACTATCGGGCGATGGAAAAAATCGGATTGAAGATTGAATCTCCACGCTATTTTATGCCGCCCTACGAATGGTACAATCAGGAAATCAGCGATTGGGCGGAAGCGATGGGGGTACATGTGGTGAATTTCACTCCGGGAACAACATCCAATGCCGATTACACTACGCCCGGAATGAAGAATTACCTTTCATCGGAAACAATCTATCACAATATTTTGACATACGAAGACAAAAATGGGCTGAACGGCTTTCTGCTCCTGATCCATCTCGGTACGGATCCGAAACGGACCGATAAACTGTATAACCGGTTGGAGGAGCTGATAAAGGAGTTGAAAAACAGAGGATATGAATTCAAGAGTATAAACACACTATTGAAAGATTGAGGTGATTCGCCCATTTTTTCCTATTTTTGCAGGAATCAAGGGCATCTATTGACTACGTCGATCCTTCGTATTCAAACTTGTTCTTTCGTTTTGAGATAAGCAATTCTATACCCATAAAGATAAAATAACCATATGAGGAAATCCGTTTTTATTATATGCATTCTTGCCCTAACTTATTCCTCTTTTTCTCAGAATCCTGCCGATGATTCCCTGAAACAGAAGTTGAATATCTCCCTCACTAATATCTATAAAGAGGTTATGTTGCGCCCCGGAAGGGTTACGGTGGACAGCATCGCAATCAATGAACGGAAAAAGAGCGTAGAGCTACATACCAACCTGGCACTTTCCTATCTTCCGATGCGGGAGAACACAGTGCTGCATATCTACGATAGTGTACGCTACCATCTATCTCCGGAACAAAAAAAATACCAGGTAAGTGTATTCTCCGACGGACAGGAGATCAGCCATCTGGTCCCCAATTTCTTCCGGAATAAGCAGAAAGACAAGAACCGGATGATCGCACCTCGGGTAAAAAAACCGCTTGTGTCCAATAACTCTTCTCCTGCAGGGGATTTCGAGAAAGGATTACAAAACAACCATATCGCCCTGTGGCAGAGTCACGGCTGGTATTACGAACAGAAGCTGGGACGGTGGGAATGGCAGCGGGCGCGCATTTTCCAAACGGTGGAAGACCTCTATACGCAGAGTTACGTGCTCCCGTTCCTGGTACCGATGCTCGAGAACGCGGGTGCCAATGTGCTGATGCCGCGCGAACGGGATTACAACAGAACGGAACTGGTCATAGACAATGATGACAGCAAGGGAGGGAACGACCCCGGCCATTCAGACAAAGAAGACAGTTCCCGATACCGGGAAACCAACGGAAAAGAAGCTTGGTGGAACACGAATTCAGCAGGATTTGCCAATCCCAAAAAGATTTATCTGGACGGCGAGAACCCTTTCCGGATGGGAACGGCCAGGCAAACCGAGACGATAACCCGCGGTGAGGAGAGTTTCGCCGAATGGCGACCCGATATTTCCGAAAAGGGAAAGTATGGTGTCTATGTTTCCTATCAGACAGTAAAGAACAGTAGTGATGATGCGCTTTACAGCGTATATCATGCAGGCGGAAAGACCGATTTCCAGGTCAACCAGCAAATGGGAGGCGGCACCTGGATATTTTTGGGGTATTTTGATTTCGACAAAGGGAGCAGCCACAAGATCACCCTCTCCAACAAAAGTAGCCGTGCCGGGAGAATTATCACTGCCGATGCGGTAAAGATAGGCGGGGGAATGGGAAATATAGCAAGGATGCCTCATCCCGAAGGCTTTGAAAGGGAGAACACCAAAAGTTCGGACGCTCAGACGACAAAAAAAACAGTGATCCCGAAGATCGACTATTCTCCGGAGATCAGCGGTTATCCCCGTTATACCGAAGGCGCGCGTTACTGGATGCAGTGGGCTGGCGTGCCGGACTCCGTTTATAATCGTTCGGAAAGTAAAAATGACTATACCGACGACTATGCCGGTCGCGGTGCATGGGTCAACTGGCTGGCGGGAGGCTCCCCCGTACTACCCAAAGAAGAGGGACTGAATATTCCTTTGGATCTGGCGTTTGCTTTCCATACCGATGCCGGTACTTTCTGGGGAGATACCATAGTCGGCACCCTCGGTATTTACATGACGCAATTTAACGACGGAATGTTTGAAAACGGAAGATCGAGATGGGCGTCACGCGACCTCTCCGAACTGGTGATGGAAGAGATCGTAAACGATATACGGCGCGAATTCGAACCGGAATGGACCCGCCGCCATCTCTGGAACCGTTCCTATGCCGAAGCACGGATGCCTAACGTACCAACCATGCTGCTGGAGCTGTTATCCCATCAGAACTTTGCCGACATGCGCTACGGGCTGGATCCTTCGTTCCGCTTTACCGTGAGCCGCTCCATCTACAAAGGGATGCTCCGGTTCCTGGCAAGCCAATACAGCCGGCCTTACGTAGTGCAACCACTTCCGGTAAAAGAATTCAGCGCCCGGTTCTCAGGCGATACGGAAATAGAGTTGAAATGGCAGCCGTCGTCCGATCCGGCGGAGCCGTCCGCAACTCCCACCCGGTATATCGTCTACACCCGCCTCAACGGGGGAGGATTCGATAACGGTGTTACTGTAAGCGGTAACAGTTACATGGCATCCATACAGAAAGACAATATTTACAGCTTTAAGGTGGTCGCAGCAAATGACGGCGGACTAAGCTTTCCCTCGGAGATCCTGTCCGTATGCCGTAAAACGGATCAGAAGGGGGAAGTCTTAATCGTAAACGGATTTACCAGGGTTTCCGCACCGT
>NZ_CALNAT010000118.1 GCF_937873925.1 uncultured Proteiniphilum sp. | reverse complement strand
ACCCTCTGATTAACAGTCAGATGCTCTAACCGACTGAGCTAAGGAAGAATATTTCACCTTTAAAAAACTTTACCCTTCTGCTCTTCCTCTTGGACTTGAACCAAGGACCCTCTGATTAACAGTCAGATGCTCTAACCGACTGAGCTAAGGAAGAATTTTCTCTCTATGCGAAAAGCGATGCAAAAGTAGTATAAATTTCCGAATAAACCAATAACTCCCGGAAAAAATTAACAGCGAACCTGCCATTACAAAAACCGGTATGGTTGCTCAGAAAGAACGCTCACCTGACAGCGCCAGCACCCTTTTCATTACATCTGCATTTTCATCGGACAGGTTTATCCAGACCGTTCCCTTATCCTTTTTGAACCAGGTGAGCTGCTTGCGGGCGTAGTTCCGGGTGTGTTGCTTGATTTTTTCAATAGCGGCTTCAAGGGTGCACCTTCCATCGAAATAGTCGAAGAGCTCTTTATACCCCACCGTATTGAGTGAATTCAGATGACGCCGTGGATAGAAACCTCTTGCCTCCTCTATCAATCCCTCCCCGATCATTTGATCCACGCGGCGGTTGATCCGGTCGTACAATTCCTCACGGGCGCGTGTGAAACCGACTTTTACAATCCGGAAGGGGCGCTCTTTCTTCGGATGGGTGCGAAGTGATGAGTAGGGTTTTCCCGCCATCAGGCATATTTCCAGCGCATGGATCACCCGCTTGGGATTTTTCAGATCTACCTCGTTATAAAAAACAGGATCCAGTATCTTCAACTGTTGTCGGATGGGATCAAGCCCCTCTTTCCGGTAAAGTTCCTGCAGTTCTCTGCGCAGTGTTCCGTCAATGGTGGGAATATCATCAATCCCTTTACAGACGGCATCGATATACATCATAGAGCCTCCTGTCATCACCACGACCGGATACTGCTCATATAATTCCCGGAGGAGGAAGAGCGCATCGCGCTCATATTCGCTGGCACTGTAGTAATCCTCAGGAGAGAGTGTCCCCGCAAAGTAATGCGGTACGCGCCGCAATTGTTCTTCTGAGGGCGCTGCCGTACCGATGGTCATTCCTCCGTAGATCTGGCGCGAATCGGCCGATAGAATGGGACATCCCAACGCTTCGGCAATGAGCAGGCTCCACTCGGTCTTTCCTACGCCTGTGGGGCCAAGCAGCACGAGGAGCGTATTCATAATTGACTATTCATAGTTATTCAGCTGTAACGCGTAAGGGAATTACGTGAGATACGCACAAATAAGGCAAAGTGAATAACAGCGAAGCTGAATAACGTTCAACCCTAATAAAGATCATTATTATCCGGTTCTGCGGGAGTGTCGTCCAATCCCTCAAACCCTTCTCTGTCCAATTCCTCCAGTTCGAAACTTTCATCGCCATAAAAAGTTTCACCCATGTCCAATGAAGCGGTATCTACTTTCCGCTCTTCGATACTGGCAATCTGTTCGGGAGCCTCTCCCACTGAAAGCGTACAGAGGGGCGCTTTCAGTTTCTTACCGGGAATAAGCTCCGACAACTCAATAAATAATGCGCGCTCATTGAAATAATCGAATACAAACATCAGTTTTTGTTTTTCATCTTCCAGATAGTCGCTTAAGATGCATTCTTCCATTATATAAGAATCCTCATCGGAATAGGTATCCATCTCCACCAGAGTGATCTCCTGTTTCTTACGCCATTTATCATCACAGAGGAAGAACGACGCCATCTCTTTGTTGCTAAATCCGGTACACTCTACAATAGCATTGTAAAGCTCCAGGAACGTGGCATCTGCATCAATTTTAATTTCTCTTTTGAAGTTATCCACTTCATCGGACAGGATTAGAAACTTGAATATCATTGCAATCTCTGTTTTATACATTGTTCACTAAAGTTAGACTATTTCAAATTAAATTGCACTATTTCTACGCTCACCCCAGTCAAAACAAGTTTTGCCTCTGTATCGCTATCGAAATAATTCCCGCTATGGCATGGTCCAAGCACGCTTGGCCTCTCATTTAGCTTAACGAAATAGTTTACATTTCAAAGGTAGCAAAAACTTTTAATTTTTTATATTTCACAAATAATTTAATGAAACCGGAGGAGGGGAAAGATCGTGTTATAAGGGATCAGGGGGATCCTTAAATACATCAGTTGACAAAGGGAACTATAGTTGGGGCAATGACTGTTTCGAATCTTACCTGATTATTTCAGTGAAGACGACAATAACTTAATTTTTATGACTCTTACCCCTTTGCGTTTGTTTTATAAAAAATAATATACATATATTTGCGGAATAAAGGAATGTATTTTTTGTTATAAAGCTAGTTAACCGGTTTAAGAAAAATCAGGCCATCCGCCTAAGGGCAGTGGATTTCACCCAGAATTATAAATTAAAACAGGTATATATGAAAAAAAATCTATTATTTATCGGGATAGTGTTTATGTGCTATACGGTATCAGCCCAGCAGATGATATCTATCCAGAAATTCGGCGTCCTTCCGGAAAATTCACCAGAAGTAAATCGAGAGAAACTCCAGGCTGCGATCGATTGGGCTTCGGCCTCCGGTAGTGCTCTTTATGTGACGCCAGTCGAAGACGGATACCGTATCGCCACCGGAATTATTCTCCGGAAAAATGTTTCATTGATCGGTGCGCACGGTCCTACGGGACGCGGCACGAAACATCCGGGCAAAAACGCTCCGACCGGTTCCCTGTTTATAGTGACCGACACAGAACATCCTTTTTTCACCGTAGAATCGGCAACCCAAATCCGAGGGATACAATTTTGGTATCCGGAGCAATCTTATCGAAAAGCGAATGATATCACTGCGTACAAACCAACCATCCAGGTAAGTGACACGGACCCGGTAGTAGAAGGAGTAACCCTTTCCTGCCTTACTTTCTATGGAGAATATATGGCCATGGATTTTCGCTCTAAAAACAATTTCTGTGAGCAGATACTGTTCGAACACTGTTATGGTTACCCTTTGAGCGGTGAGTTTATCGCGATTGACCGCTGCTACGATATCCCGCGTATATTGCATTGTCATGTAAATCCTGCCAATATGCGTGAGTTCGGACGCACTTTCAGCAAAGAAGTAATTGATCGTGTAGTCACTCAAAAAACGTACACTTTCTGGATTAACCATACCGATAACGCACAATTGATCGATCTCTTCACTTTTGGCGTATATGGAGGTGTATACCTGGGAGAAGCCACTTACGGCCAACTTACAAATTTCAATCTGGATTGTGTTACCATTGGCATCTATAAAAACGGAGACAATACCAAAAACCGTAACTGGCAAATCGCACAAGGCTCTATCATTGCCAATACGGGAGAAGAAATAACGGACATACATCCTATTGTCATAGAAGGAAAAGGACATACCGCGCTCACAAATGTAGAAGCGTTTTCCGGTGATAATCCAGCCCTGACCAATCTTGGGACGTCATACGATTATATTACCCTTAACGGGGATCAGGTCCTGACTGTTGCCATGCTCGGCTGCCGGATGCAAGGATATATTGCAGATAATCCCATTACAATCAATAATCCGAATGCCCGTGTACGAGCCGTTGCATGTGTGGATAAAAATGAAGAGTTCTTTGATATTCCTTCAAGCAGTCTGGAAAATAACACAGGCAGAAGTGCATTTTTAAACGACTAATAACAAATGGTTTATGATAAAAAATCATATAAACAACGGCATATCAGTAGAGCCAAAGCACTTAATTGATTTACTGATTTGTGGAGTAAATGATTATCAAATCGTCATATCATCACATCATCAAATTAACTACACTTCGTTACGTTGAACGTTGTTTGATATATGCTCGTTCCATCCGAATAAATTTAAGAACGTGAATGAACATACAACGATAAGTAGACAACATAGATTAAACATACCAACATCAGAAGCATCCCGATCATCAGACCAAATGCGTCATTAAGGATGCCTATAACGGGAGGAATGACCGCTCCACCGCAAACGCTCATGATCATCAGTCCCGATATCTCATTGGCCCGTTCTGGCAGATGGCGCAACCCCGTTGCAAAAATCAAAGGAAACAACGAAGCACTGAATAATCCTATAAAGAAAATTGCTATTTGTCCCGTGAATGGTGAAGGCATGAAAAACAACAGCATAAAAGAGATAACGGAGAGAATAGTACAGTAAACAAACATCTTATTACTGGAAATCCAGTTAAGAACAATGGCACTCAGAAAACGACCGATCATTAGCGCCGCAAAATAAACACTGATTCCAATACTCGCTTCTTCCTGAGAGACAGAAAATTGAGTTTTCATATAGTTAACAATGTTGGTATTCATTCCTACATCGAAACCCACCATCAGGAAAGTCCCCAGAACCAGTAAAGCAACCTTTTTATCGGCTAATAATTTCAAGGCACCTGATATACTCGCACTTTTGGCGTCTTTTGTTTCCTCTATTTTTGTTGAAGAGAGCCATACCATGGACACGATACAGATGGCCAGGTATACCCAGTAAATATACGTCCAATTTCCAAACTGAACAGCACAAAATGCAGCTATCACGGGTCCCAGCGTCCCGGCGATGGCTTTGACAAATTGCGACAGGGTGAGATTACGGGAGAGCTTGTCTGCCGACGACACATCCTGCATTAACGGGTTGGCGGAAACCTGTATAATCGTATTTCCTATTCCCAGAAAAATGAACGAGAAAAGCATACCGTAATACGAATACCAAACGAATGGTATAAGCATACCTATTCCCGTAAGGACAATCCCGAGGTTAACCGTATTTTTCTTTCCCTTTTTATCCTGCAAAACCCCTACGGGAATAGACAGGATGGCAAACCAGACGAATATCATCATGGTCAGCATCTGCGTCAGGGTATCGCTTAATTGAAGCTCAAGCTTGATATAACCGGTCGCTACCCCCACAATATCGACAAACCCCATCACATAAAAGGCAAAAAAAACGGGGAGTACTTTATGAATTGACGTTCTCTTACTCATCTTCGTTTATTCATTAATTTGGTTTAAAATCTGAGTTGTTTCACCCTCTGTAAGTCCGCATACTTTTTTAAAAACATACAAATTTCCATACTCTTCCAACCGCTCGTGAAATTCATTATCCGCAGGATACATCGTGCCGTCGATATCGGTTGCTTTGAAACGTAACGCCGACATCAGGACCTTCAATATCCTATCATACGGCAATCCGTTTTTATATGCAGATAATAACGGAGTGATAATCCTGTCATCAGACGATAATTTGCGATATAGGTCGCATCCGACCCGAAACACGGTATCTCCCAGGCTACGATTCGAAAAGCGTTGAATCAAGTCATCGATATGTTCCTGCAAATGTTCGGGGGAAAAAATACCGGGATATTCATGCTGCAATGCAGCAGCGCTCTGCTGCATTGCTTCCCTCACAAAAATCCTGACCTCTTCGTCTTCAAGTATCTCCCAGAGAAAAGTCAATTCAGGATGATGTTTGTAGCCGAGATACGCGACCGCCGCATGCCCGAAGTTGTGAATAAACAATTTACGGTCCACCCAGGCTTTCATGTTTGTTTTGGCTTCCATTCCGGCAATGACAGGTATGGGATTTTTAAATGCCTCCTTGTTGACGATAAGTGTGTTATAGGCCTCTGCATATACGGAAAGAATATCATTATCCTGAGGATTGTGAATCAGCGGCGCCATTTTTCCAATGCTTGTTTCTACAAGCCCGACAAGTTGGTCTAACGGATAATTTTCAGGAAGGATACGTTTCAATTCATCATGAAGAAATATATCTGCATTCCGCATGTTTTCCGCCAGGATAATATCAATCTTTCGTCCGGGATATATTTTTTCGCGTTCCACTAATCCGGACGAGAGCGTGGAAATAATATTTTTCAGCCCGTTCTTTCCGACGGATACGGCAAGGATGTCGGCCGAGGCAATCTCGCCGACAACCTTCTCTGTACCCTTTCCCTGCACACCCCGCACATTGTCAACGACAATGGTTTCCGGAACTGTATCGCAGATAAAGACCTTGTAAGAACGCTTTTTATTCAAGGCATTAATAATCTGTGGATCAATATCTATAAAAACAACTTCATATCCGGAGCGACTGAATAATTGCCCGATAAATGAACGTCCGATTTTCCCGGCTCCATATAAAACTATTTTTTTGGGGGTTGGTGTCATCTTTTATTTTCCATACTCGTTACATAAACAAAAACGCGCGGGCTCGTCTCCCGTGATTTCCGGATAACGCCCGAGTGATTCATAGAAACGATTATCGTTGCTGTCGTCATTCACGGTGGATACTTCGCCTACAAGCGCCGGCCCCCCTTCTGCCCAGAAAGCGTGGTATATGTACGGTTCAAAACAGATACTTTCGCCCGGTGTTAACCGAACAACATCACCGGCGTTGAACATTTTTTTCACCCCGTCTATCAGTAAGGAAAAACTTTTATCTGTTTTTTCTTCTGATTGCTCATCAGCTTTCCATAGTTGAATACAAAGATCTCCTCCCCCCCGGTTAATGATGTCCTCCATCTTTTTCCAGTGAAAATGCATGGGTGTAATCTGATTTTCTCCGGCAATCATAATTTTTTCACAATATGTTTTGTAGGGAACACGTGAAGGATATCCATTACGAACCGTAAATAAAGTCAACCCCTCTTCGTTAAACCGTCCTTTACCGAAATCGGTAATATCCCACCCTAATTGGGCCAGCCGTATTTCTTCATACTCTTCACCTTTGGCTTTCCACTCTTCCGGGGTAAGATATGCCCAGGAAGGTAATTTGAATGAATGCTGTTTAAAAAATTCAATCGCAAAGTCAATGGCATTGTTAATTTCACTTCGTTTCATAATTAATCTGTTTAATAATCAATGTGTCTCTATATATTTCTGTAATTCGGATAGCGGAACTGCACCCCCTGTACTGTTTTCGCTCAACAAGTTAAACCTCGCATTCGCATTGGCCAATCGGAGAATATCGTGTAATGGAAAACCTTCATGGATAGCATACAATGCTCCGGCACAGAACGCGTCGCCGGCACCTACCGTACTTTTTATCTCGGATTGGGACACTTTAAACGCCGGGACAAATAGTTCTTTTCCGTCTTTTTGCATAGCATAGCCTCCTTCCGGAGAATGGATTATGACCATTTTATCTACTCCCTGACTGAACAGATATTCAGCAGCGTGAGGTAGATTTTCCCTGCAAAGCGTATCCTTTTTCCGAAGTTCTATATCAGTACAGGCGCCGGCTTCTATCTCATTACAAATGAGATAATCTGCGTATTTTAAGCTGGGTATAACCACACTGCGAAAACGTTCGCCTTGTTCTGATACAACGTCAATGGATATTTCGTATCCTTTTGATTTGAGCATATGTAATACCTTTGCCGCTACTGTGCCGTACTCTTCATCAGATAAGTCTAATTTATCCAATAACAATAAATAGCCAAGATGGAAAATTTTTGCGGACGATTCCATTTTTTCAAAATCGGGATAATCCAATAATGCGTTTGCGCCCCGGTAATGAAAAAAGGTCCGTACCCCGGTTTGGATCTCTGAGATAACATCGGTAAAAGACGTAGTAACCCCGTCACGTACCGACATGTACTGACTATCGATATGATATTGGGCGATTTCATCCATAATGTATTTGCCATCATCGTCATTACCGACTATTCCTCCTGCCCATAAAGGCATGCCTGTTTGTAAACGCGCCAGATCAATGAGCACGTTGTGCGAACATCCCCCCGAAGCTTTTTCAGCAACAAGTTTTATATTAGCTAAATTCCCTCTTTCGGGCCAGACATCTATCATCTTGATATGGTCGATGATCCAATTCCCCGCTGAAATAATTCCATTCCGTTGCATATTCTTATTTTTAACACTTTATTTGGTCATTGATTGATAATCGTTATGGGATGGCGGAGTATCTCCCTCTTCACTTCCCCATTCCAAATTGGGTTTGTCTCCCATTTGCAATTCAAGTAAACCTCCTTTTGCCAGGTCTTTGTGAGTGAACCAGCATTTATTTAACTTGCTCCCGTTGAGACTGGCATTTTGGATATATTTGTTTTTATCCGAATTATTATTAGCTTTGACTATAAATTGTTTTCCATTCGGCAGATCGATACTTATTTTCCCGAATACGGGACTCCCTATATTGTAAACAGGAATACCCGCCGTTACGGGGAAAAAACCCATCATTGAAAAAATAACAAAGGAAGACATTCCTCCTCCATCCTCATCTCCGGGAATGCCGAAAAGGTTATCCGTAAACCAGGTATCCAGCAACATCCGGATACGTTTCTGGGTTTTCCAGGGTGCGCCCATATA
>NZ_CALNAT010000117.1 GCF_937873925.1 uncultured Proteiniphilum sp. | reverse complement strand
GCTCGATGAGTTGGTGGTTGTAGGATACGGTGTGCAGAGGAAAAGTGTGGTAACAGCCGCCATTAGCCGTGTGACGGCTGAAGAGTTGAACACTACCCGTCCGTCACGCGTGGAAGATGCGTTGAAAGGAAAAGTATCCGGAGTGCAGATCACCCAAAGTTCCGGTCAGCCCGGTTCCGACTCCAAAGTTCGTATCCGCGGTGTTGGTACGGTAAACAACAGCAATCCGCTTTACATTGTGGACGGAATGCAGGTCGGAGGAGGTATTGACTACCTGAACCCGATCGATATACAGTCAGTCGAAATACTGAAAGACGCCGCTTCAGCTGCCATTTACGGTACCCGGGGTGCCAATGGTGTTGTATTGGTTACCACAAAGAGTGGTAGTGGTGCAGGCAAGCCGGTAGTGACCTACGATATGACCTATGGATGGCAAAGTCCATGGAAGTTGAAAGAGGTGCTGAATGCTACTGAATATATGGTGCTGATGAACGAGAATAAGATAAATGACGGCAAAGCCCCGATTTATTCCAATGATGCCATCAAGAAAGCTGGACAAGGTACTAACTGGCAGAAAGAAACGTTCAATTACAACGCTCCGGTACAAAATCATCAGGTAAGCGTGAACGGGGGCAATCAACAGGGATCCTATTTCCTTTCTTTCGGTTATTTCAATCAGGACGGTATTGTCGGCGGCAACTACGGTGTGTCGAATTTCGAACGATACAGTGTCCGAACCAATTCCAACTATCAGATATTTGAAACCAAAGATCGTTCTTTCCTCAATAAGGTGCGGGTTGGTGTAAATGTGGGTTATTCGAGAACCAAAAATTCGGGTATCGACCCCAACTCCGAATATGGTTCTATTCTGGGCAGTGCACTGGGATTTGACCCGACGGTGCCGGTTTATGCGCCCGACGATGCTACGGCCAATAAGATTCTTGCAGACCATCCTAACGCCGTTGTCGATAAAAACGGAAGAGTATATTCGATTCCTCCCGGTGGATTTCAGGAGTTGGCAAATCCCGTCGCTTTCCTGGATCGTCCCCGTTCAGAGGTGGGAAATGCAGATAAAATCGTAGGTACTTTCTTCGGAGAAATAGACATTCTACCCTCGCTGAAATTCAGAAGCAGTTATGGTGTCGATTTGGCTTTCTGGGGTAATGACGGATATGAGTTTCCCCATTTTTTGGCCTCACAGGGTAAGGATGTTACGCAAAGCTCTGTATGGAGCGAGATGAACCGCGGTTTCCAATGGCAGATTGAAAACTATTTTACATGGAATCAAAAGTTTGCCGATGTGCATAACGTGACAGCTGTAGTCGGACAGTCGGCAATGAAATATACCCGGCGCCAATTGGGTGGCAGTGATTATGACCTGCTTGAGAGGGATCCTGGCAAAGCGCATATCAACTCTGCCATTGGTGACAGGGACGATGAACGTGTTTACGGAGGCATAGGAGGTATTAATTTTGAATCGCTGGCTTCCTATTTCGGGCGTATCGATTACAATTACGCCGAACGCTATATGGCGCAATTTACGTTGCGCCGCGATGGATCTTCCAGATTCGGACCGCAAAACAAATGGGCACTTTTCCCTGCCGTCTCCTTGGGTTACAATCTGATGAACGAACCGTTTATGGAAGAGGTACGCCCCGATTGGTTCGACGTATTGAAACTACGCTTCTCCTATGGGCGCAACGGTAACGAAAATATCGGTAACCTGCGCTACGCCGCTTTCATTGACAGTGGGCAAAACTACTATTTCGGTGGTGGTTACAATGTGGCAAGCGCTTCGAAATCGGGTACTATGCAGGACGGACAATCGCCTGCGGCGCTTCCCAACCCCTATCTGGGATGGGAAAAATCGGAACAAACCGATATCGGGTTCGATGCATACTTCCTGCGCAACAGGCTGTCTCTCGGCTTCGATTATTTCAAGAAAAGAACCATTGGCATGTTGATGGACGTGCCCATTCCTTCTTATGTGGGACAAGGTGCACCCGTAGGCAATGTGGGAACAATGGATAACAGGGGGATTGAAATAGAACTCGGCTGGAAGCAGACGATCGGCGATTTCAGCTATCGTATCGGCGCCAACGCGTCGTATATGAAAAACAGGTTGGTGAAACTGGGTAACGAATCCGGTGAACAAATCTATGAAAGCCCAGGTGCTTCCGGCGTAGGCGATTTCATTAAAGGGCAAAACGGTGAAGTGTGGCCTTTCTTCTACGGATATAAAACGGATGGCCTTTTCCAGAATCAACAGGAAATCGATGGATATGTAAATAAGGACGGTGAAAAAATGCAACCCAATGCCCGTCCCGGCGATGTTCGTTTTGTGGATTATAACGAAGATGGAATAATTGATGACAAAGACCGGACAAAAATTGGAAAAGGTGCACCCGATTGGACTTTTGGAGCTACATTGGGAGCCGAATACAAAAATTTCGATTTGAACCTCTTCTTCCAGGGAGTAACAGGAAACGACATTTTTGATTTTGCCATACGCGGCGATATCGCTTCGATGAACCGCCCGACATGGGCACTCGAACGCTGGCACGGCGAAGGGACATCCAACAGGATTCCCCGTATGACTGAAACGAATCCCAACGCGAACTGGCGCTCGTCTGACCTGTATATCAAAGACGGCTCTTACCTCCGCCTGAAAACAGCCCAATTGGGTTATACCCTGCCGGCTGAATGGACAAAAAAAGTGTCCGTCGAGAGATTGAAGATGTTTGTGGCCGGTGAAAACCTGTTCACGTTTACGAAATACCAGGGTTACGATCCGGAAATTTCTACCGGAGAATATACACGTATCGGTGTGGACCGGGGGGGCTATCCGCAGGCGAGAAGCATTTCTTTAGGGGTTAACATTTCTTTTTAATGCATTATAAATCAGAGGAAAATGAAAAAATATACATTTTTAATACCGTTACTGATCCTTGTGGGGTTTATCTCGATGACCTCCTGTGGCGATGATTTTTTGACTGCCAGTTCTACTGAAAAGAAATTGGCGGGCGGGGAGGCTACCGAAGATGTTATACTTGCCAACTTAGCATCGGCTTATCAGATATTACTGTTCGACAGTTATGCGAATCAGAATTACAACAGCGTATTACTGATGTCCGACCTGCGTTCGGATGATATTTATAAAGGCGGGGAAAATCCCAGTGACCAACGGCAGTTGTATCTTCTGGCCACGTTTAATTCCAACAGCAGGGAAACATTAGGTGGGCTTTGGAGTATCTATTTCACCGGGCTGGCCCGTACAAACAACGTATTGACTGCCTGTGAAAACGCGGTAGGCGTGAGTGAAACCAGGCTGAATCAATATAGAGCGGAAGGACATTTCCTGCGTGCCTACTACTTGCATCTGCTTTGGAAATTCTGGGGTAATATTCCTTATTTTGAAGAACCGTTGGACAAATCTCCGTTTATGGCAGCACAGCTTGAAGCCGACGAAATCTATCAAAAGATTATGGCTGATCTCGATTTTGCCTGCACCGAAGGATATCTTCCGATGAAAAGCGCGGTGATTGGCAGAGTAAACAGGGCAGCCGCCCTGATGCTGAGGGCCCGTGTGGTCCTTTATCAGAAAGATACCGCCAAATACCCGGAAATAACCAGAGATATGGCGGCGATCATCCAAAGCGGGCAGTATGACCTGTTTGAGGATTTTGACGCCATGTGGCTCGATGAAAATGAATTTTGCAAAGAATCCATTTTCGAAAGTAACCAGTTGCCCGAAGGCAAGACATGGGGCAGCGGATGGCAAGGGTATGGCACCAACCTCCCCGCGTTTATCTCCCCGAACGAATTAAAAGATCCGAACAAAATATTTAAAGGAGGTTGGGGTTTTGCACCGGTACGACCGGAAGCTTATGCCATGTACGAAGCGGGAGATACCCGCCGTGAAGGCTCCATCAACGATTGGACCGGCGTCGAATACAAGCCCCGCTTTCAGGATACCGGCTTATTCATGCGCAAATATGCCGCGCGCGAAGGCTACAATCCTCCTCCGGGAGATCAGGATTTGAACTATGCCAACAACCTGCGTATTTTCCGATATGCCGAAACATTGTTGAACTATGCCGAGTTGGTTGTCATAAGTGGACAGTCGCCCGTGGACGGCGTTACAGCACAGGATTGCTTAGACAAAATCCGTTATCGTGCTTTCGGGGAAGCGGCTTCAATCGCCGCAACTGCCGAAAACATAAAATTGGAGCGCAGGCGCGAATTTTTAGGCGAAGGTATGCGTTTCTGGGATCTGGTGCGCTGGGGTGATGCTGTACAGGTACTTACCGAAGTGAATGAAGGATATAACGCTACACGTACTTTTGCAGAATGGATGAAACATGTTCCGATTCCCCAATCGGAAATTGACAAAACCAAAAATACCCAATTTGAATTGAAGCAAGTTGGTCAATGGAATTAAAAAAATTATAGCGACATGAAAAAAATATATTTAATACTTCCTGTATTGCTCCTGTTTGTTTTGGGAGCGTGCTCGCCCGAAGAGTATGACCGGTTGGACCCTAACGCGATTCCTCTTGTTTCGGGATTGGAAGAAGCTATTGTAATCACGGTGGATCAGGAAACCAATACGGTTACATTTACACTCGATAAGCCCGGCTATAATCCGGTCTGGATTTTTGATGACGGAAAATATGCTGCCGAAAACGGCGTTAAAAAAATATTTCCCAAAGCGGGCGATTATACCGTTGAGATGAAGGCATCCAACCGCAATGGAATAAGCGACGGGTCGGTTACGAAAACATTCCATATCGACAAATCATTGATGGAAGGTTTCGCAGGTTTTGTATACGATTCGGAATACAACATGTGGAAAACTGCAACAGTAAATACTCCGACATTCTATTATGCCCCCGGATGGGTGCAAATTGCGGACCCTGCTTATACGTTGAATGGCTCTGCCTATACGGTTACATTGCCGAGCGCCACAACAGAGACCTGGCAGGCGCAAATGGCGCTGGGAACAAACTTGAGCGCCAATGCCGCAACGCATTATGATTTCTCGGTTATCCTGACCTCTACGAAGGATCATCCCGGTGTGATGGTAAAACTGACGGACGCTTCTAATGACGGTTCTTTCTTCTTCGAACAGAAGATCGTGCTGGAGGCGAACCAACCCACCTGCTTCTGGATGAGTGATATGCCGGGCATCGATATGGCAAGCGTAAAACTTGTGTTCGACTTTGGAGGCAATGTGGCGGATACGGAAATGAGAATGGAGGACGTCGTATTTAAAGATCATGCCAACGACGACGGAACCGTAGTGCCCGACAGGGACGCTTTCGATGAAGGCCGTGACCTTAGTGGTAGCGAATACGCGACAGGTATCGTGGGTAAATGGACCTGGGAACCTTCCGTGCAAGGTCATTTTGGATGTGGACCGAATCCCGATGAACCTACAGGCTGGTGGAGTGCTCCAGCCGAAGATAAAAAAGATTGGGGGTTGTATGACGACACCATGACTTTCGGAGCGGACAAATCCTATCAGTTTAACCCGGGTGAAGGAGGAAAAGTGTATGTCAATAAAGATTGTACTTTCCACTCCGAACTTTATCTCGGTGATGGTCTGGACTATCTGGTTCCGGTAGAACCGCAGACGGCGACATATACTGTTACGGAGGAAGCAGGAGCCTATTATCTGCAATTACCATCCAAAACCCTGTTCTCTTATATGCCTTCGGATCAGGTGTACAACAATCCGAAATACAAGATCACGCGGATGACGACGACCATGATGGAACTCGTATCGCTGGGTGATGGAATTTCGTGGAAATACCGTCTGAAAAAAGTAAATTAACTGCATGAATCCATACCTGAGTAGCAGTTGATAAAACCCGCTACTCAGGTATTTTACTTCAAAAAACAATGAATAGAATGATCGGTTTAATAATAATCCCGTTACTGGTTTTGCTCGGTTGTGGAGAAAACGGCAACGAGCCGGAGCCAAAACCAACCAATGTTACCATTTCGGTTTCACCCGAGACGTTAAATTTGTCCGCTTCGGCAGGCTCCGAAAGTATCAATGTAAATTCAAACGCCGAATGGGGTATTTCATCGGATCAGAGTTGGTGCAAAACTTCGCCCTCGGGAGGAGTTGGGGGAAATACCGTTATAAAGGTTTCGGTAGAAAGCAATACGTCGGAACAGCCACGTACCGCCACCCTTACCTTTACATCGGGAACCTTTTCGAAACAATATACGGTAACCCAAAAAGGACTGGTACAGCTGATTGATATTCCCGATGTCGCGTTCAAGGCTTATTGTATTGCCAATTTCGATACGGATAAGGACGGACAGATCAGTGAACAGGAAGTAAGGTCAATCACAACACTAGATGTGAGTTCCAAAGGCATCGGCTCATTGCAAGGTATCGAAAAATTTGTATCGCTGACATCGCTTGATTGTTCCGGCAATCAATTGCAGGAATTAGATATTCGCAATAATACAAATCTGCAGAATCTGGATTGTACTTCCAATCCGTCTTTGACTAAAATTCTTGTCTGGACAGGTTTTATACCTACCGGTACATTCAAAAAACCTGCTGCTGCCGAATATGTTTATCCTGAAATATCCACACCGCCCGGCTATACTTTAGTCTGGCAGGAAGAATTTAACGAGCCCCG
Source organism: uncultured Proteiniphilum sp. (assembly GCF_937873925.1). Taxonomy (GTDB): domain Bacteria; phylum Bacteroidota; class Bacteroidia; order Bacteroidales; family Dysgonomonadaceae; genus Proteiniphilum. The sequence goes on along the minus strand of NZ_CALNAT010000117.1, from coordinate 5,844 downwards.
CCTGCCGGAAGGTAAAGCGGTACTGCCCAATACTGCGAAATGGTACTACGAAACTGCCGAACCGGGATGGGTAAACAACGAAAAACAAAAGTATGTCGCCGGTGTTTTTCAAGGAGATACCGTAACTTCCGTTTACGACGGAACATTGAAGATTGTTGCCAGGAAACAGGGAAACGTCGTTATTTCGGGACGTATCAATACCAATGAGAGTTGGACGTATGGCTATTTCGAAGCCCGCCTGAAAGTTCCGGGTGGAAAAGGTACCTGGCCTGCTTTCTGGATGATGCCTAAAAACTTCAATAAATGGCCCGATGACGGCGAGATCGATATTATGGAATATGTGGGTTACGACCCTGACGTGGTCCACTCTTCCATCCATTGCAAGGCCTATTATCATTCAATAGGCACACAAAAAACCGGTACAAAGAAAATAGCAAATGCCGAAACCGAATTTCATATATATGCTCTCGAATGGACAGCCGATTATATCAAGGGGTTTGTGGATGGAGTGGAGTATTTCCGTTTCGACAACGATAAAAAAGGCAACAAAGACACCTGGCCCTTCGACGCACCTTTTCTCTTGAAACTCAACCTCGCCTGGGGAGGCGACTGGGGTGGAGCGCAAGGCATTGACGAAAGTAAATTGCCCGCGATTTATGAAATCGATTATGTAAGGGTATTCCAACGGTAAATACTCAATACTCCATTCTAAACAATGTAAGCAAATGAAAAAATACAGTTATGTTATTTTCTTATTACTTTTGACAACTGCCTGTACCGGAGGTAATAAAAAAGCATCCGGCTTGGGTTTAGACGCGGGTATCGAGAAACGGATCGACAGTATCATGGCACAGATGACCCTTGAGGAGAAAGTAGGGCAGATGGCGCAGTTTACGCTCGATGTGATCGGGAAAGGGGGAAATCTCTATTTCAGCGACGAGCCTTTCGAGATCGACTTTGCTATGCTCGATACAGTGATCGGAAAATATAAGGTGGGTTCCATCCTGAATACGGCCAATAACCGGGCACGTACCACAGAAGTGTGGGAGAAAACGGTACGACTTATACAAGAACGGGCGTTGACAGAAACAGGTATACCGGTGATCTATGGCATCGATGCCATTCACGGAACTACTTATACTGCCGGTGCTACCTTTTTCCCGCAGGGTGTGGGAATGGCTGCCTCCTTTAACACCGACCTGATGAAAGAGGGTTCCCGTATCACGGCTTACGAAACCCGTGCAAGCAATATAGCCTGGACTTTCGCTCCCACGATGGACCTGGGAAGGGATGCCCGTTGGTCGCGCCAGTGGGAGAGTTACGGTGAAGACGCTTATCTCAATGCACGGATGGGTTTGGTTTCTACACTCGGATTTCAGGGTGATGATCGCAACAATGTGGGTAGTCATCATATCGCCGCCTGTGTGAAGCATTATATGGGTTACGGAGTACCTGTCTCAGGTAAAGACCGTACACCGGCTCTCATCTCCGAAAGCGAACTGCGTGAGAAATATTTTGAACCGTTTCGCACTTCTATTGTAGAAGGAGGAGCGCTTTCGCTGATGGTCAATTCGGGCATCATCAACGGCGTATCTACACATGCCGATTACAGGTTGTTGACCGAATGGGTAAAGGAAGATCTTGGTTTCGACGGAGTGATTGTGACCGACTGGGCCGATGTGCAGAACCTGCTGTCACGCGACAGGATCGCCACCGATTATAAAGGAGCCGTGAAAACCGCAATCAATGCCGGCATCGATCTGGTGATGGAACCTTACAATCTGACTTTCTGCCCTACACTGGTGGAACTGGTGGAAGAGGGTGAGGTGCCAATGGAGCGGATCGATGATGCAGTGCGCAGGGTATTGCGGTTGAAATTCCGTCTGGGTCTTTTTGAGCAACCTTACTGGTCGCGCTCCGAATATCCCGACTTCGGGAGCAGAGAGAACGAGGCGGTAGCGAAAGCGGCTGCGGATGAGTCGATCACCCTGTTGAAAAATGAAAACAACATCCTTCCGCTGCCGGTCAATGCCCATATCTTAGTGACAGGTCCTAACGCACATTCTATGCGTACCCTCAATGGGGGTTGGAGCTATTCCTGGCAGGGAGAAAAAACCGAAGAGTTCGCGCAGGGCTACAATACTATTTACGAAGCATTGCAAAATAAATTCGGCGCCGCGAATGTAAGGTATGAACCGGGAGTTACCTATAAGATGGAGGGGCAATATTATGAGGAAAATACCCCTGAGATCGGAAAAGCAGTAACTGCCGCGGCCGGGGTTGATTATATTGTGTTGTGTGTGGGTGAGAACTCCTATTGTGAAACACCGGGTAACCTGGATGAACTGGCCTTGTCGGAAAACCAGATAGCTCTTGCACTGGCGCTCCAAAAGACAGGAAAACCGGTCATACTGGTAATGAATGAAGGACGACCACGTCTGATCCGTAAGATTGAACCCGATTCCAAAGCGATACTTCAACTTTATCTGCCGGGCAATTTCGGAGGAGATGCTTTGGCGGATATTCTCACAGGGGACGTCAACCCGAGCGGAAAGTTGCCTTATACCTACCCCAAATTTGAGCAGGGACTGATCACCTATGATCATAAACCCAGCCAGAATATCGACGGTAAGATGGAGGGCGCTTACGATTACGGAGCACAGACTTCAATGCAGTATCCGTTCGGCTTCGGGTTGAGCTACACCACATTTGAATATACCAATTTAGCAGTGAGCAAGCACGATTTTGTATCGGGCGACCTGCTGACCGTGACCGTAGAGGTGAAGAACAACGGAACAGTGGCCGGTAAGGAAGCTGTACTGCTCTTCAGCAGCGATATGGTGGCCTCCCTTTCTCCCGATGTGCGTCGCCTGCGTGCATTTGAAAAAATATCGCTGAAACCGGGTGAGACCAAAACCGTTACACTTCAACTGGCAGCCGATGACCTTGCCTTTGTGAATGAAAAAGGAGAGTGGACGCTGGAAGCGGGCGAGTTCAAACTACAGGCGGGCGATCAGATCGCTATGATTAATTGTACGAAAACCCGAATTTGGGATATACCCAATAAGTAAAGTAGAGTTCATAGACAGAGAGTAGATAAACCGGTTGCCTGTCCATAAAGGGATGGGGATCGGTTTATTGTTTGAAGGGGACTTTCATGATTTGTGGTATCTCCTTTATTTTCTGAATGAAGTTGATGGAATCGATTGGATTATTTTTTTATTGTGGGGTAGAGAGAATCTAGGGATGATTGGTTATTTTTACAGGAATAAAATCTATATTTGCTTTTAGTGGAAAATGTGAGAAAAACACATTTTTGACATATAAAATGTGATGAGTATGAAATCTGAACCCGGAAACGATCGGCTTTGTATGTATTAGACAATACGGAATTTGTTTCAACTGCGAATATCTTATTCAAATGACCAATAATTGAAAGAATATGAGAAAAGTTCTTTTTTTAGTAGCCATATCTGCTATATTTCTGTTATTTAGCTGTACTTCTCAAGAGAAAAGCTTCAAAGTAAAGTTTGATAGTGCAAAAGAGGTTTCAGGTAAAAAATTTGCCATTAAAGATATTAATCCCGACCTCCCGCTTGATTGGGATAATTTTAACTTTGTAATACTGGAATTCAAAATTACAACTGCTCAGCGTTTTCACGTTGGATTTACTACAGATGAGGGATATAATGAACTCCGTGTGATGAGTTATGTTCCTAATGCCTGGAACAGGCTTGCTATCCCTTTAAGGTTTTTTACCGAACTCCCTGATGCGAGACATGACCTGGCAGCTACGTATAATCAACCACGTTATACCGGCTGGATAAATCTTGGAGGGAAGCGTGGACCTTTGCATGGAGTGGATTCAATTGGAATTCGAATGCGGGTACCTATCGGAAATCCCGAATTTGAGATCAGAAACATTACACTTTCAGTGGAAGATCCCGGAGACCAATATCTCGAAACAATTCCTGCCATTGATGAATTCGGACAATCGAATTTAGTGGATTATGAGGATAAAATAAAATCTTTCGAACAACTTCAGACCGAGTGGAAGGACGAAGAAAATGAGCTGTTTGATGCCAATGCCTATAATTATTCGAAATATGGAGGGTATAAGCAGAAAAAAGTGAATGCTACTGGTTTTTTCAGGACCGGACAAATCGATGGAAAATGGTGGTTTGTTGATCCGGAAGGATATCTTTTCCTGTCAGTAGGAGTAGATTGCGTTCATCCGTCACCCGGTGGACTGGCAAAAGAGGTGGATCAACGTGAAAATATGTTTAAAGAACTTCCTCCGAGAGACTTATTCCCCGCTAATGATTCCTATCCGGATGATTATTCTTTCGGACTTTGGAACCTTTATCGTCGTTACGGTGAGGATTACAGGGATAAAGCCAATGAAATGGTTATCCGGCGAATGGAGAAGTGGGGAATCAACACAATTGCCAATTGGTCGAGTTTTGACATTATGAATATGAATCGTAAGGCCTTTATGACTTCGATGCGTACCGCAGGAGTAGAAGGGAGGCTCATGGGGCTTGCAGATGTGTATGCTTCCGACTTCAACGAAAAATTGGACGAAGCAATGAGAAATTCGGTCGGAAGATACAGGGATAATCCATGGGTGATAGGTTTTTTCGTTGGAAACGAACCCGCATGGATCGGGCATGAAGAACGTGTATGTAATATTATTCTGGATGGAGCAGATTGCCCTGTTAAGACAAAGTTAACAGAATACATATCAACTCACGGAAAATCATCTGAATCCTGTAAACGATTTATCTGGGATACTTTCGAGATATTTATACAAGCTGTAAAAGAAGCGCAAAAGAAATATGCTCCTCATCATCTGAATTTAGGGTATCGTTTCGGCAATCTGGATGAAATAGAGGAAGAGGTGTTACTGATTTGCAGCAAAGCCTTTGATGTGCTCAGTTTTAACAGTTATGCCCTGGAGCCAAGCAAAGAAATGATGGATAGAGCCCTTAGAGTAACAAATCTACCGATGATGATAGGTGAATATCATTTTGGTACGGTTGATAGGGGAATGGCGCAATCACTCTGGCAAGTTGATTCTCAAGAAGAACGGGGTATTGCATATCGTTATTATACAGAACAGGCGTATTCCCACCCTGGTCTGATCGGTACAGCGTATTTCCAATGGGCTGATCAGGATATAACAGGCAGGCGAAACGACGGGGAAAATTACAACTGTGGTTTGATAGATGTTACGGACCGCCCCTATAAATATCAGGTAGAGGCAATGCAGGAAACAGCAAAAGTTCTTTTTGATGTGCATGCAGGGAATAGAGCACCCTATGACAAAAAACCAAAAAGAGCACGTGGACATGAAGCTATCCCGGACTTGTGGGATTAATACCCATTCGAGATGTAGAATTAAGCATATTTTTTGCCTGATAAGTACAAGGTTGAAATTAAAAAATTGAGTAAAACGGAATGAAAACTCACAACTACCTCATTTCCCTGATTCTGATCCTTGTTGCAGGCTGTCAGAATCAAGGCGGACAATCCGCATTATCCTTTATCCGTGTGGACGGGCCTGACCTGATCGCTCCGGATGGGGAGAAATTTTTTATCCGGGGAACGAACCTCGGCAACTGGTTGAACCCGGAAGGGTATATGTTCAATTTTCGGAATACCAACTCGGCAGGCCGTATTAACCAGGCTCTCTGCGAAATGGTTGGCCCTGATTTTACGGCTGAGTTCTGGAAGCAGTTTAAAGATCATTATGTGACGAAAGCCGATATAGAGTTCCTGAAATCAGCCGGAGTGAACTCTTTGAGGGTGCCGTTCCATTATAAGTTGTTTACTGACGAAGAT
>NZ_CALNAT010000116.1 GCF_937873925.1 uncultured Proteiniphilum sp. | reverse complement strand
GTCCCTTCAGGGCAATATATTTGTCTTAGGGTTTCGGTTGCCGTTTCTCAATTTATTGCTACCTTTGCATCTTAATTTTTGTGTGGTATAAATGTCATTGACAATGAATAAGAAATTTCCGGAATACAGCCATTTAGACCTCTCGGCAGTAAACAGGGAGATGTTGAAAGCCTGGGATGAGAAAGAGGTTTTCAGGAAAAGTCTGGAAACGCGGGAGGGACATGCGCCGTTCGTGTTTTATGAAGGGCCGCCCTCGGCTAACGGTATGCCGGGCATCCATCATGTGATCGCACGCTCCATCAAGGATATTTTCTGTCGTTACAAAACCATGAAAGGCTTTCTGGTGAACCGGAAAGCAGGATGGGATACGCACGGGTTGCCCGTGGAACTGGCTGTTGAAAAATCGCTGGGAATCACAAAGGAAGATATCGGCAAAAAGATATCGGTTGAAGAGTATAATGCGGCGTGCCGTACCGAAGTAATGAAATACACCCGGGAGTGGGAAGAACTTACCCGGAAAATGGGATACTGGGTCGATATGGGGGATCCCTATATCACCTATGACAACCGTTATATCGAGACCCTCTGGTATCTGCTTAAGGAACTCTATAAAAAAGGGTATCTCTATAAGGGATATACCATACAGCCCTATTCGCCTGCTGCCGGTACCGGCCTTAGCACGCATGAACTGAACCAGCCGGGATGCTACCGCGACGTGAAGGATACGACCTGCACGGCCCAGTTTCTGATCAAAGACCCGCTACCGCAATGGACAGCGTTTGGAGAATCGTTCTTTCTGGCCTGGACAACCACGCCCTGGACCCTTCCCTCTAATGTGTTGCTGGCTGTGGGACCTAAAATCGAGTATGTGGCGGTGCAGACCTACAACCAGTATACCGGCAAGCCGATGACTGCCGTGCTGGCCAAAAATCTGCTGAATGTCTATTTCCCCGCGAAAAACGGAGAACTTCCGCTCGACAACTATAAACCGGGCGACAAGAATATCCCTTTCCGTGTGATCGATAAAGAGTGGAAAGGCGCCGAACTGGCCGGCATAGCATATGAACAGCTTATTCCCTGGGTGAAAGTATCGGAAAACGGGCTAAAAGTGGTGACGGCTGATTTCGTGACCACAGAAGACGGTACCGGTATCGTGCATATAGCCCCTACTTTTGGTGCGGATGACGCGAAAGTGGGAAAGGAGAAAGACGTGCCCGGGTTAACGCTTACCGATAGAGAGGGGAGCCTTCGCCCGATGGTGGATCTCACCGGAAAATATTTCCGTATCGAAGATCTCGATCCTGAATTTGTGCAACGCAATGTAAATACCGACCTCTACGGGGAATATGCCGGCAGGTATGTGAAAAATGCCTACGATGATTCGCTTACCGATGAGGATGCGACGCTCGATGTGGATCTCTCGGTCATGCTCAAGCAGCAAAACCGCGCGTTCCGCATAGAGAAACAGGTGCATACCTATCCGCACTGCTGGCGGACCGATAAGCCGGTATTGTACTATCCGCTGGATAGCTGGTTTATCCGTACGACGGCGTGCCGTGATAAGATGATAGAACTCAATAACACCATCAACTGGAAACCGCAATCTACCGGTACCGGGCGTTTCGGGAAATGGCTCGAAAACCTGCAGGACTGGAACCTGAGCCGCAGCCGCTATTGGGGTACGCCCCTTCCGGTATGGCGTACCGAGGATGGAAAAGAGGAGAAATGTATCGGTTCTGTGAAAGAGCTCTATGAAGAGATGCGCAGGGCGATGGATGCGGGTGTTATGACGGAACTTCCCTGGAAAGGACTGGATTTGAACGAATATAAGGAACTGGAGTATGATCAGATAGACCTGCACCGTCCCTATGTGGATGATATCGTGCTGGTATCCGATGGCGGCAAGCCGATGCGGCGTGAGTCGGACCTGATCGATGTCTGGTTCGACAGTGGCGCCATGCCTTTTGCGCAGGTGTTCTATCCACATATCGCAGAGGAAGATTTCCAGAATATTTTCCCCGCCGACTTCATCGCGGAGGGAGTAGACCAGACACGCGGATGGTTTTACACCCTGCACGCCATTGCCTCGATGGTAAAAGGCAGTGTGGCTTTTAAAAACGTCGTATCCAACGGGCTGGTGCTCGATAAGAACGGCAATAAGATGTCGAAGCGGCTGGGTAATGCGGTGGATCCCTTTGAAACCATAGAACGGCACGGTTCCGATCCGCTGCGCTGGTATATGATCACCAATGCCGCACCGTGGGAGAACCTGAAATTCGATATGGAAGGGGTGGAAGAGGTGCGCCGCAAGTTCTTCGGAACGCTTTATAATACCTATTCTTTCTTTGTATTGTATGCCAATGTGGATGATTTCCGTGATCAATATCCGCAGATCGCCGTTGAAAAACGACCTGAGATCGACCGATGGATCATGTCGATGCTACATTCGCTGGTGAAGGAGGTCGACCAGAGTTATGAAGCATACGAGCCTACTAAGGCGGGTCGCGCCATTGCCGATTTTGTGAACGATCATCTCAGCAACTGGTATGTGCGCCTCAACCGTAAACGTTTCTGGGGCGGAGAGATGACCGAGGATAAGTTATCGGCCTATCAGACACTGTATCAATGTCTGGTGACCGTGGCAAAACTGATGGCGCCCATCGCTCCTTTTTATGCTGACAGGCTCTATCTCGACCTGGTTTCGGAAGCGGGAAGCGAACGGTTTGAATCAGTACATCTGTCCGATTTCCCCCTGTGGGATGTTTCACTCATCGATAAGCAACTTGAGGAGCAGATGTATCTTGCCCAGACAGCTTCCTCCATTGTCCTGTCGCTGCGCCGGAAGGTAAATATCAAAGTGCGCCAGCCGCTCTCCCGGATCATGATCCCCGTAACGGATGAGGAGCAGAAGATAAATATTCAATCCGTAGAGTCGTTGATCCTTAGTGAGGTGAACGTGAAAGAGCTGCAGTTCGTAGATACGGCCAGCGAAATATTGGTGAAACGGGTGAAGCCCGATTTCAAAAAACTGGGACCGCGCTACGGGAAAATAATGAAGCAACTGGCCCCGAGGATACAGGAGATGACGGCCGGAGAGATCCAGGCACTGGAAAAGAACGGCCGGTTCGGTTTAACGGTAGAGGGACAGGAAGCTGTGGTGACGCTCGATGATGTGGAGATCATCTCCGAGGATATTCCGGGATGGCTGGTAGCCAATGAAGGGCGACTGACAGTGGCACTGGATGTCACCCTTACCGGCGAGCTTCAGAAAGAAGGTATCGCCCGGGAGTTGGTGAACAGGATACAGAACCTGCGCAAGGCGAAGGAGTTTGAGATCACGGACCGCATCACCATCAGGCTTTCGTCCAATCCTGCTTTTGACGAGGCTGTCGCCCATAATGCCGATTATATCAAAAATCAGGTCCTGGCCGATGATATTCTCCTTGTGAATGAACGCCTTGAAGATGAAATAGAGATCGATGACGAGACGCTCACCATCAGCATAGTGAGAAACAGTTGAGAATTATACGATTTATGTGTATATTTGCAGAACATAAGATGCGCCTCGGACAAGTTCAAGCAAGCTTGGCTTACTTCTCGGCTTTCATTATGTTTACAGAATATAAGATATGCCTCGGACAAGTGTAAACAAGTTTGGCTTGCCTCTCGGCTTTTATTATATTTAGAATATAAGATGCGCCTCGGATAAGCTCAAGCAAGCTTGGCTTATCTCTCGGCTTTTATTATATTTGCACGAGGAAAAATGAAATAAACAATATAATGACCACGGTTGTTGTAGTTAAACTCTGATCCCGATAGAGACACAGCCATAAACAACGAATTATTATGAGCGAAAAGACGAGATATTCAGACGAGGAATTGGAAGAATTCCGTGCTATCATCAACGAAAAATTACAGATAGCCCGGCAGGAGTATGAAAATTACCGTGCTGCAGTAACCAATGCCGACGGAAATGATACGGTGGATACCTCACCCACCTATAAAGTGTTGGAGGAAGGTGCTTCCACCCTTTCCAAAGAAGAGGCCGGCCGGCTGGCGCAACGACAGATGAAGTTCATTCAGAATCTGCAGGCCGCCCTGGTACGCATTGAGAACGGGACATACGGCATATGCCGGGAGACCGGTAAGCTGATCCCGAAAGAGCGTCTTCGGGCCGTGCCCCATGCCACGCTGAGCATCGAGGCCAAGTCGCAAAAGAAGAAATAACACTTTCCAATGAAAATGTGGCCGGCATCTGTGAAGGTTGAAGAGAGGGGGATGCTCCTTTCCGGATTTTCATGCCCATAATATAAAGAAAACGTATGAAGAATAGTATAGGAAAGAGATGGATTGCTATAGCCGTTGTTGTGGGGGTACTGTTCGTCGATCAACTTTCCAAAATATGGGTGAAAACACATATGGGATTATATGATGCCATTGATGTTTTCGACTGGTTCAAGATCTATTTTGTGGAGAATAATGGAATGGCGTTCGGTATCGAGGCGGGAGGAAAACTGTTTCTCTCGCTTTTCCGTATCATCGCTGTTATTTTTATTGTCATCTATCTGTCGCGGTTGATAAAGCAGAATTACCGAGCCGGGTTTATTGCCTGTGTAGCGTTGATTTTGGCCGGTGCATCGGGGAATATAATAGACAGTATCTTCTACGGAGTCTTTTTTGAAGCAAGTTATCCGGGACATGTGGCTTCTTTTGTACCCTGGGGTGAAGGGTACGCTTCCCTTCTTCACGGACGGGTGGTGGATATGCTCTACTTTCCGCTGATCAGCGGCACATATCCCGCCTGGATTCCCTTTCTGGGAGGTGAGGAGTTCCTTTTCTTCCGGTTTATCTTTAATATTGCCGATTCGGCTATTACGGTGGGGGTGATCCTGATACTGCTGTTTTACAGAAGAACATTATCTTATTCATTGCTCTCAAAAAATGAGCGTGCCAAATTGGATAAAGAGAAAGAAAACCAGACCGACAGGAGTGAAATATAGAAAAAGTATTACTTGTCTTTTCCTGTTCGTGCTGCTGGTCGGGGGAGTCTACTCCTGTCAGAACCGTCCGAAGGAGGTATTGAACAGGAAGCAGATGGAGCGGTTGATGTATGATGTGTACATCGCCGAAGCGACCATGGAAAACGACTATTATAATTTTGACACCCCCGCCAAAAAAGAGGCATACATCAATAAGGTGTTCCAAGCGCATAAAACTACCCAGGCCCAATGGGATACTTCGTTATCGTGGTATTCCGACAGGATCGACCTCTATCTGAAGATGAACGATTCGGTGAAAGCGCGTCTGCAACGTGCCCGGCAAGGGGTGGATGACATGATAGTACAGCAGAATCAGGCGAAGCCGACAGATCCCGCACTGTTACCGCCGTCCTATCTGCCGCCTGTCTATATATTCTCGATGCCGGATATGAAAAAAGGCTTCAGGTTCCGTTTGGATTTCGCCGATATCTCTTCCAAAGTTACCGGAGACGATTTTCTGTTCACATTCAGTGCAATAGGAGTCCCATCCCGGTTGTCTTCCGCTTTTACATCGTTGCTTACATTGGTTTATTCCGATACGACCATCTACCGGTTTCAAAATATAAGAGAGAATAGGACTTATGAATTCTTCGCCTCGAAGTATATTCCGGGTGATACGATCACCGAAATAAGAGGTTTTGTCCACCTGCAGAATCCCACCGGTGTAATCCCACCGATCCAGCTACATAATATATATTTCGGGGATACGCCGGAAACCCTTTCAAAGGCAGATACTTTAAGCCTGAAACCGGATATCCCGGACGGAGAACCGTTGATGCCGGATTCCTTGAAGCCTTTGGAGCCGGATTCCATAAGGCCTTTAAAACCTGATCTTACGGGACGGTTGAAGCCCGATTCCATAACAAAAATGTGATAAAAAATAGTATAGAGAAAAGTAATCTATCATAATGACTTATGTTTTAGATAAATTGCTATATTTGCGGATACAATGAAAGGAATAATAAAATATTAACATTTAACTTATCATTACTTAACATCAAATGGAAAAGAAGAGAGTTTATACTTTTGGAAACGGTGCGGCCGAAGGGCGGGCGGATATGAAAAACCTGCTCGGAGGAAAAGGAGCGAACCTTGCTGAAATGAATTTAATTGGCGTTCCCGTTCCTCCGGGTTTTACCATTACCACGGAAGTCTGTACGGAATATAATGAATTGGGTAAGGATTACGTGGTAGGGATCCTGAAAGGGGAGGTTGAGGAGGCCGTAGCTCAGATCGAGAAGCTGACGGAAACAAAATTCGGAGACAAGGAGAATCCTTGCCTGGTATCTGTCCGTTCCGGTGCGCGCGTATCCATGCCGGGAATGATGGACACTGTGTTGAACCTGGGTCTGAATGACGATGCCGTGGAAGGAATTGCCAGGAAATCGGGCAATGAACGTTTCGCATGGGACTCTTACCGGCGTTTTGTGCAGATGTATGGGGATGTGGTGCTGGGAATGAAGCCCCAAAGTAAGGAAGATATCGATCCTTTCGAAGAGATCATGGATGAGATGAAACAGTCGAAAGGAGTGGAACTGGATACGGAACTCACCACTGACGATCTGAAAGAACTTGTAAAAAGATTCAAGGCAGCCGTGAAAGAAAGCACCGGCAACGATTTCCCGGTAAATCCCTGGGATCAGTTGTGGGGAGCGGTGTGCGCTGTATTCAATAGCTGGATGAATGAACGTGCTATCCTTTATCGCAAAATGAACAATTTCCCCGAAGAATGGGGAACGGCAGTGAATGTGCAGGCCATGGTGTATGGCAACATGGGTAAGACCTCAGCCACAGGCGTGGCTTTTACCCGCGATGCCGCCACGGGAGAAGATATCTTCAACGGCGAGTACCTGATCGATGCGCAGGGGGAAGATGTGGTTGCCGGAGTACGTACCCCCCAGCAGATCACCATCGAGGGATCCCGTCGTTGGGCGAAAATGCAGGGTATTTCCGAAGAGGAACGCGCTGCAAAATACCCTTCGCTCGAAGAAGCGCTTCCCGCATGTGCACAGGAGCTGATTGCAGTGCAGCAGAAATTGGAAGATTATTTCAAGGATATGCAAGACCTTGAATTCACCATTCAGGACGGTAAGCTCTGGCTGTTGCAGACCCGTAGCGGAAAACGCACCGGTGCGGCGATGGTGAAGATCGCCATCGATATGCTCCACCAGGGATATATTGATGAAAAAACCGCGCTGAAACGGTGCGATCCCGAAAAACTGGATGAGTTGCTCCATCCTGTCTTTGATAAGAAATTGCTCGCTCAGGCAAAACCGCTGACCAATGGTTTGCCCGCTTCACCGGGAGCGGCCACCGGCCAGGTGGTATTCCATGCCGATGAGGCTGAAGAGTGGAGCAGGGAGGGTAAAAAGGTGATTCTCTGCCGTATTGAGACATCACCCGAAGACCTGCGCGGTATGGCTTCGGCACAGGGAATCCTTACTGCCCGTGGAGGGATGACTTCCCACGCTGCCGTGGTAGCAAGAGGGATGGGTAAGTGCTGTGTATCGGCAGCCAATAATGTGGTGATCAACTATAAGGAACGAACCATGACCATTTATGGTAAAGAGCTGAAAGAAGGCGATTGGATCTCCTTGGACGGCTCTACCGGCTATGTCTATGAGGGCAGAATAGAAACCCAGGATGCCGAATTGGATGCTGATTTCAACGAATTGATGGAAATTGCCGATAAATATGCGCGCATGGATGTGAGAACCAATGCGGATACCCCGCAGGACGCCAATGTAGCCCGCGATTTCGGTGCAAGAGGTATTGGCCTGTGCCGTACGGAACACATGTTCTTCGAAGAAGATAAGATCGTTCCCATGCGGGAGATGATCCTTGCTAAAGACGAAGAAGGACGGCGCAAAGCGTTGGAAAAGCTGCTTCCGTTACAGAAAAAAGACTTTGCCGGAATTTTCAGGGCGATGGACGGCCTGCCCGTTACTGTTCGCCTGCTTGACCCGCCGTTGCACGAATTTGTTCCTCACGATGAAAAGGGACAGATGGAGATGGCCAGGGTAATGGGCATATCCTACAAAGATATTCACGAACGGGTGGAAGGACTGATGGAATCGAACCCGATGCTCGGTCTGCGTGGTTGCCGCCTCGGAAACCTCTACCCGGAGATCACCGAGATGCAGGCCCGCGCCATCATGGAGGTGGCTATTGAACTGAAGAAAGAGGGAGTGAAAGCCTGCCCCGAGATCATGGTACCCCTTACCGGTATCGTGTATGAGTTCAAAGCGCAGAAAGATATCATCGAGAATACCATCCGTGAAGTATTTGCAGAAAAGAACGATTCGGTGGAATACAAGATCGGTACGATGATCGAGATCCCGCGGGCCGCACTTACGGCGCATAAGATCGCCAAGGAAGCCGATTTCTTCTCTTTCGGGACGAACGACCTAACCCAGATGACCTTCGGTTATAGCCGCGACGATGTGGCCAAATTCCTGCCTATGTACATCGATAAGGGAATCCTCAAGCACGACCCGTTTGCCGTGCTCGACCAGAACGGGGTGGGGCAGCTCGTGAGAATGGCTGTGCAGAAAGGACGCGAAGTCAAGCCTACCCTTAAGTGCGGCATCTGTGGGGAGCACGGAGGTGAACCCTCATCGGTGAAGTTCTGCCATACGGTGGGGCTGAACTACGTTTCCTGTTCACCGTTCCGCGTGCCCATTGCACGTCTGGCGGCAGCACAGGCAGCGATTGAAGGATAAACGGTAAATTGGATATTTTTTGCAGAGGCGCCCTGGACGGCGTCTCTGCTTGTTTATACCGCCAATCCTTTATAACTACTTTTAACCATCAAACTATTTTGCTGCTAAGGGGATTATCATTACTTTTACATCAGTATTTTAAACGGATCGACTTGTGAAACGAGCATGAGTATAATTAATTTGATGATGGGATGATTTGGAGATATAATAATTATAATCGGCAAATCGTTAAATCGCTGAATCAATAAATCAGAAAATGTCTTTGTTCTTTGCTCTTTATTCTTTGTTCTAAATAAATAATCATATGAAATATTCAGTGAAGATAATATTGTTCTTTCTTATAGCGTTGTCAGCCGTTCCCAGTCTGATGATCGCCCAAAATAATGTGATCGACGAGATCGTGTGGGTAGTGGGCGATGAAGCCATCCTGAAATCAGAGGTGGAAGAGTACCGTAAGGAGATACTGATGCAGAACCAACGTATTGAAGGTGACCCTTACTGTTTTATTCCCGAGCAGTTGGCCATCAGGAAACTGTTTCTCGATCAGGCCAAATTAGACAGCATTACTGTGCAGGAGTCACAGGTGAGCCGTACGCTCGAGTATTGGATCAATGAACAGATTGCTTCCGTCGGCTCAGTAGAGAGGTTAGAAGAATACTGGGGTAAAAACCTCGCTACCATCAGGGAAGACCTGCGTGAGCAAATTCGTGAACAGCAACTGATAGAGGGAGTGCAGCAAAAACATTTCGGAAATATATTGCTGACACCTTCCGAAATTCGTAAGTTTTATAACAGCCTCCCGCAGGATAGCCTGCCTTTTATCCCGACCACGTTGGAAGTGCAGATCATTACCGTGGAACCGGAAATTCCTTTGGTGGAGATCGATAAGGTGAAAGCCCAACTGCGTGATTTTACGGAGCAGATAACCAGTGGCAAGAATAGCCTTTCTACCTTGGCCTTGATCCATTCCGAAGATCCGGGGACAGCCATGAGAGGAGGGGAACTCGGGTTTATGAACCGCTCGGTTTTATCCCCGGAGTTTGCTAATGTGGCTTTCACCCTGAACGATCCGCAAAAAGTATCGAATATAGTGGAAACGGAATATGGTTTTCATATCATCCAGTTAATCGAACGAAGGAGCGATATGGCGAATTTCCGCCATATTCTGCTGAAACCCAAAGTACCCCAGGAGTCGCTCGACACGGCGCTGATCCGGCTCGATTCCATCAGGACGGGGATCATGGAAAAGAAGATCGCGTTCGACGATGCGGCCACTTATCTCTCTGCCGATAAAGATACCAGGAACAATAAAGGGATCATGGTGAACAATACCCCCAGGAGCGCCCATGCCGGCACACCCCGTTTCCCGTTGAACGAACTGAACCAGGATATCGCAAAAATTGCGGGTGAGATGGCCAAAGGAGAGGTGTCCAAACCGTTTATCATGATGAACGACAAAGGACGCCAGGTGGCAGGCATCATTAAGATCACGGACCGTAACGAAGGGCACCGGGCCAATATCAATAACGACTACCAGACCATCAAGCAGATGGCTGAGAACGCCAGGCAGCAGAAACTCGTGGACGAATGGCTGCAGGATAAAATAAGGAAGACGTATGTTCGTATAGATCCTGAATGGCAGGGGTGCGAGTATAAATACAAAGACTGGCAGAAGTAACTGCTTTTTTAACGGCAATGAAAGGACAACGCTCGCAATTTTTCCGCGAAGGCATATTTCTGCCGGGCCTGTTTTCGATTATCATGGCGACGGCGGTCCATGCGCAGCAACCCCTACAGCAACCCTCCGTCGCAGATTCGGCGGTAGAGATCGTGGAAATGAAGCAGGCCAATCTGTTGAGCAAAAGAGAAGGATTCGACGCACAGATTTTTACGGGGGATGTGATCTTTTATCATGAGGGGGCATTTATGTATTGCGACAGTGCTTATCTCTATAAGGAGGCCAATTCTTTTGAAGCATTCAGCAATGTGAGGATGGAGCAGGGCGACACCATCTTTGTCTATGGCGATTATTTGCACTATAATGGTAATACCCGATTGGCGCGGCTTCGCGACAATATACGGATGGAAGATCGCACGGCCACGCTCTTTACGGACAGCCTCGATTACGACCGCACGGCCAATCTCGGTTACTATTTTGAAGGCGGGATGCTGGTGGATGAGGAGAACGAACTGACCTCCTACTGGGGGCAATATAGCCCTGATACCAAGGAGGCGCTGTTCAGCGACAGCGTTAAACTGGTCAATGAAGACTACATCATTTACGCCGATACGCTGAAATACAATACCGAGTCGAAGTTTGTCGATATCCTGGGACCTTCGCGTATTGTGTCGGACAGCGGTTACGTACATACAAGCAGGGGATGGTACAACACCGTGACGGATGATTCCAGGTTGTTGGACCGTTCGGAAGTATACAGCAACGACGGAACGAAAGTGCTTATCGGCGATACCATTCTCTATAACCGTCAGACGGGTATCGGTGAGGTGTTTGGCGATATGTTCCTCGAAGACAGGGCGCAAAAGGCTATCCTCCGGGGAAATTACGGTTATTACGACGAAAAAACGGAGTATGGGATGGCTACCGATATGGCTTATGCTATCGACTACTCCCAGGGTGACAGTCTGTTTGTGCATGGCGATACGCTCATCATGATAACCGATTCGATACACCGCGAGGTCAAAGCATTCTACGATGTGCGGTTCTACCGGTCCGATCTTCAGGGAGTATGCGATTCGCTGCATTATGCTTCCGTTGACTCTATGCTCTATATGATCGGCGACCCCGTGATATGGAGCGATAATAATCAGATCCTGGGTAACCGGATCGATATTTTCCTGAACGACTCCACCATAGAAAAAGCCATTGTGAGAGATTATGCGTTGGCCATTCAGGACAGGCGGGAACAGGATCAGTTCAATCAGTTGAGCGGGAGGGATATGACCGCCTTCTTCCGTGGCGGGGAGATTTATCATGTATTGGTGGAAGGGGATGCTGTGTCGTTATACTATGCGGTGCAGGAGGACAGCACCCTCATCGGCTTGAATAAGATGGAGAGCGCTTATCTGGAGATAGATATTAAAAATGAGCAGATCGAAAAGCTAAAAGCATATGCGGTGACTACAGGGGTTATGACTCCTCTGCCTTTGTTAAATCCCGAAGATACCCGCCTGGAAGGATTTACCTGGCTCGATTATTTGCGTCCTTCCGGTCCCGATGATCTATTCCGCAGCAACGAGAGACGCAGTTCCGAAGCGACCGAACCCCGCCGGGGGCGTTTTGAGAGAGAAGACATCACGCTGTGACGGGCATGATTTGTCTGTCTGATCAGTATTCGTTATTTTTATAGAATATAGGATACGCTTCGGAAAAGCTCAAGCAAGCTTGGTTTTTCTCTCAGCTTTCACTATATTTGTGATAATCAAACAGCTTTCATTTATGGGTATTTTCTTTTTTTATAACAACAGGAAACCGCGTAAATTCAACTATACGCCTATCCTTTACAATCCGGATGAGGAGGAACGCAAGAGGAAACTGCAAGACCGGATCGACAAGGTGAAAAGGGAGATGGGAGTGCAGCCGGAAGAAAAAACAGGCGAAAAGAAAGATTTTAAGGGGGAATTTGTCTCCCAAACGCGCCATCTGAAGAAACGTAAGGAGAAGGAAAATTCCGGGAAGAGTTCCTTTTTTGCCAATAACGGATTGCTTATCATTATACTGGTGATTCTTTTTGCAATCTTCTTTTTCTGGTTTTTACGTTAGATAGCACAGATAGATCCTATGCCAGATATCATCCATCTCCTTCCGGATTCCATCGCGAATCAAATTGCCGCGGGTGAAGTGATACAGCGCCCTGCATCGGTGGTGAAGGAACTGATGGAGAACTCGCTCGACGCCGGCGCTACACAGATCACACTCAGTGTAAAGGACGCCGGGCGCACTTTTATTCAGGTGACTGATGACGGAAAAGGAATGTCGGGTACCGACCTGCGGATGGCTTTCGAGCGCCATGCGACCTCCAAGATACGGAGTGCAGACGATCTGTTTGCCCTTACCACCATGGGATTCCGCGGTGAAGCCCTGCCTTCTATCGCGGCGATCTCCCATGTTGAAGCGAAGAGTCGAAGGGAGGAAGATGAATTAGGTTCGTGGATACTTATCTCGGGATCGAAAGTCGAAAAGCAGGAGATGGTCGCTGCCGCTACGGGAACTTCCATTACCGTGAAAAATATCTTCTTCAATGTACCGGCAAGGAGGAAATTCCTGAAATCCAACGAAACGGAACGCCGGAATATTTTTACGGAATTCGAGCGTATCGTGCTGGTGAATCCCGAGGTGGAGTTTACGCTGATTGAAAATGGCGTGGAGACGCTCCATCTGCCGAAAACGGGACTTAGGCAACGTATCATTCAAATAGAAGGGAAAAATACAAACCAGCAATTGATCGAGATCAATGAAGAGACTACGCTCGGTAAGATCCACGGTTATGTGGCCCGGCCCGAATTTGCCAGGAAAGGAAAGGTGAATCAGTTCTTCTTCGTGAATAACCGGTATATCCGGCATCCCTATTTCCACAGAGCGGTCGCCACCGCCTTTGAACCGCTCATTGCCGCCAATGAGAAGCCGGGCTACTATATTTATTTTCAGGTCGATCCCGATACGATCGATGTGAATATCCATCCTACGAAGACAGAGGTGAAGTTCGAGAACGAACAGGCGCTTTGGCAGATATTGATGGTTACCGTAAAAGAGTCGCTGGGGAAATTCAATGCGATCCCTACCATCGACTTCGACAGAGATGATGCACCCGAGATACCGGTTTACAACCCCTCCCGCACCCCCTCCATGCCGCGGGTGAATGTAGATCCCGGTTATAATCCTTTTTACAGTTACCGCCCGGAAACTCCAAAGCCTGCTGCGTCCGCTTTCGGTTGGGAACAACTTTACAGGGGATTCGAAAAAGAGAAAGAATTACCGGCCGGTGTAGAGAGCGACACCCCCGCCACATTGTTTAAACCGGTGGGAAGCGACCGGAACCTGCCTGAGACAGAACTTTTCCCCGAACATTATCAATATAAACAGAAGTATATACTCACCTCGGTGAAATCGGGACTGATGGTCATCGACCAACATAGGGCACACGTGCGTATTCTTTTCGACAAATACCTGAAGCAGATCACGAATAAAAAAGGGATTTCACAACGGGTATTGTTTCCTGAAGTGCTGGATCTGTCAGCTTCCGAAGCGGCGGCCCTGCCCTCCGTCATGGAGGATCTGGAGGCGCTCGGTTTTGAACTGGGCGATCTCGGGAATAACAGTTTTGCCATACAAGCGGTCCCTTCGGAAATTGAGAACGCCGGTCCTGCGTCGCTGATCCGTTCGATGATCGGTAAAAGTATGGAGACGGGGAGTGATGTGAAATCGGAAATCCAGGAATCAATAGCGCTTTCGCTCGCCAACCTGACGGCTATTCCTTACGGAAGGACGTTGACCTCAGAAGAGATGCTGCTTATTGTCAGCCAGCTATTTGCTTCTCCTTTCCCTACCTATACGCCCGATGGGCAGACGGTAGTCAGTGTGATCTCGGAAACTGAAATTGAAAAGAAAATGCAGTGAAATATTGACTCTTCACCCTTCTAACATTCAAACAGATATGATGCACTATTCTTATTGTGGAAACAGCGGGGTGCAACTCCCTAAAATATCGCTGGGACTCTGGCATAATTTCGGATTTGCCGATAATTACGAGACAGCACGTGAAATGATCATTCATGCTTTTGAACAGGGTATAACCCATTTCGATCTGGCAAACAATTATGGCCCGCCCCCCGGCTCGGCCGAATCGAACTTCGGGAAAATTCTGAAAGAGAACCTTTCCTCTCATCGCGATGAGATGATCATCTCTTCCAAGGCCGGGCATCTGATGTGGAAAGGACCGTATGGAGACGGCTCATCCAGAAAATACCTTATGGCGAGTATAGATCAGAGCTTGACACGGACAGGCTTGGAATACTTCGATATCTTCTATTCTCACCGCTATGATCCCAACACGCCCGTAGAGGAGACAATGCAGGCGTTGGCGGATATTGTTCGTCAGGGGAAAGCACTTTATATAGGCCTTTCCAAATATCCGCCCCTGCAGGCGCGGGCAGCGATGAACTATTTGAAGGAGAGAGATGTACCCTGTCTTATCTTTCAGGACAAATACAGCATGTTAAATCGTCTGCCTGAAGTGGATATACTGAATATAGCCGAAGAGTTCGGCTCCGGCTTTATCGCTTTTTCCCCGTTGGCGCAGGGCGTTCTTACCGGTAAATACCTGAACGGCATTCCCGGAGATTCACGCGCGGCCGACCCTTCGGGTTTCCTGAGGAAGGAGCAGGTAACCCTGCTGCTTGTGGATAAGGTGAAGCAACTGAACGAGATGGCCGGACAACGGGGACAGACTATGGCCGAGATGGCGCTGGCATGGACGCTGAGAGACAAGAGGGTAACCTCCCTCATTGTGGGCGCACGCAATGTGGAGCAACTAAAAGATAATCTGAATGCGCTGAATAATCTTTCTTTCTCTCAGGAGGAACTGGGCCGGATCGATGCGATCCTTGACGGGGCTACGTTATAAATAAGACTGTTGTATGAAACGAGTTGCCACTACCTTTTCGCTCATTATCCTTATCCTGGTGTCCTGCGGGGAAGAAGCGTCCCGTCAGACCGTCCCTTTTGCGGCGGTCAATTTCAGGGTCGATCTGAGTGGCTATGACCGCGTATTGAATAGTCCGCATTCCTATAAGATATTTACGGAGGATGAACGTCGCCTTCCTTCCGACCGTTTCGGCTATGCAGGGGTACTGGTCATTTCGGATGCGACCGGTATCCTCCATGCGTTTGATCTCTGTTGCCCTCACGAAGACAGCAAACAAGCGGTGGTAGTCCCCGGGTATGCAGGGGAGGGGTACGACGGCAAAGTGAAATGCAACTCATGTGGTTCCGTCTTTGTGACTATGTTCGGTCTCGGCAGCGTGGAGGCGGGACCTTCAACGGAAACTTTGCAGAGATACAATGTAATATTACTGCAGGATGGTAGTTACCGGATAGTCAATTAACATATTGTATAATTCATTTTTTTTGCTACCTTTGCACCTTATTTTCCACGGGTATAATTCTTTTACTGGTTTTCTGTTATACTCTTCCCTAATTCTACAGGATGAAGCGGGCAGTGGAATTGTTTTCATTAAAGTGAATGAGTATCGCGAGTCCCATACACCTTAATGAAAAAAATGAATATATCATATGAAAAAAGTTTATATTTTCTCTTTTCTGCTGGTTACCGGCCTTATTTTATCACAGCTTGTTCCTCACGTTTTAGGTGATAATTTCTATTCATTTAAGGTCTTTTTAGACGGTCTGTTATATATTTCGCTGGCGTTTATCATGATCAATGTAGGACGTGAGTTCGAAATAAATAAAAAACAATGGCGATCCTATACGAAAGATTATCTGGTGGCTATGGGGGCTGCCGCTTTTCCATGGATTTTGGTGGCGCTCTATTATCTTTTTTTCATAGCGCCCCCCGAGATGCAGATATGGAGTGACGGAGATGTATGGAAGGAAACCTTCCTGTTGAGCCGTTTCGCCGCACCCACTTCGGCGGGGATTCTGTTTACAATGCTGATCGCTGCAGGATTGAAGCATACGTGGGTATACAAGAAGGTGCAGATATTGGCTATTTTTGATGATTTGGATACCATCCTGCTGATGATCCCCTTACAGATACTGATGATCGGGATGCGTTGGCAGATGTTCGTCATACTGATTGTTGCCATTTTATTAATCTGGATCGGTTGGAAGAAGATGAACAGCTACAACCTTCGTCAGGACTGGAAAGCGGTATTATTATACTCTGCCATTTTATATGCCCTGATAGAAGCTCTTTACCGGATATCGACCTATTTCTACGGGGGTGACGGCAGCATTCATATCGAGATCCTTCTCCCGGCCTTTATTCTCGGGATGATCATGAAAGGGGATCATAGTACCGCACCTGATCTGAAAAGTGAAAGGGCTGTAAACTCTATATCGTATCTCTTTATGCTCTTGGTCGGATTGAGTATGCCTTTGTTTATCGGGGTTGATTTCGATGCAATTGCGGCACAGTCGTCTTCGGTAATTTCCCGCATACCTATGCCCTCCTGGGGATTGATTGCCATACATGTCTTACTGGTAACCCTTATCTCCAATATAGGAAAACTCTTCCCGTTGTTTTTTTACAGGGATCGGAAGATTAGCGAAAGGCTGGCAGTTTCCGTGGGTATGTTTACCCGGGGGGAGGTGGGCGCCGGAGTATTGTTTATTGCTATAGGATATCAATTGGGAGGAGTCCTGCTGGTAGTTTCGGTATTAGCCATGTGTCTGAACCTATTGCTTACCGGATTCTTTATCAGTTATGCCAAGAGGCTGACCCAGGAGGCCATGCGGGAAACGATAGAAATGGGCGCTTAAGGATATATAATCGGGAGAAATTGAAAATCCGCACGTAAAAATTCTCCGTAATGCTTTGAAATACGGAGAAACATATTTACATTTGCAGTCGCAAAAAGGAGGTCTATTGCGGAAGTAGCTCAGTTGGTAGAGCATAACCTTGCCCCAAAAGGAAAAGGAAACTAACCTTGGCAAGGTTGACGGGTAAACCGGATTAGAGTAACAAATTTTTCAGTACATTAAGTGTCTTTGTTCTTGGTTCTTTACTCTTTGTTCTAAAAATATTGCGGAAGTAGCTCAGTTGGTAGAGCATAACCTTGCCAAGGTTAGGGTCGCGGGTTCGAGTCCCGTTTTCCGCTCAAAACACAGTGAAACG
>NZ_CALNAT010000115.1 GCF_937873925.1 uncultured Proteiniphilum sp. | reverse complement strand
AGTATTTTGCGGTTAATGATGGTAAAACAGATCCCATGACAATAAAGGCAATCCCGAAAAAAGCCATGCCTATACAGGCAGCTATATACACCAAAGTTTTATTATATCTCATACAATCCTGCTGTTACTTTGTTATTGATGTAAGCGCCAGATAACCGGCGCCATATAGTCCGGCATTCCCCTGTAAAATTGATTTTTCGAATCTTGCCTGCTTAATCGCAATGGGTTGTGCCCATGCGGAAGCATGTTCGTAAATACGGCCTATTAATTCTGTGGCCGGACCGAACACACCTCCGCCCCATATAATTATTTCAGGGTTTAACAGGCTGACTAAATTGGCGGAAGCCATAGCCCAGAGACCGACCGCTTTTTCAATAACAGATACAGCGAGGGGATCGTCATTATTAAATGCATCAAAGATATCTTTGGTTGAAAGACTTTCAATCTCTTTTTTGTATAACAGGCTTTCCCTGAACAGACGCCCTTCTTTCAAAATCTTTTTTGCCTGACGGGCAATGCCGTCTCCTGATGCATAACTTTCGAAACAGCCGTACCTTTCAAATTCTTCCATGAAGGGAATTCCCATGGCAAACCATCCGGCAGCGCCTACAATGTCACCGTGCCCATGGACGATATTCCCGTCGATCAGCAGTCCGACACCTATCCCGGTTCCGATTGAGATATAAACTGCATTTGTGGCATTTTTTGCAACACCCTTCCATTTCTCTCCCAGGATATAACATGTTCTGTCGCTGGCAATGTGAATAGTGATCTTATCATTGCTAAAATGCTCTTCTATCTCCTTTTGAAGCGGATAGTTTTCCCATCCACCTATATTAGGTGCCCATATGAGTCCCGTCTTACTGTCTGCTATACCCGGCACGCAGATACCCAATGCTTCGACAGCATCTCTGCCGCCCTTCGATTGCTCAATTAATTCATCGATGGTATGCAAAACCAGCCGGCCTACCTTACTCCCTTTTCGTTCTTCGAGGAGGCACGATACCTGGTGGAGTATCGTACCATTTGCATCAAAGAGAGCGCCTGTAATTTTAGTGCCTCCCAGATCTATCCCTATAACAGCCATGAGTTATCTCTTTTTGGTTGAAATTTGGTTGCTTGCAGTTATTTCAATCACATGGACACCTTTGCTGTCAATCTGGGTGTTGATGTTCAGTGTATTACCGGAACTTCGCACCTCTTTTTGCGTCCCATTGATCACATCCCGCAGGGTATATACGCCGTCAGAGCTTATATACAGGTCTATATCAATTTCTTCACTACCGGCGCTATGGTTGATGATAAAAACGAGATGGCCGTTCTCCGTATCCTGCAGCCGGACTTCCACCTGGTCTGAAATTCTTCCGTCAAGAGATGTAATGAAAGGCCTTTTAATATTTGCCCAATTCAATAAATTGACAAAAAACCGGTCGTTGTCCGGGTTGAACTTCTGGAAATTGGCCATCCCCATGTATGTTCCTACCAACATGGATTCCCCCTTCCCGTACCGGGTACTCACGATCGCGGGTTGTCCCTGTTCGTTGGTGGCCAGCACTTTGACGTCGCTCTCGCCGAGAAGGCTTAACGACTGGGTGTATAACGATCCCGTGAGTTTAGTCCCTTTTTCGAAGCCCTGTATCGCGGGATGGTTCTCATCTGTTACGGTAAACTCGATCCCGTCGCGCATCCTGATTTCATTTTCCCTTACCCCGAATATGTCATGCATTCCAAGCCCGGGAATAATTTCCGACGCGTAACCCCGGTCGTCGTTCCATCCGATGCGTGCCTCCGCCAACACGTGTCCCCCATTCTCCACGAAGGCGCGTAACCCTGCTGCGGCTTCCCGGGTAAACATGATCGGGTAGGGAATAATGATCAGTTTGTATTGCGAGAAATCCTGGTTTTCGATGTGTTCCCTGTGAATGAAGTCTACCGGTATATTATGGTTTGCAAATGTCTGGAAGTACCCGATCAGCGATTGGCTCAATGCTGCCGGAAAGTCACGCCGCTGCATTCCCCCCACCATTTGGGTTAACGGGTTATAGACGATCCCAACCTCAGCCTTGGCCGGAGTAGCATTCAGGAAGAGCTGTTGATTCCGGTTTACCACGTCGGCTATTTGTCCCGCATTCACGGCTCTTTCAGTCAAGGTTCCATCCAGATTTATCAATCCGTATCCCCCTGCTTCATATCCTGACGACATGGGGTAGTAAGCGTAGATATTTACACCTTTTGCTCCTTTTGCAATAGCCGACCATGCCCATATGCGATGGTCGTCAGAAGTGACCGGATCGCTTACCTGGAGCGCTATGGTTCCCAGTCCGGCCTGCAGTTCTCCCACATACCATCCGCCCTTCTCACGGTTCGCACTTCTGGTAAAATCCATCACGGTACGCAGGGTTGTCACCGACCAGGCATTGGCAGGATGATTATGTTTCGGATAAAGAGAAACCCCATAATAATCCAGTGGCCGGGCCATCAGGAAGTCGTCTGTGGCGCCTGCACCCACGTGGGGCGATTGAAAAAGGGAAGCTCCTACAGCATGGGCCGTAATAAGGTGTGTTGTGTCGATATTCCTGATCGCATTATAGCGGGCCGCCATATCTTCCACTAACTTTTCATAAATAAAAGTTTTCCAGTCGATAAAGTCGGTATAACTTAGGATCGTACTGAACCTGGGAGCCTCTACCTGCGTCCAATCCGTGAAGTTACGGTACCATGCGGTATTTAAGTTCTCGAGAGAGTTGTATTTTTTCCTGAGCCACTCTCTAAACCGGCTTTGGGTGGCATCGCTAAAACAAAACTGGACATTGGGAATATAATCGATGGAAGCCCAGTTAATGATATGGGGTTCGCTCCAGAGGTCCCACCCGAAAAAGTTGGGATATTGAATAGCCACTTTGGCTGTTTCCGAATAAAAATTGAGGACGGCATCTCCCACGACTTTATTATCCGTATTGAGACCGGGTGCCGACTGGGGATGGATTTTATCCCCGTTCTGTGCCTCGAACATGGCAAACGGGTATTTTTGTGCCACCCAGTCGGGTGCGGAATCCACATATATCTGTATAAACACCTTCAGTCCTGTTTCATTGGCGAGCCTCATCAGGAGATTCAGGTTGTCGAAATTATATTTTCCGGGTTCCGGTTCACAGGTCGCCCACTCAACCCATGTGCGGACGGTATTGAAACCGAGATCCTTTATCTGTTGCAGATCTGCTCTCCATTCCTCTTCGGAATTAGTGGTAATTTTAGACAGCATGGGAGCCCTGGCTTTGCCGCCACTGTACCATACCGAAAAAGGAAAAAAATCTTTATCTATGCTTTCGTGTTCCTTTTGTTCCTGCTTTTGACCCTGCACTCCGATTGCAATGGACAAAAACAATATAAAAAGCAGATTAAATTGTATGTTTTGTGTTTTGGATGACATACTCAATAAGTTTATAGTTATGATTCGTCGCTCTTCATTACAGATTCCCATACGGCTTTTCGCAAAGTCCCCTGATTATCGTCACCGTCATAATCCCAGAACATCAGGCCTTTCATTCCTTTACTCAGAACCCAGTCGCCTTTCACTCCGATACTTTTCTCATTGTCGTATCCGCAATAGTAAACTCCATTGTAGGTGACGTACGGAACTGAAGCCGCATCGTCCCAATTATCGATCTTGTAGGATTTGGGGTCCAGTTCGAGGATCTTTTTGTAGTTGATCGCTTCCGTCCATGAGTGACGCCCGTAGAAAGGTATGCCCAACACCAGTTTATTGGCAGGCATGCCGGCATCCAGATAGGCCTGGACAGCACGGGTACAGTCAGAAGCCGCTGACGGGTCCTGCAGCGCGGATTGG
Source organism: uncultured Proteiniphilum sp. (assembly GCF_937873925.1). Lineage (GTDB taxonomy): Bacteria > Bacteroidota > Bacteroidia > Bacteroidales > Dysgonomonadaceae > Proteiniphilum. The sequence continues at coordinate 13,994 of NZ_CALNAT010000115.1, read as the reverse complement.
TGATGAGGAGCCGCATCCAGGTCATAGGTCATGATATTCACAAAATCGACGAAAGGGGCTACGGCTGCAATGTCGATATAGCGCCATCCTCCCGTAACCTGCTGCTTATCCATGCAATAACCGGCATAGGTAAGCAGATACTGATTTCCTAAGGTTTCACGCAACTGCTTCATCAACAGCACATGGTTCGCTACATCCACAGCCACATCGTAAGCATTCGGGTCACCGCTCCATGAGAGACCGGGAAATTCCCAGTCCATATCCACACCGTCGATGCCCCACTTTTGCAGGAAAGCTTTACAATCATTGGCAAAAGCTTTGCGGTATTCATCCGACTTGGCAAGTTGTGAAAAACCTTCACCTTGTGAATTCTCGAATGATATGGAAATAGCCAGCTTCGGATTGATCTTTTTCAGATTTACGATTTGCTGGAAGCGGCTTTCTTCACCCAGTACATACATTCCTTTGTAAACGCCGCCTTCCATATAGGGTTCGGCAAAGGCATAATTGATATTTGTCAGGTAGGTAGGATCGGGAATCACCGTACTCCAGGAGGTCACGTACGCCAGGGCTATACGTCCTTCCACCGGTTCAGGCATGTTATTATCCATACCGGGAGCTCTTATGCCTGTTATATAATCATCTTTTTCGCAAGTTGTAAAAAGTAAAAGTGCGAACACGACAAACAAAACCTTTTTCATTTTATTCACTTATATTTTATTAATAATCCGGTAAATCCTTATTTAATGACCATATAATCAACCGATTAAATTATACATTTTAAAAAGTATACTTTTGTCTGATAATCAATAAGTTGTAAGGAGCCTATAAAAATATCGAATTATTGTTGTATTAAAAAAACGAATTAAAGAAATACTATGCCGGCAATAGGTATAACACCAATTACCGGCAACGAATAAACTTATTTATTCTTCTTTAGGAACAAGGTAAAAATAAGTCCCATACAAATCCCAATCTTCTGCACCTGGAGGTTTACTATAAGTTTGAGGGAAGCATAACACCAACAGATCTTCACTAATATAAGTTATCCAGTATGGAGTGGAGACCCCTTCCCAGACACTCCAGCTAATATTGGTACCTATTACCGGAGCAGTGGTTATCAATTCCCCTTTAACTCCTTCCGGATTGTTATGCGTATAAGCCCATGTACCTGTTTTGGATATAGCCCCCGACCCCAGGTAAGTGGTCATTTTATGGCCATCAAATTCAAATACCATTGTTTGTTCAGGAATAGTTGACGTATTAACGGTTCCCCAGGAGTTCTGTCCTGGAACCGGATCATAATACTTCCAGTTTCCATACATTCCATTATAAAGTGCTCCCGTAACCTGTAAAAATTGCCAGGTTTTTTTTGCTGTTTTGTCAGCTTTATCTTTTGCTCCTGATAACAGAAAATCATACTCATCAAAACAGTTGGTTACGCTGATATTGAATTTTTTAGACGTAACTATTTGGTTGGCTGAGATACCTGTATAAAAGATTTCATATTCGCCATTGGCATCATAAATGACAGTAATATCATCCGATGCAACAATTTTTTCGCCTGTACTCCAGCCCAGATGCCATACACCACCAATCTCAGGACGATTGTTTTTCAATACGACATATTGGTCGCCTTCCACTTTGTCATCTGTATTAGGAATAGGTTGCGTAACAGATAAAGCGGCATCTAATTCGGTTTGAGTGATAGGTGCCCCGACATTCTCGAACTGTTCGCGCAAAGACTTGTCTTCAATCGGGTCACATCCATAAGCGAATAAAACAGTCAGTAGAAAAATTTTTATTATTGTTTTCATACGATTATTTTTAGAGTTATTGTAATCTGTTCCAGCTTGAAAACAAAGCACTGGATTCCCAGCCGGGATTCTGCTCGAATAAGCCGTCCGATAAATCTATTTCAGTCTGTGGAATGGGCCAATAACCTTGCGTTTCTTTTAAACGTTTCTTGTAGTCGAAATTCACCATTGGCACTTCTACGCCTGCATTGAGTAAGGTAAATCCTGTTTGTTTGTTCAGCGCTTCTCCGGCTTCTTCCAAAGATGGCCCCGACCATCTTAGCATATCCCACCATCGAATGGATTCGAAAGCCAATTCCCAACGACGTTCATTTTTAATCGCTGCCAGTGAATAAGCTATCGGCGCCAAGCTGGATCGGGCTCGCACACGATTCAGCCCGGTGGCATCTTCTTTCAATTCCGATTGCATTAACAATACATCTGCGAAACGTATGTGGATTAAGTCAGCGATGTTATTCAGTGATTGGCTTACAACATCAACGGTTATCTCAGGATAGAGCTGTAAAGCGAAGGATCGGATTCCGTATACCGGTTCTTTACCGGGATCATTGGCGTTAATATTCTGATAGGAGACAACATTAATATACTTTTTCTGATGATAGCCGGTCTGTTCATAGTACCGGTACGAAACTGTATAATCAGGCTCATCCGGAGTTAATCTTCTGTCGAATAATACGCTTCCTGCATTATTAGGATCAAGTGCCCGGTACGACCAAATGGAACCGGCCAGGCGGGGATCTTCAGTAGCTCCGTTCAGATACGATTGTTGTGCCGACCAGGCTTTCCATTCATTTACCATTGCGGGTGAAACAGGACCTGCTCCCCAACCTCTTCCAAATGGATAACCTTCTCCGTCTTCAGCTTTGGAATTATCTGCCGATGGAGAGTAAAATTGTGAAACTGTATTGCTGAACCATGTATAAGTCCAGTTATTACCTTTTAATTTATGCTTGTTGGCAAACACGGTTTCAATAGGACTTAAGCCAGCCCATTCCAGATTATTATTCAAAACATATTGATATTTATATTTTTCGATGTCATTATCCAGGGATGCTTTGTTCGTATAAGGCCAGAGATTGCGTTGATCTGAGACCAGATCGTGTCCGGAATTATTCACGCAATCATCGATCCATTGAATGACTTGCGCTTTGGTAATTCCGCCGGGTAGTTCGGTTTTACCGTAGCGCCCGGTATAAAACAGAAATACACGTGCCATGAAGGCTTCTGCCGCGTATTTGGTAGCATGGCCTACCATGGGCGAACCATCCAGATAAATGCGGTCAGGCATCAATTCAATCGCGTTTTTCAGATCGGAACCTATCTGTTCATATATTTCATCAATGGATGCACGCGGCAATTTTTCCATGTTTCTACTATCTGTACGTAAAGGAACACCTCCAAAAACCTGCACTAATTCATTAAATGCGAAAGCACGTAAGAAGTGAGCTTCACCAAAGCAGCGATTTTGTTCAGCTTCACTCGACCATTTTTCTACGTTGTCCAATGTCTCAATCGCTACATTCGCACGGTTAATTTGCCTGTAACATCGTGCGTACAAACCATGCAGTATATTCAGGTTGGTGTACATCAAAAAGTTGGTTGCACAGTTGTTTGATGCTTCCAGGTTCCCACCCAAACAATCATCGCTTGCCAGTTGTGCCAGGTAAAAATAGGATGATGTTTCCGGGTCTTGGAATAACATATTGGCGTATATACCTGTAATCAATTCATTGGCTTCCGTTTCAGTATATGGGAAATTTTCGGTGGATTTAGTGGTTAAGCTTTCACTGTCTAAAAAATCACTGCAACTCGTACAGAAACCAATGGTGAATAATATAATAAATGCTATATTTTTTTTCATTGTTCTTTCTTTTAAAATTTAATATTCATGCCGATCATATATACCCGTGAACTGGGATAGAATCCTAAATCAATACCTTGTGCATAGGGGTAATCACTCCCGGCTCCATACCCGATTTCAGGATCCATTCCGGTATAACCTGTAAAAGTAAACAGGTTTTGTGCAGTCACATATATCTTTAGCTGGCTAAAGGGAAGCCCTTTAAATGCTCTTTTGAAATCATAACCCAGAGAAACATTTTTAATTTTGAAATAATCGCCATCCTCGATATAAATGTCGGATATTCGATTCCAGTTTGAACTTACCGAACTTGATAGGCGTGGAAATTTATTGGATGTCCCCTCTCCATGCCAACGTTGGAAAATATCCGTTGTATAATTGGCCATTGGAGAAGCCACAAAATCACGATAAGACTTCAATATCTGATGGCCGAATGCCCCATAAGTGTTCACGTTCAGTTCGATCCCTTTATAATTGACATTGAATGAAAAGCCAAGAGTAAAGTCGGGATGGGGATTTCCAATTTCTGTACGGTCTTTGGCGTCAATGGTTCCGTTTCCATCGATGTCCTGCCAGATGACATCGCCCGGCTGTGTATTATCTCCCAATAGTTTAGCTCCTGCATACTCATCTATTTGTCGTTGATTCTGGAAAATCCCGCTACTTTTATATCCGTAAAAATAACCGAAAGGTTTTCCTATCACAGAGCGATAGCTTTCCTCCGATCCTTCCCACAACACACTGGGAGGACCGTGAAGGATCTTCTCGGAATTTGCAATTTTTAAAACCTTGTTTTTGTTATAACTTAAAGAGAGATTTGTATCGAAGTAGAAATCTTTACTTACCTGTTCATTCCAGCCCAAAATCATTTCAAAGCCGGTGTTCTGGACATCGCCACCATTAATATAAGCCGGATCAACACCGAAATCTGCTGGCTGAGGCGGAGCAACCAACCAGTCTCTGGTAACACGATTGTACCAGTCAAGTTCTAACCTCATCCTGTTGTTAAAGAAATTGGCATCAGCCCCTACATTGATCATTGTTTGTGTTTCCCATTTCAGTTCGGGATTCACTCCACGATACGCATATGAGCCTGTAGCTGCATCATCCATGGAATTACCAAAAGGATAACCACCATAATTGTTGTTGGAAGTTATCAATCCGATATATTGGAACGACATAACGCGATCATTACCGTTGGAACCGTATGATGCGCGTAATTTCAGGAAGTCCACTCCCTGTATATTTTCCTTCCAGAAATTTTCGTTACTTATTACCCAACCTGCAGAAACGGATGGAAAATAACCCCAACGATGCCCGGGGGCAAAATAAGACGAGCCGTCGGCCCGTAAGATAAACGAAGCCATATAGGTTTCGTTATAGTTGTAATTAACCCGTCCGAAAACGGAAAGTCCGCCGCTTGACAGGGTGGGAGAACCGGTTAATGACTGTATCGTATTTAAACCGGGTACATTACTTAACCATGCATGATCAAAATCATAAAAGATAGATCCCTGGTTTGAGCCGCTCATCGATTCGCTTAACATCTGGCGTGTCATACCTTGTCCCAATAGGGCATCCACATTGTGTGCTCCAAATTTCAAGACATAATTGATCGTATTGTCCCATGTCAAATATTGAGACTGCGACATAGATTGAGTCACACGATCCTGTCCCTGCTCTAAAGTGGCCGTTAATTTTCCAAAAGAGGGAACATAAGACCTGTAACTGGATGTGCTCAGCAAATAGCCGAATTGAGAGCGGAACGTTAAATTTTTTATTGGTTTTAGTTCCATATAAACGCTGGATTGCAAAGAATGACTTTTACTGAGGTTTTGATTCATCATGTAATCCATATAAGCAATCGGGTTTTTATTGGCACTGTTGGCTGTATCCCAATTATAACCATCGGCAATCTGGTCATCATACATATAATATTCGCCCTGACTATTATATGCATGCATCAATGGGCTCATCACCAAAGAATTGTGTATTGTGTTCCAATATATATCATCCCGCGCTACCTGTCCTTGAGAACGATTAAAACGATAATTGAGCGTTTCTCCTACTTTGAGTATATCAAGGTCTCCTTTTTTGAGGATGGTCGATTCCGTGTTGATTCGCGCATTAAAACGGTTCAGAATTGGGATATTAGAAGGTACGCCCATGGTAGCTTCTTGTTGAAAAAACGTAAAACCTAAAGATGAAACAGAACGTTCCGTACCACTATTGATACCAATACTATGGGATTGAATGAGCGCGTTCTTATTAAGGATTTCTTTGATCCAGTTCGTTCCTTTCCATGAACCATCACGAATAGAAGCCAGATCTCCGCCCGGAATTAAATTCTCCCAGTTATATATGGGCAAACCATCCATGATTCGGCTTTCATTTTGAATATTCATAAACTCCTGGGCATTTAAAACAGTAGGCATTTTATAGAGATTTTGTATCCCATAATAGCCGTCATACGTAATTTCATGTTTTCCTACCTGCCCACTTTTGGTCTTAACAAGAATGACGCCGTTAGCAGCCCTTGAACCATAAATGGCCGCGGTCGCCGCATCTTTTAATACGTCAATGCTTTCGATGTCGTTAGGACTCAGACCGTCAAGAGTGCCGCCTACAACTCCATCAATTACAAACAAAGGAGTTGAATAGTAATTGCTACCGATACCGCGGATATTTATCTTAAAACCGTCACCGATGAACCCGCTGACCTGTGTAATATTTACGCCCGGCGCCTGGCTCTGTAAAGCTCCCAGCACGTTTGGTGTGTTTAATCGTGAAATATCCTCTCCTTTTACCTGTACAGTGGCACCGGTCACCAATTTTTTCTTCATTGTTCCGTATCCGATAACCACCAATTCATCCAACAGTTCCGCGTCCGGTTCCATTGCGACATTTATTGTTGTCCTTCCTTTGATAGCTACTTCCTGCGGCTTCATGCCTACGTATGTAATTTGAAGTATGGCATTTTCAGGCAGATCTGAAAGAGTAAAGTTGCCATCTATATCGGTAATTGTCCCGTGCGAGGGATTCCCTTTTTCCACGACGGTTGCCCCGATAACTGGGTCGCCTGCGTTATCAAGAATTGTTCCTATTATGGTTTTTCCTTGTTGTTGAGCGATGTTGACAGAGTTCTCTTTTTTGCGTCTCTCGGAAAGCGCTATTTGGGTGTTGTTGATTCGATAGTCAATGTTCGTATTCCGGAACAAAGTATTCAGTATGTTTTCAATTGTTTCGTCCTTAGTCTGGATGGTCACCTTTTGGTTTAAATCCAGGAAATTATCGCTATAGAAAAAAGTATAATCACTTTTTTCTTCAATTTGCCGAAGTATGCTTTTTATTTCCGTATTCGTTGCGGAAATGCTCAATTGCGCTATGCTTTGCCCAATACTTAACAGGAGCAGAAGCAAACAGCTCACGCCAATTCGTTTGATTTGTACGTTCATTGAATAATTTTTTTAGATTTTAGATTGTTTTAGGATATAATTAAGGATAAAAAAGCACAAAGTTCTCTCTGATTGAGTATTTTTGTCCCCATATGAATGCGGTCTGCAGCGTTTTTCTCTCTATTAAAGCGCTGTCGTGCTATTATCCTACCAGTGGAATATTGCATTCACTAAAGTTAGACATTTTCCTGCAACGGCATAATGCAAATAAGTTTGCTTCTGCTCGTATTGCTTAATGAAAATGTTCTTTTACTTTCCTGCCGGAGTGATGCCCTCACATTGCTCCGGCTTTTTTTCCAGGTAATTAGGTGAGTTATTTTCTATCTTGTTTCATAGGCGTCAATTTTTTGTGAGTTATTAATTTTATTTTTTACTGAATGTAATATGCGATCCGGTCATTGTGTACTGTAGCGGAGAAACAACAGTGATAAGATTCAGTACATTCTCCATGCTGTTGTTCTTTATTTTTCCGCTGTATTGTATCTCTTTTATGTCGGGTGATGCAAAAGAAATGGTCACGTTATACATTCTTTCCAACGTTTTGGCAATGTTTTCAAGTGTCTCCTTGTCGAACACGAATTGATCGGTCATCCAAAAAATAGCTTCATTTATATTGTCGATACGGGATTTGCTGAACCTTAGTCCTTTAGGGTAGAACGAGATTTGTTCGTTGGGATCCAGTACTTCGGATAACATCGGGTTGCTTACTTCAATCCGGCCTTCTATGAGCGTTCCGGTTATTTGTTCATCGTTGGGGTAAGACTTGATGTTGAACTTTGTTCCCAACGCCTTTACCTGCAGATTGGCGCGTGTCAGTACGATGAACGGGTTGTTCGGATCACTTTGTACATCGAAATAGGCTTCTCCCATCAGTTTTACAGTCCGGTTTTTTTTCCCGAAATCAGGGGAATAGCGCAGTTCACTTGCCGAATTGAGGCGCACGTGGGAGCCGTCGGGAAGTTGAACGCTTGCCTTTTGTCCGTTTTCAACCATCACCACAAGCTCTTGTTGTGAATTACCACGAACTAAATGGAGCGAAAAACCCAACATAAAGAACAAGATAGCTACAGCCGCCACGCTTGCTATTTCGATCCATTTGTTTTTGCGCCCCGGTAGTGTCTGCGCATGTTGGCGTATATGCATCCGAAACCGTTTCCATGCTTTTTCTTTGCTTTCTTCGTCTAGCTTCGATGGATGCTGTCCGGCATCTCTCCATTTGTCGGCATAGTAATCCTCTAATTGCTTTTCACTTATGCGCTCTTGTTGATAAGCGTGGAGCAACGAGTCCGTTTCTTCTTCCGAAATAGTGCTGGAGAGAAATTTTTCGATCAATTTTACAATTTCGTCTGACATATTAATTGTATTATACGTGAAAAGGGTAAAATCCTTACAGAGATTTCGTTTTTAACAAGAATATTAATTATGTTTAACAAAATTATGTTAAATAAATAGCCATGAGGTTGAGGGAATTTTTGAAAATAGATACATTAAAACAAGAGTACACTGAGATAGTCCTTCATTTTTTCTCTTAAAAAAATAAGAGAACGTCTTATTTGCGTTTCCACCGTTTTTTCTGAAATTTGCAAACGTGAAGCGATTTCCTTGTTCGATAAATTTTCTTTCCGGCTCAGTAAAAAAATTCTGCGCCGGTCCGAAGGCAGTTTCTCTATAAATTCCCAAAGAATATTTTCCAGAAAACGGCTGTTTACATCTGACTCAATATCAGTGATTTCCTGCGCATTTTCTTGCTGGTACTGTAGATATTTATATTTCAGTAATAATTGTTCGGTTTGCCTGTATACGTGGTTCCGGGCAATGGTATAAAGAAGAGGTGCGATACCTGCTTCCGGATCGATTATTTCTCTTTTTTCCCAGAGAGAAATGAAAACGGATTGGGTAATATCTTCGGCAAAGGTTTTATCGAAAAGGGTATTTAGGACAAACGTATAGATCTGATTGTAATAGTGATGGAAGATGTATTCGAACGCTTTCTCATCTCCTTCCTGTAACAGCCGGAGACTTCGGGAGTTTATATGTATGGGTTTGTCCTTCAAAGCGCTCTGATCCTTTTGATTAAGGACAAAGGTATATAAATTCTTATAGAAACTATTCCGATTTGTTGGTGAAATCGTCGAGGAATGTAGGAGAATGGCGAATATGCACGGCTGAATCCGGCACAAAAAGCGGCGTGGGACAAACACTACCAGCCTATTATTGATAAATTCTACCAGGATAATTTAGAATGAAAAGAACTTTTCTTATGGGAATACCAGTGGAATATGACAGCATCATTGTAGATTTGAAATCCGAACTGAAACGGTTACAGGAACAATATGATGATCCTGTCAGGGAGCAATATCCATTGTAAAAGTCGATGAATCAATAATTTTAATGCAAGAAAGAGGTTGCCCGGACATATTAAACTGAACAACCTCTTCCCTTTGATACTGTTCTTTCTTACAAGTTCAACCCTATGCCTTTGCTCTTCTCCTCTTCGAGTATCTGCTTAAAAAATCTTACCTTCAGGCGGTTCTTTTCAGCCACATTATCGTACTCGCCCCGGTCATAGCGTAAATGGTAGAGTTGATCCTCCGGGCTGTTTCCCATCTCAATATCGGTGAGCCTTTGATATGCACTGCCATTATTTGGTTCAATATACTTCCAGTCTTTGGTGCGGATCATAAGCGAAGTGCCGGCACCAATCAGGTATTCACGCCCTTCGTTATCGAGACCGAGCCATGCGGGAAGTTGATTCCTGCTATCACTCAGCTTTTCCTCCTCCAACTCAATACCCGTCAAAGCAGCCAGCGTACCCAATAAATCGATCTGGGAAACCAGCGCATCGGAAATACCCGGACGCACCACCTCCGGCCAGTGAACAATAAAAGGCACTCTTGTTCCTGCTTCAAACATGCTGTATTTACCACCTCGGTAAGGGCCCCACGGTTTATGATCCATCAGGCGCTCCACGGCTTCGTCTGCGTAACCGTCATCCACCACCGGACCATTATCGCTCGACAAAATAATCAGCGTATTCTCATACACATCCGCCTCTTTCAATGCACGGATCACTTCACCCACCGACCAGTCAAACTCAACGATTGCGTCGCCCCGGTGTCCCATCTCGGTTTTGCCCCGGAACCGTTCGTTCGGATAGCGCGGCACATGGATATCGTTAGTGCCGAAATAGAGGAAGAAGGGTTTCTCTTTGGTCTGTTCTATAAAACGGACAGCGCGTGAGGTAATGCTGTCTGCAATCGTTTCATCCTCCCAAAGAGCTGCCTTGCCCCCTTTCATATAGCCGATACGGGAGATACCGTTGATAATGCTCTGATCGTGTCCGTGATTGGGACTTGGCCTCAATTTTGTCAGCAATTCGGGATTGTCCCTGCCGGTAGGCTCTCCGGGAAAGTTCTGTGAATAGCTTACGCTGATCGGATCATTGGGATCGAGGTTTGCCACCTCCTGGTTTTCCAGATAGACACAGGGTACCCTGTCGCCCGTTGCCGCCATAAGGTAGGAGTAGTCGAATCCAATCTCGTACGGGCCGGGAGCAATCCTTCCGTTCCAATTCTGGGTGGCGGTTTCCTCTCCGATGCCGAGGTGCCATTTTCCTACCGCTCCGGTAGTATAGCCCGCCTGTTTCATCAGTTTTGCCACATTGTACCGATGTGGTTTGATGATCAACCCGGCATCACCGCGGGCAATACCGGTACCGTTCCTTCTCCATGGGTACTCGCCCGTGAAGAGGCCGTAACGGGAAGGAGTGCTGGTTGCCGCGGCAGAGTGGGCATTACTGAAACGAATACCATTTTCGGCGAGCAGATCCACATTGGGAGTCTCTACACGTTTAGCCCCGTAGCATGAAAGGTCTCCATACCCCATATCATCGGCATAGATCAACACAATGTTGGGTTTTTCCGGGATCGCTTGTTGTTTTATCTCCTGTGCCTGCGTGGGAAGTGCCAGACAGGTACCAAAAGTGAGGATTGACGGGGTAGAAAAATGTCTCATAATTGGAAAGTTTATTAGATATTATATTGATTAAGGAATAAGACTCCCGATAATCAGACATCTAAAATCTTATTCGATATAAACTCTATTATATGACTGAATCAATTACTTAAAACAACGACCAGTTGGAATCATCGGTTCTGGCCTTCTTCATGATCTCTTTCAGTTCTGCCGCTTTTTGAGGATAGAGATCGACCAGATTGTGATTCTCCGAAGGATCGGACGCGAGATTATAGAGTTCGTACAGTCCCTCCTGGCGGATATCGAGGTGCAACAGTTTCCAGTTATCTTTTATTACCGCCTGGCGGCCGCCCAATTCCTGAAACTCGAAATAGAAATAATCCCGCTTCTTCTGACCTTCTTTTTTATTGAGGAGTGTGGGCAATATGCTGATCCCGTCGGTATTTTCCGGCGAACCGGTCTTCAACAGTTCGGCAAACGTGGGCATGTAATCCCAGAATGCGAAAGCGAAATCGTTTTCCTTGCCGGCTGCTACTTTCCCCTGCCACGAAATGATGGTCGGCACACGGATGCCGCCTTCGTACAGGTCACGTTTATATCCGCGATAGATGCCGTTGCTATTGAAGAAATCCGGATCACCGCCTCCCTCGCGGTGCGGTCCGTTATCACTGGTAAATATGATCAGTGTATTTTCATAGACTCCTGTCTCTTTGAGTTTCTCAATGATCTGTCCCACATACCTATCGATACGTGTAACCATGGCGGCATGTGTCGCCCGCGGATATTCCTGCGACATGTATCCGCCTTTTCTGAAAGCGGGACCGGAATCAGTACCTTTATACGGTTTTTCATCGAATTTTCCTCTTAATTTTTGGATGATGGAATCTTCCGGTACGACCAATTCGGCGTGTGGAAGCACCATGGGTACGAAGAGGAAGAACGGATCCCCATTGTATTTATCGATAAACTCCAGCGTTTTTGCCTGGATCAGATCTTGCGAGTACGCGCCGAATTGTCCGTTATCATTTTCAGGAAACGCTATTTTTGTCTGATTGTACCATAAATGGCCTGGGTAATAATTATGTGCCAGGAGTTGACAATTGTATCCGTAAAATTCATCTACACCCTGATTGTTGGGATCGCCTGCAGAACCGGGTTGCCCCAATCCCCATTTACCAAAGGCGCCGGTGGTATAGCCTGCATTCTTAAACAGGTGGAAAAGCGTAAATGTGCCGGCCGGCAGCGGAAACTGTCCTTCGGGTTTTATTTCCTTATTTCCACGGATGGGGGTGTGGCCGGTGTGCAATCCGGTCATCAGGCTGGCGCGCGAGGGCGCGCTTACGGTGGTTCCTGAATACGAGCGGGTGAACCGGATTCCGTTGAGCGCCAAACGGTCGATATTGGGCGTTTGGAATTTTTCCTGGCCATAACAACTCAGATCCCCATAACCCAAATCATCGGCAACGATAAACACCACATTGGGTTTTTGCTGTGCGTTGAGCGGGGTTAACGCTGCGAGGGAAAGTCCCGCAGCAAAAATTTTAGGTTTCATATTGGTTCGTTCGCGTTATTTTTCAAAGTTACATCAAATAGAGTGAAATATCACTTTTCATATGATTAAAACTATTGATTTCAAAGGTATCATATGGAACTCGCTTTTAATCATGTTCTTGCGTGTAATGATTTACATGCTCGTTTCAAAAGGAAATCTGAATCTTTCCACTTCCGCCCTTACATGCGCTTCACGGATTTTTTCCTCCAACCGGATTACAATATCGGGATATTGTTTTGCCACATCGAACAATTCGGCCGGATCGGTATATAAATCGAATAACTGCATGTTTTTGTTTCCTTTGTGTACATTTTCGATGATACCTTTCCAGTTATCCATCCGGATAGCTATCGATCCCTCATTCTCGGGGAACTCCCAGTATAAATAATCGTGGGTTTCGACTTGTTTTTCGCCCGTGAGTTCCGGCAGAAAACTGATACCGTCTGTTGTGGCATTCATTTTCAGGATTTCAGCAAAGGTAGGCATAATATCCCAGGCGGCGGCTACATGGCTCGAGATAGATCCGGATTTTATTTTACCCGGCCATGAGGCAATGAGCGGTACACGGATCCCTCCTTCGTGTAAGGATGCCTTACCCCATCCATATTCACTTTTGAATGCCCCTGCGCTTTGAAACCAGGGCGAGTCGGAGCCTCCGTTAAAAGTGGGTCCGTTATCACTGGTAAAGATGATCAGCGTATTTTCGTACAGGTCATTTTCTTTCAGATACTCTGTCAACAACCCGATTTGTTCATCCAGATAAGAGATCATGGCAGCATAGGTCGCCCGGGGATAACGGGCAGGATAATATCCTGCTTTTCCCAAATAAGGTTGCTCATCGCCAAATTTTTCCACATAATGATCGATCCATTTTTTAGGAGCCTGCAACGGGACATGCGGAACGGGAGTAGTCCACATCAACAGAAAAGGATCTTTCTTGTTTTCATCTATAAACGAGAGGATCTCTTTCAACATCAGGTCCGGTGCATAATCATCCTGGATAAATTTCTGATAACTGTTTTCATCAAAAGGATCGGCTGATTGATCCAGTTTGGTTCCGGGTTGAATGATATTTTTATTATTTAAATATTCCCGGTTTTCGTTCCGGTACAGAAAAGGAGGATAATATGTGTGTGCCTGGCGCTGACAATTATATCCGTAGAAAAAATCGAACCCCATTTTGTTGGGAGTACTTTCGGAACCAGGATAGCCCAATCCCCATTTTCCGATGCAAGCGGTACGGTATCCCGACTGTTTGAAAAGTTGCGGGATAATAACGGTAGAGGCAGGCATTGGACGTTGCCCTTCGAGGAAAGGATTATCGAACATGGCTT
>NZ_CALNAT010000114.1 GCF_937873925.1 uncultured Proteiniphilum sp. | reverse complement strand
GGGAACCGCCAGAACACATTGCCGTCCACATTCAGTCTCTCGATGCCGGCTGAGAATTACGGCGAAATCCATGCACAGGGATTTGATTTCCAATTGGGTTATAACGGGAAGAACGATAAGTTCTCTTACTTTGCCAACCTGACGGCGTCGTATGGGTGGAACAAAGTGATCAAACAGGATTATGCCCAGAATGCCCAATGGATCGATATAGCACAGGGAAAATCCAGAACTTATATAGTAGGATATGAGTTCGATAAAATTATCCGTACACAGGCAGAATTAGATGCATTTAATCAGGCCAATCCGAATTATAAACATAACGGGTTAAAACCGGAATTAGGTATGATGGTTTTTAAAGACCTGAGTGGTCCTGAAGGAAAGCCGGACGGTGAAATCAGCAGTTGGGACAGGGTGATGCTTCATTCCAAAAACTTTCCGGTTGTTTACGGGTTGAATTTGGGTGGAAGCTGGAAAGGTTTGAACATAGACATGATGTTCTCCGGAAGGTTAGGTGAGAAAAAATGGATGTCGGACCTGGCCGGCGGTGTGGAATGGAATCGTATGTGGAATCAATGGTATTACGATAGCTGGACACCGGAAACACCGGATGCAACTCTGCCGAAACGTATTAGCAATAACAGCCCGAAAACGTATCAGACAGCAAGTAGCTTCTGGTTGAAGGATGGCAGTTTCATGCGTTTGAAATATCTGACGGTAAGCTATGACCTGCCTAAGAATCAATTCTATAACAAGATGTTTGAGAATGTGCGTTTATTCGTCACCGGCACGAACCTGTTTGTTTTGAGCGGCTTCAATAAATATTATGACCCGGAAATTGGTGGTGGAAACGCTTTTCCGGTTTTGCGATCGTTTAACTTCGGTGTTGATGTGAAATTCTAACAATAAAGCTATGTTAATTATGAAACCAAATATTATAGTAGTCAGTTTATTCCTGGCCACGCTGTGTGGCTGTAGCCTGGATTATGAAAATACAGGGACGATTAACCCGGGGAATGTGTGGACGGATAAAACAATGATCAACTCGTTCCTGACCGATATATACGGAAGAATGACGCCCGGATGGCCTATTGCTGCAAACGGTACGGATGAGGGCATGAATGGGCCGACAAGTATGGGAGATTATGCAAGAGGCCTGATCACGGTTGAGAACACCGGCCAAAAGTGGGATTATGGAAACATTGACCGGATTAATTTCTTTCTGGACCAGATGGAAAAGGTAACTGTACTGTCCGATGAAGAAATGAAACAATTGAAGGGGCAAGCCCTTTTCTGGAGAGCATGGGATTATTGGGGGAAAGTCTTTTCCACAGGTGGTGTTCCGTTGATCCTGCATTTTCAGGATGTGACAAATCTGCCTTCGCTGTTTGTCAGCCGCAACAGTACGTCGGAATGTGTAGCGCAGATTATCAAAGACCTGGACGAAGCAATTGCTTCTCTTCCGGACACCTGGACAGGCGCTAATTACGGACGTATTGATAAAGGGTGCGCCATGGCATTCAAAGGACGTGTATTGTTACAGTACGCCAGTCCGTTGTTTAATCCGGGCAACGACCAGTCTCGTTGGGAGGCAGCCTATAAAGCCAATAAAGATGCCGTTGATTTTCTGAAAGGTGTTGGTAAAGGTTTATATACCGGTAAATTTGAAGATATCTGGTATAACGAAAGGAACAACGAAGTGGTAATGATCAACCAGTTCTATTATCCCGACCATAAACTGGCTCAAAATAGTATTCGTCCCGAGCCGCTGACAAAAGACAATGCAAATTTTAATCAGGCAATATTCCCGCTTTTGATGGCTTTCCCGAAGCTCGACGGTTCCAAACTGGAATTAGATGTGAATCGCCTTGATAATGACGCAGCTTATAACGAGCAGTTTATGACGGACTTTTATGTCGGGCGCGATCCCCGTTTCTATGCAACTATTTTCTGCCCGGGAACTTTTTATCCGGCGAGCGATCAGCTAACAAACGGAATGAAATACTGGAATGCCTGGCGAAAAGTCCCTGACGAACTTTCGGAAACGGGGTATAAGTACAATACGCTGATATTTGATCAGTTAGGAAAAGGAGTCGGCGGTAGTTCCTCCGGTTATTTCCAATTGAAAGGCCTGGACAAATCTTTGACAATAGCTACCGTGTATGACGGCATAACCGACTGGATTGAGATTCGTTTTACCGAAGTTCTGATGAATTATGGCGAGTGTGCAAACGAGCTGGATAAGAGCAGCGAGGCGTTGCAGGTGTTGTATGATGTCCGCAAGCGTGCCGGCATTCAAGCCGGAACCGGTAATTACGGAATTACGGCTGTATCCCAAAGCGATATCCGCCAGGCTTATATGGATGAGCGCTTTATCGAATTTGCCTATGAAGGAAAACGTTGGTCGGATATACGCCGTTGGAAACGTTACGATATGCTCAATGCGTTGAAATGGCGTTCCGGACTTCATGCCGTGATCAAGGATTACGACAATATCGGATCTTTCGACTGGACAAAAGACATGTACGATCCGGAAGTACGAAAACTGTTCCTTTTCGAATATGTAGAATGTCTGGACGGGGATAAGAAATATCAGTTTAATTTGGATTTGAACCATTGGTTTTATCCAGTCCATAAAGATGTTATCGACCGCAACTCCAAGATCGAACAGAATAATGAATGGGGAGGGGCTTTTGATCCGTTGAAATAAATTTTAATTGATTTTTCTTTTTAAGGCATGCAGATTATTCTGCGAAGATTATCTGCATGCCTTTATTCCGCAAGACAAGGTAAAATAGTATGCGAATTCTCGAATAATATATTAAAAATGAAACTTCTAAATACTAACAATATATGTAAGGTTGCAGTACTATGTATGTTATGCTCATGTAAGCATTCATATGTAGATGGATTATCTACTCAATATGCAGATTTCAGAATAGATAAAAAAGGATTCATTTGCGAGGTGGTAGATAAAAGAACCCAGGTAAATTATTTAGTGAGGGAAACGGTTTCTCCTTTATTGAGTTTGTATGATGGCGAACAATATATCAAGCCTGTTAATCTGAAAGTTGAAACCGATAAATGGATCCTTACATTCGAAAACCAGTCTGAAGCAGTCATTTCCAGGGAAGTTAAAGATACCTACATTCGTTTATCGCTGGTTTCATTAAGCAACAGGGATCAAATAGAAGCTGTTGCCTGGGGCCCTTATGCAACAACTATCTCTCAATATATTGGCGAAACTGTAGGAGTGGTGCGTGATACCGTTTTCTCCGTCGGTATTCAGGCGCTTGATTTATATACTACGGAAGGAAGGCCGCATTGGGGAGATGATGCTTATGGAGGCTCTTATATAGATCCGTTGCCGGGACAACAGGTGCCGGAGGAAATAAAAGAGAGGGCAGGAGAAAAAATAGATTTTATTAATGTGAATGAGACGGGAGATATGCCGGATTATGTACGTATTTGGAGAGGTCGTGCGGCTATAAAACGTTCATACGGTAGTGATATTCAATTTTTTGCCAGAGATTGGAGAAGAGAAAGAATAACTGACCTCTATGGAAGAAAACAAAAGATAGCAGCTGTCGATCAGGATTATATAGGTAGTTCAATTGCTTTGTTTGCAGCCCCTGTTTCCCACGTATTGGATGTAATAGAACAAATTGAATTGGGAGAAAATTTACCACATCCAACGATAAACGGCGAATGGATTAAACGACAGGATTTACCCAATCCGGCCTATATGTTGTATGAAGGAAGTTCTTTGGATAATGCCTTGGATTATGCAGATTCCTGTCAGTTTACATTAGTTCATATCGGTGATATTTTTAAAAATTGGGGGCATTTTGACCTGCATACTTCCCGTTTTCCGGAAGGTGCCAAACAGATAAAAGCTTATACAGACAAAGCCCGTGAACGTGGCATTGCTATCGGGGTACATACGTTGACAATGTTCACATCCCAACATGATCCTTATGTTACCCCCATTCCGAGTGACAGTCTTTGTATTGCCGGCAGTTCGGTTCTATCTCAGGATATAAATGCAATAGACCGTGAAATTGTCATTGATTCTCCGCATTTCTTTGTTTATACAGGGCCTACCCGTACCGCTAAAATAGGAAAAGAATTAATAGCCTACCGGGAAGTAACAAAAACTTCCCCTTATAAACTGATCGACTGTATTCGCGGCCAGTTCGGAACAAAACCAGCTTCACATAAAGCGGGTGATAAAATCGATAAATTGGTAAATGATGACTACAGCGGCTTTTTCCCCGATATCAATCTACAGGATAAATATGCGGATCGTTTAGCCGAAGTATGTAAAGAAACCGGAATCGGTTTGATGGATTTTGACGGTTATGGAGGAGGCTCTCCTACCGGACACGGTTGTTTTGGGGCTAGTCGTTTTGCAGAGCGATGGTATGAAAACCTGGATAAATATGTTATTACCTGCGGAGCCGGAACCTTCCACTACTACTGGCATATTTACTCTTTTATGAATTGGGGAGAACCCTGGTATGATAACCTGAGAGAAAGCCAGGTGAATTACAGATTGGAAAACCAGCGTTACTTCGAACGTAATCTAATGCCCGGTATGTTAGGATGGTTCAAGTTGGAACCTACTTACCGTCCTGAAGATATTGAATGGATTCAGGCGCGTAGTGCCGCTTTCAATGCCGGTTATTTATTGCGTGTGGACGAAAGTATCGAACACAACGGATTTAAAAGCCGCTTATTTGAGGCCATTCGCGAATGGCAAAAGATACGTAATAGCCATCTGCTGACAGCAGCACAACGAGAGAAAATGAAAAATCCTAAGAATGAATTTCATCTGGAAAGAACAGGAGCAAATACCTGGAATTTGTATGAAGTTACTTTAAAGGGGGATAATATCCATCAATTCCGATTAGTCCAATCCGGCGAACCTTTGTTGAGTAAATTTGCATTTGATAATCCATATGAGGAACAGGCTGTTCAATTTTATGCCACTATTCTGCCTGAGAAAGAGAAAGACGGTAAAATAAATAAGTTACAAATATTGGTAGAAGGAAATGCTCCGATTGAAATCCCTGTGGAATTAAAAGCCGGCGATAAAATATATAGCGACGGAAAGCGTGTATATGTTTGTGATGCTTATTGGCGTGTTTTGTCGGAATATCCATTATCCGCTCCTGTTAGGTGGAATAAAGGTCATAACAAGGTTTCCGTGCAATGTGATTTTTCATCCTCAAATGCTCCATTTGTGAATATCGAATTCAAAGCATTAGGAAATAAAGAGCGCATAAATAATATAAATTAATTTAAGATGAATAAGTCAGCTGTAATAGGTGTTTTTATAGTTTTTTGTTTTTCGACCCATGTAAAAGTAAGTCCGGCTGTAGAAACATCTGCAATTATACCTGTTGCGGAAACGAAGGTATTGTCGGTTGCCGGAAACGATGATGAACATACAAAACCGGATAAAATAGCTGATCCCCGGTTAAAAATTGTTCAGCAAAAAGCCGAAGCATTGATTCAGAGCGGGCTGAATGCCGGGGATGGGTATGGCGAAGTCTGGATCCGCGATCTGAATACATTCATTGAACCGGCATGCAGGGTGGGGGATAAAAGTAAAATACGGGAAGCTTTACTTACTTTTTTTAAATTTCAGGGACCGGACGGCAATATTGTAGACGGCTATATTCCGCGCAAAGATGAAAAAGTAAATTATGACTTCATTTATTCTAATCTTGCACCGCAGTATGCCGCACATAAAAATACGGTAGAAACCGATCAGGAATCGTCACTGATACAAGCCATTGCCAAATATATGCATGCTACAAAAGACCAATCGTTTTTGCAGGAGCAGATTGCCGGACGCACTGTAGAGCAACGTATGGGTGATGCATTGAAATTCCTGCTCAACAAACGTTATAACGAGAAATATGGTTTGCTCTGGGGTGCAACAACCGCCGATTGGGGTGATGTACAGCCCGAACATGAGTGGGGCGTAAAGTTGGACAGCACTTCACATCTTTGTATAGATATCTATGACAATGCCATGTTTGCCATTGCCATAAAAGATTATATTGCCATGATCAATGATGAGCATGAACAAGCGTATTGGCAAGGTATCCGCCAATATATTATGGATAATACACGAAAACATCTGTGGGATAGCCGCAGGCAAAAGTTCATCCCGCATATTTATTTGAACGGCTCTCCTTTCCCGCCCGATTTCGATGAAGACGCCATCTATTATCACGGAGGCACCGCTGTGGCAATTGAAGCAGGAATGCTGGAAAGGAACGAGATATTGGACGCTTATCACAAAATGCAACAGAATGTAAAAGCGGCCGGGGCACAAACTATTGGCCTGACTCTTTATCCAGTATACCCCAACGGATTTTTCAAAAATCCTGATATGAGTGAATACAGTTACCAAAACGGAGGTGACTGGACCTGGTTCGGAGGACGCATGGTTCAACAACTCATTCTCAACGGGTTTTATACGGAGGCTTATGAAGCCCTTTCTCCCATGCTCGACCGCGTAATTAAACACGACGGATTCTATGAATGGTGGACACCCGCCGGTGAACCCAAAGGATCGGGGATGTTCCGGGGATCAGCCGGTGTACTCTGGAAAGCCATTGATATGTTATTTGAGGGCGAATAAACGTATCAGGTAACGATCGTAATAAAATTCAGATTAACAGTAAAATTATGAGTAAAAGCATTATACTATCCTTCTTATTACTGATTTGCACATCGTTAAAGGCAAAAATAGATCCTATTGTCCATTACAATTTCGGACGTTCGGGAAACGTAACGTACGCCGTTGTCCCCAAAGAGATAAAACCGGTCAAGGGTAACGGGATACTTATTGCGACAGGGCGTCCGGTATTCTATGCGGATGCTCCCGGAGAAAAAGGATTGAAGGGAGAAGGTGCTATTTTTTTTAACGGAAAAGACGACGGATATCAAATACCACAGTCATTCGGCAATGCGGCTGCTAATATGGTTATGGAGGTCTGGGTTAAATCGCGTGGAACGGATGATAGCAAAACGTTAAAAACAATTGTCGCCAACGGAAACCGAAAAGAAGGATATACCTTTGCCCAGCAAGGAAAACAGTGGATATTGGTTGCAGGAAAAGGAACTGTTATAATTGGAAATGCGGTAAAAGACCAGTGGACGCATTTGGCACTCGTTGTTGAAGAAGGGAAAGGCAGTGTCTGGATGAACGGAAAAAAGAGTGCTTCGTTCAATCCGGTACAGTCATTTTTTGCCAACTTCTCCATCTCAGTGGATGCCGATGGAAAAGATCCATTCTTTGGGGATATCTATGAAGTGAGATGTTCTGCTTTCGGGACGGGAGGTTTTAACCCCGATACAGATTTCCTGATCGACTATAAAAAGAAAAAAACGGATGATCGGAAACGTTTGACCGAACGCGGAAACCTGATAAAAAACATTGAATCCCCTGCCGAGGGAAAAATGATTGTATCGGAATTACCCGATACAAAACAGGTGAACGACTGGCTGATTGCACCGGTAAACGAACCGGCAAGGCTATTTGTGAAAAAATCAACAGATGGGCTTACATCCATGTTCCAATTGAATAATGGTTTGGTATCCAGAACATTTTACATTTCTGAAAATATAGCCTGCGTGGGATATAAAAACCTGAGCAATGAAGCGGAATACCTGCGTGCCGTGAAACCCGAAGCACGCGTCCGGATCGATAGTGTATGGTATGATGTGGGCGGTTTGAAAGGACAACCCGAACTGTCTTACCTGTTAGAAAGCTGGTATCCACAGATGGAAGCCTCCGATCAGGCATTTACCCTGGCTAAGGTCGAGACGGGGCTACCGCTCGAACGATACCCGTGGAAACCGAAGTATAATGCCGTTCCTACCGATTGGCCGGCTAAAGGATTACGGGTGGAAATGACTTTTTGGCCGACAGCAAATATGCGGCAGGTAAAGGATATCAGGGTAAAAGTGAATTATGAAATATACCAGGGATTACCGGTGATTGCTAAATGGATCGAAATAGAAAACCACGGGGAAGAACCGGCGCTGCTGAATGAAATGGAGTGTGAAGTATTGGCTGTTAACCAAGATCAGGTGGAACGCATCCATGTGGAAAGCGACTTCTCTTTTGCCCTGGTCAATGCCGATTTGCAGGGAAGCGCCCTGATGCACTATTCGGGAACGCCCCAAATATATCATGTCGGGAGTTCGACAACAAAATGGCGTGTCGACGACGATTATAATACCTGGGCTTCCCATAACCAGGCAGAAGATAAATTTCTGGGCTTCCCGCATCACAACTTATTGGTCAGCACGCTTCCAATGGGTCCCAATACGGCGGTTGATAAAGTAAATCCGTTTAAATCATACATTACATTCGAATTGTTACAGGATAGCGATGACCGGGAGCGTAAATCGCTGGGACATCGCCGATTCTATAAAAAACTGGCTCCTCAGGTAACCGAATCGCTGATCAGTGGAGGCATTACTTCGCATGACGAAGTAAAACTGAAGGCGTTTATCGACCAGATGTCCGAATTGGGATTGGAGCAATTGGATATCATGGCATGGCCCGGCATCAGCCACAACAACTTAGACTCTGCGTATGTACAGCATTGGCGCAAAATTGCGGCTTATGCAAAAGAACGGGGTATCATAATGGGCGGGTACGAGTTACAGGTTGCATCCCGGGGGAGAGGCAAAGAGGTGGATTGTATCCATCCGGAAACGGGAAAACCCGGTAGTTTGTTCGGGCAGAGTGTCTGCATTGCCAGTGAGTGGAAAGATACCTATTACAGTAAGATGTGGGAGTTTTTCGACAAAACCGGTTTGATGACCTATAATATGGATGGTCCTTATCATGGCGATCCTTGTGCTTCAACCGAACATCCCTACCATAGAGGGCTGGAAGATTCGCATTGGCAGCAGTGGAAAACCCAGGTCGGAGTTATTCATGAATTACAACGGCGGAATATGTATATCCCGATCCCCGACTGGTATTTCCTGAACGGTCAATGTGCAACCGGTATGGGGTACCGGGAGGCCAGCGCCAACCTGACCCCGCAACAGCAGTTGCTATTGGGGCGCCAGTATATATACGACGGCACCTGGCACAAGATACCGCCCATGGGATGGATGACTTTGCAGTTGGTCGGTTTCTATACCAACGATCCGCGTGTGGGACTGGAACCTTTGTCTGAGAATCTCGATCGTTACGAACAACAATTGATACAGTATCTGGCCAGCGGCTGTAAACTGACGATTCGTGGAAACCGCTTATACGATACGCCGGAAACGAAACAAATGGTATCGAAATGGATCCAGTGGTTCAAACAGTACCGCAATATTCTGACTTCCGATATTATCCATGTCAGCCGACCCAGCGGACGCGACCTGGATTGCATGATGCACGTCAATCCGTTCATCAGCCATAAAGGAATGGTCATCGTTTTTAATCCGACCGACAGGGAAATAGAAAAAATAATACAACTTCCTATCTATTATACCGGATTAAAAGAACGGGCGATGCTTACTTCGGAAGACAACATTCCCGTTGTTTATAGCTTGGACGATAAAGGTAACCTGCAACTTCCCGTAAAGATTAAAGCCGGAGGATCAGCATGGTTTGTAATAGAATAATACGAATCAGTGGTTAAAATTGTCCGCGAGTTTATTTAGTGATACCCTGATGGTTATCTGTATGCGCTGGAAAGAGAAACAGGTCTGTTGTTATGGAAACATGCGTTGGGTGCACCGATATTGGGAACAGTAGCTATATCCGGAAATACATTGTTTACCGTCGACTTTTCTGGTAATGTATATGGATATGTCTCCACACGATAAAAAATTCGGAACATAGTAAAATAATGATATTCAATTAATCATAATCAAAAAAATGAAAAAAAACAGTTGTGTAAAAGAAACTCTGTTCATCTTTTTATTGATCCCCATCGTATTCAGTTGTATTGATCCTCCTATTCGTGCCAAAGTTTCCGAAAATCCAAGAACATTTTGTAATCCGGTAAATTTGAACTACCGTTTTATGAAGATAAAAGAAGGGGCAGGCATTCGTGAGGCTGCCGATCCTGTTATAATTGAATACCAGGATAAATATTATTTGTTTGCTTCCAAGTCATCAGGTTATTGGTATACTGAAGACTTCCAAAACTGGACACATGTGTTCATTCCCGATTCCGTATTACCTATCGAGGATTATGCTCCCGGAAACTTCGTTCATAACGATTATATTTATTATGTAGGTTCCACACATGGAAAGGGGATGCTGTACCGTTCAAACGACCCCGATGCCGGAAAATGGGAAAAAGTAAAAGAGATATGGTCTTTCTGGGATCCGGCTTTTTATGTTGAGGGCGACAACCTGTATATGTACCACGGCTGTTCACCCACTGATCCTATACTTGTCCAGGTATTGGACCTGAATACATTAGAAGAAAAAACAGAACGTATCGAATGTTTCAACAGCAATAAAGACATGTATGGTTGGGAACGTACGGGAGAAACAAACGAATTATCCAGGCGTCCTTACATTGAGGGCGCCTGGATGACTGCCCATAATGGTGAGTACTATCTGCAATACGCCGCACCGGGAACCGAATGGAAATCGTATGCCGACGGAGTCTATGTGAGCGAATCCCCTACAGGTCCTTTTCGTTATATGGAAAATAGTCCGGTATCCTATAAGCCAACTGGTTTTATTGGTGGCGCCGGACATGGTTGTCTTTTTACTGTAGGTAAAGGGAACTATTGGAAAGCGGCTACCAATTCTATTTCGGTTAGACACATGTTCGAGCGGCGTATTTCACTCTTCCCTGCAGGAATCGATTCAGATGGATATATGTTTACTAATACCTATTTAGGAGACTATCCGATGTATCTTCCATCGCATAAGGGTAATGACTGCAACAATCGTCCAGACTGGATGCTCCTATCCTATAACAAACCGGTTGCGGTATCATCCGAACGTGGAGGGTTTCCTGCCGGCAATGCGGTGGATGAAAATGTCCGTACCTCATGGGTTGCTTCAACAAATAATATTGGAGAGTGCCTGGAGTTGGATCTTGTGGTACCTTCATTTATTCATGCGATTCAGGTAAATTTTGATGAGGAAGGAGCTTCTCTCAGTGGTTACTCCTCTGAGGTTTATCAAAGTTATGTAATTTCTGCCTCCCATGATGGAAAAAAATGGTATCCGGTTGTCGATAAAGAAACGGAACGTACAGATACCCCGCATGACTATATTGAATTTGAAGAGGCTTTTAAAGCACGTTATATTCGTATAGAAAATAAAGGTTATACGGTTGCCCCCTATTTTTCTTTACGCGACTTCCGGATATTCGGAAAAGGAACCGGGAAGAAACCCGGAGAGGTTATTGATTGTATCATATACCGGGATAAAGACGATCCATGCAAAGTGACACTGACGTGGAAAGAAACTTCCGGGAGTGAAGGGTATATTGTCCGTTATGGCATCTCAAAAGATAAATTATATAATAATTTCCAAGTATTTGGGGATACCAAGTTGGATATCAACAGCCTGAACAGTGGTATAACTTACTATTTTACAGTGGATTCCTATAACGAAAACGGAATAACTCCCGGGCAGAAAATCATGGAATGTGAATAGATCAAGCATATTATTTTTATAAAAGTCAACAATAATAACAATATTTATTAATTACCATCATTATGAAAACAATAAGATATATTCCTTTTTTTGTATTTTTTGCAATAAACCTGCAAATCCAGGCTCAAGAATACCCTTTTCGTAACCCTGACCTGGATGTGAAGATACGGATAAATGACCTTATTTCCCGGTTGACTTTACAAGAAAAGGTTCAATTGATGAAACACAAATCCCCGGCCATTCCCCGATTGGGTATTCCGGCTTATGACTGGTGGAACGAAGCGTTGCACGGTGTTGCCCGCACAAAAGAGAAAGTTACTGTCTATCCACAAGCCATAGGAATGGCGGCGACTTTTGACAGGGAAGCCATTTATAAGATGGCGGACTATACTGCATCAGAAGGCCGTGCCCTGTTTAATGAAGATATGAAAGCGAAGAATACAGGAGAACGTTACCGTGGATTGACCTACTGGACTCCCAATATTAATATCTTCCGTGACCCGCGCTGGGGACGGGGGCAGGAAACCTACGGAGAAGACCCTTACCTGACGGGTCAGATGGGAATCGCTTTTGTAAAGGGATTGGAAGGGAATGATCCCTATTACCTGAAAGCAGTTGCCTGTGCCAAGCATTATGCCGTGCATAGTGGTCCGGAACACAACCGCCATTCGTTTGATGCAAGAGTTAACCCATTTGACCTATGGGATACTTATCTGCCCGCTTTTCGTGACCTGGTGATCAAAGCAAAAGTGCATGGTATTATGTGTGCCTATAACCGGGTAGACGGACAACCTTGTTGCGGTAATAACGAGTTGCTGGCGGATATTTTACGTAATCAATGGAAGTTCGACGGTTATGTAACTTCCGATTGCGGGGGGATATCAGACTTTGCCTCCCATCACAAGACTCACCGTAATCACGAAGAGGCCGTAGCCGCTGCCGTACTTACAGGCACCGATCTTGAATGCGGAGATTTATATCATTTATTGGAACAAAGCGTAAATCGCGGATTGATAACGGAACGTGATATAAATGTATCGCTAAAACGTTTGTTCACAATCCTGTTTAAAATAGGGATGTTCGATCCTGCTGACCGTGTACCTTATAGTTCTATCGGAAGGGAAGTTATCGAATGTGACGCACACAAAGAACATGCTTATGAAATGGCCCGGAAATCAATAGTTCTTCTAAAGAACAAAAAGGATATCCTGCCATTGAATGCGAAGAAGATCAAACGAATTGCCCTGATAGGCCCCAATGCGGATAATGGACAAGCACAATTGGCCAATTATTATGGAGTACCCAGTGAGATTATTACTCCATTAAAAAGCATGGAAAGGCGTTATGGCAAAGGGATAAAAATCGACTATCTTAAAGGTGTAAACATAATGGATAAAGATACGGAAGGACTTTCTTTTTTGCAGATAGCAGCCCAGGCAAAGAAGGCGGATGTGATAGTCTTTGTAGGAGGTATTACCTCCGATTATGAAGGGGAAGCAGGAGATGCGGGTGCAGCCGGTTATGGTGCCTTTGTCAGTGGCGATCGGACTACTACGAGGCTACCCGCTATCCAGACGGAACTGATGAAGGAACTGAAAAAGACCGGTCGTCCGCTTATAGTAGTGAATATGTCGGGTTCTGTGATGAACTTCGAATGGGAAAGTGAGCATGCCGATGCTATCCTCCAAGCCTGGTATGGAGGACAAGCGGCCGGTGATGCGATAACAGATGTATTGTTTGGAGAATATAATCCGGCTGGAAGGATGCCTCTGACAACATATATAAGTGATGACGATTTGCCTGCATTTGAAGATTATTCGATGGCAAACAGGACATACCGCTACTTCAAGGGGGAAGTACGCTATCCGTTCGGGTATGGGCTGAGTTATACAAATTACACCTATGAAGAGATAGAAAACCCGGAAATAACAGAAACCGGAAAAACAATCAAAGTATCGGCAACAATAAAGAATACAGGAAAGTATGATGGTGAAGAAGTTGTCCAGTTATACCTTATTCACCCTGAAGATGCCAACAGGCGGATACCAAACTGTGTGCTCAAAGGTTTTGAACGGATATACCTGAAGAGGGGGGGAAGCCGTACCATCAGCTTCACATTATCGCCCGAAGAACTGGCATTGGCGGATGAAAAAGGAAATCTTGTACAAGCCGATGGCAGGGTTAGAATCTATATTGGAGGAGGGCAACCCGGTAAATCGGAAGGGATTTATACCTCTTTGGAGATGAGAGGGGAGCCTTATATGGTGTTTTAAGTGATTAAAAGTGTACTATTAAACCTAAAGAGGGGCTATACACCCTGATCAAAATTATTAGTGTGATATAATATATAATGAAAAGAACAATTTTAATTATTATCCTATTATCAATGCATTGTAACCTGTGTTTATGGGCTCAAGATTCATATCCTGTATTTGATAAACAAAAAGTAACTGTACAAAAAGATTGGTTAGTAACTCCTGTCAATGCCCAGGCCGCCTTATATCAGACGCCGGAAGGTTATCTTGTCTTTACCAATGGATTAGTAAGCCGTACTTTTACTCTTTACCCCAATGTGGCTTCAATAGAACTTGAAGAAATGCAGAGCAACACATCCTTTCTTCGTTCTGTCCGTCCGGAAGCTTCTTTAACCATTGACGGGCATCACTTTGATGTGGGCGGACTGGATGGACAACCTATCCACAATTACTTGTTAAAAGAATGGATACCGAATCTTGAGGCCAATCCCGGAGCTTTCAAAATGAAAAGCTATGAGGTAGAGAAGATCAAAGAACGTTTCCCTTGGAAAAAAAGGCTCGAATGGATGCCGAAAGACCTGCCATGGCCTGCTCCGGGTAAAGAACTGGTCTTTACTTATCTACTCGATGACCAGGCAATTAATACTCTTGCTAAACGCAGTAATATGGATGATCGGAGAAAAGTATTATTCTTTGACAATTTTAATAAATTACTACCCGAATGGACATTAGTAGAGTCAAAGGCACATAACCGGAATTCTTTCATTAATGAAGGAAAGGTTGGAGAAATCATGGCACTCGCCAATACTGCCGTATATGCAGAACAAAATTTCAAGACAGGAACTAAAGTGATAATAGCTCACATAAATCCGGGAACAGATCGCTCTTCTAATTGGGGACCTGGAATCGGTTTGGTTTTCGATAGTAAAACGATAAAAGTAAATTATAGAAGTGAAAGTAATGAGGTAGCTTTATACGATGGCAAAAAAGAACGTGAAAAAATTAAGGTTAATGAGACTCAATCTATTTGGTTAAGACTTGAACTGAAAACAGATAAACTTGAAACGTCTTTCTCCTTAAATGGGATTGACTGGCAATCTATTGGTTTTTGCGGTTTGAATGCAAATGAAATTCCTCGGAAAGTAAGAGTTGGTAAAATGGATACTGAAGGAGGAAGTAATGATTATCAAGAAAAAGGAATAGAGGGGCGTTGCCGTATAGAAGCATTCAGTATGCTCGGTGATTTCCCATCAAATATTAATGATAATATCTCATCACAGCTAGCGTACTTAAAACAGATTGAAGTTAACGTCCATTACGAATTATATGACAATTTGCCGGTCTTTAGCAAATGGATTTCGGTAAAAAATCAATCCGGACAAGACATCACTATAAATAACTTCAAAAGTGAAATACTAGCAGTCTACGAGTCGGAAAGTACCGTAGATAAACGGGATAGATGGCTATATCCTAACATTACGGTGGAAACAGATTATAATTTTGGAGGAATGAGTGAAGAATACATATATCATTCCAGTATAGAGTGGAAAAAAGATCCACTCTATAAGACACAGGTCAATTATGAACGAACAGCACCCTGCTTATTAGAAGTTGCCCCTAAAATAGGACCTGAGCAAACTATCGCTACAGGCAACACATTTAGCAGCTTTCGAGTATGGAAACTCTTAAACGATAGTTGGGAAAGAGAACGAAAAAGCCTGGCTTATCGTCGTATGATGCGGACAATAGCGCCATGGGTAACGGAAAATCCCATATTGATGCATGTGCGGAGTTCTGATAATGAATCCGTTAAAAAAGCTATAGACCAATGTGCTGAAGTAGGATTCGAAATGGTAATCATGACTTTTTGGAGTGGCTTTGAAGCAGAAGATGATTCTCCTGAAAATATAAATCGGATGAAAAAACTAGCCGATTATGCTCGTTCAAAAAATATAGCTTTAGGTGGTTATTCGTTGTTAGCCAGCCGTAGCATAGACGCTGAAAATGATGTCATACTACCCGAAGGACAACGTCCCCGATTTGGAAATTCGCCTTGTGTTGAAAGTGAATGGGGACAAGAGTATTTCAGAAAGCTCTATAATTTATATGAAAAAACAGGGTTGTCAGTTTTCGAACATGACGGTTCATATCCTGGAGATTTATGCTATTCAAACAATCATCCAGGTCATAAAAATGTTAGCGATTCGCAATGGAAACAGTTCAAACGAGTGGCCGATTTTTACAAATGGTGTAGGAGTAACGGCATTTATTTAAATATACCTGATCTATATTTTCTAAATGGCAGTAATAAAACAGGAATGGGTTATCGGGAAGCAAATTGGTCACTTCCTCGTGCGCAACAGGAAATTATTGAACGACAAAATATATATGACGGAACCTGGTCCAAAACACCCTCTATGGGTTGGATGTTTGTGCCACTTGTGGAATATCAGGGAGGAGGAAAATCAGCAACAATAGAACCGCTAAAAGATCATCTTCCACATTATGAACAGCGTTTAGCCAACTTGTTTGGAGCCGGAGTACAAGCTTGTTATCGCGGCCCGCAGTTATATGATACTCCGGAAACTAAGGAACTTGTAATGAAGTGGGTAAATTTTTACAAGAAGCATCGGGAAATACTGGATAGTGATATTATACATGTTCGCCGCCCTGACGGAAGGGATTACGATGCCATTTTACATGTAAATCCCGGCGGAAAAGAGAAAGGTCTGCTAATGATATATAACCCCTTAGATGAGATTATAAACCGCACATTGAAAGTAAATCTATATTATACCGGATTGATAGACAAAGCAACCTTAATTTTCGAAGATGGCAAAAGTATGATTTACCCTTTGAACAACAAAGGGGACTTATTATTACCTGTAAATATAAAAGCCCGGGGGACAACCTGGTTTGTTATAGAATAATGCGAGTCAGTAGTTGAAACTGTCCACAAGTTTATTTGGTTAAAATATTTTAAATAAATGATGAATAACCTGATTATTATGAGTAAGAAATTAAATGTGCTATTCCTTCTTTCCCTACTGATGATCTCTTTCGTCGTAAAAGCGACGGAACATGCATCAGGGTCCTCCTCTACGCAGGCTTCCTGGTTGCCGGATGTAAAGAACACGAATAAAAATATCCGGCTGTTGGAGTGTTTCTACAACGAATCGAAGTTGAAACATTGTGAAGAAATAAATCCTGCCTCAGATTGGGAAGTTCGTACGGAACACACTACGGCGAATGGCGGCAAGATGTATACTTTTTCTTTTACAGCTAAGCGGGATATGAACGATACGGGTGTGGCAGTCGCATTCGATCGCTATGGATGGACAAGCGATAACTATGTAATGATCCCTTCGTCGGTGTATAATGGTAACAGGCAGCGTATTGTAAACCGGGCATATGCCACCGGGCTGGATAAAACGGATTATAACCGGAAAGATCTGGCGCTGACCTCCAATCCGATCCCTCAGCTTTCTCCTGAGTTTGGAGCTCACTCACGGTTAGAAGTCAATATAAGCAATACGGCAACACCTGCCATGAGCATACTGGAACGGGCAAAGAAGTCCGCAACGATCTTATTGACCGATCAGGGTATCGAGTGGAAGAACCAGCTATTGGATCATGTCCTGATCATAGAAGAAGCA
Source organism: uncultured Proteiniphilum sp. (assembly GCF_937873925.1). Classification (GTDB taxonomy): domain Bacteria; phylum Bacteroidota; class Bacteroidia; order Bacteroidales; family Dysgonomonadaceae; genus Proteiniphilum. The sequence continues at coordinate 6,073 of NZ_CALNAT010000114.1, read as the reverse complement.
CCGGATAGAAGCGTCGCTTCTTTTATTATCAGCGCTCCGGGAGTGCGGGAACGTAAGCCGGAGTTTATCGGTTTCAGTAAAAGTCCCGACCGGGGAATAGAGGTGAAGAAAGGAGATCGGGTTGTCATCCGGGTTACCGAGATCACTTTTCCTTGCAAAGATGTCCCTGAGTTGCTGGGTCACTTTATGAAAGACCGTAAACTGCATACAAAGGGGGAGGCTCCCCGCAATTTGATGCCGATGAGCGAGGTGCTGACCCGGATGGTACGGAATATCGACGAACGTTATTATGTAGGAGATCAATGGGAATATTACTGCCCCGAGAATGCAGACTGGATCTCTTACGGCTGGATCGGCGGTTTGATGAATACCTACCCGATGTTGGCTTTAGGGGATGCGGAACATTTGAGGAGAGTTAAGAATACATTCGATTTCGGGTTGCCACGAGCCAAAGGTAAAAGTGGCTATTACTACGATGTGCTCGGATCGGATGGGAAAGTATTCAACCGTGATGCCGCCAAAGAGAATCCGGGAATTGGCCTGACCCGTAAAAATGGCGATGTGCTGTACTGGATGGTAAAACAGTTTATGTTATTGAGAGAACAGGGGAAAACCAATGCCATTGACCCGGAATGGGAAACGAATATACGTTTACTGGCGGATGCTTTTATCAATACCTGGAAAAAGTATGCCACATGGGGGAATTACCTGCATGTGGAAACCGGTAACATTGCTGTATTTAACACCACGAGTGGCGCTATGGCAGTAGCCGGATTGGCTTTGGCTTCCGGTTATTACAATAATCCGGACTATCTTGAAGTCGCTTGCGAGGCGGCAGCAGACTATTATGATAATTTTGCTTTAGTCGGCTTTACATCCGGAGGTTGCGGGGATATCCTGCAGAATGCCGATTCCGAAACAGCGGTTGCCTTATTAACCTCTTTAATGACACTGTATGAGGTAACAGGTAAAGAACAATATCTGAAACAATCCGGTGATCTGGCGAACTTATGCGCAACATGGACAGTATCTTTCCCTTACCGGTTACCGGAAAATACTCCGTTGGCGAAACTGGGTGCGAACCTGACCGGTGCAGTCTGGGCCAGTACACAGAACAAGCATGGCGCTCCGGGATTCTGTACCCAGTCCGGTGACGCATTGTTCAAGTTATACCGCTCTACCGGAGAAACGGCTTATGCCGAATTGCTTCGTGATGTGATCCATGCCCATGCGGAAGGTGTACAACCCAACGGAAAGATCACGGAGCGTTTGACCTATTGCGATGCGGATAGCCGTGGTTCGCGTGGAGATGGCGGTACGACGGGATGGAACGAAACCAACGGTGCCATGATGGCGCTGGAAATCCCCGGTATTTATGTGCGGACAGATATCAGCTCCTTCTATGTATTTGATCATGTGAATGCCAGGGTTATCAAACAGAATAACAAACAATTGGTGCTGCAAATAACGAACCCGACTACTTATGATGCGACCGTTACGCTCTTTGCGGAGAATGCGGAGGAGGCTTCCCGTCCGTTAGGCGACAATGCTTTCCTGCGATGGAAAGATAAAGTAAGGGTAAAAGCCGGTAAGTCGGTAAATTATATACTGAAAACGGATTAAATGTGCCAATATGCCACTATGCAATCCGGAACAAATAACATCAGTAAATAAACGTATCACTATAAATAAAAAACATATGTTGAAAAATATTTTCCTGTCAATGAATTGTTTATCAAAACAAAAAAGTATTATTTTGTCTGTTTTGTCGTTGTTTTTGGTAACTACCACTAATGCACAATGGGATTTCAGAACGGATTATTTTAAAATTCATATCAATAATAAAGGATTTATTTCGAGTATGCAGAATATTACGGTAAAACCTCACCGTGAATTTAGCCCTGCCGATAAACCTTCGCCTCTTATGAGCATTTATAATGGAGAAAAGAAGGAGTATTACGAACCTGTAAAGGCAAGTTACGACAAAAAGAAAAAGATTTTCTCACTCACTTTTTCCAATAATTCAAAAGCTCAGATCAGCATCGCGTTTCAGGAAAAATATTTTAAATTCACCCTGTTATCCCTGTCCGATTGCAAGGATATCGAAGATATCCAGTGGGGGCATTACCATACCAATATCACGAATCTGATGGGCGAACTAATCGGTGTAGCCCGCGATACCAGCGAAGTGGTCAATTATGCTATCGGAATGCTGGCTTTGGATGACAATACCCTTGGCGGTACATCCGAAACGATCGGCGATGCCGCACCTTTCCAGTACGTTATTCACAGCCCAGATACAAAAAGGTTTCCTTTGCCGGACAATCTGCATGAAGGCCAGATCTTCACGTTGGGAGGAAATGGGATCAGCGATGTCGCTTTTTACGCACATAAAGAGCCTTATTACCGCATCATGTATGGTGATGCGGCGCAAGTGGATAAGGAGGGGCGTATTTCCATTTCGTATCATTCCCGAGATCGTTCATCGAGACGCGAGGTGTTTTTTTCGCTAATTCCCAATATGGAAGCCAATGTCCCTAATCATCTGGATGTAGAACCTTTACCCGGTATCGGTTATATAGGCTCATCGGTAGCTTTCTGGGGGAGCCCGGATAGCATAGCGTTGCTGGATGTTATTCAGGATATTGTCTTGCAGGAAAAACTTCCTTATCCCACTATGAACGGCAGATGGGTAAAAGATCCCGCAGCCTTTGTTCCGGATGCCATGACAGCCGGCAACCTGAATGATAGCATCATTTCCTATACACACCGCCTGGGTTTTAAAGCGATCAGTTTGTACGACCAGGGTTTTTTAAGACCCGACAGAGGAAATGGGGGCTATATTGACGGGAAGGACTTTGAACGGAAACCGATTAAAATGACAGCAGGAAATAAATCGCATAAAGAATTTTCAGAAATGGCGGCAAAGTATGGAATTATGATCGGACGGACGCCTATCACCAATTCATTGGCCCCGGGAACCCTGGATGCAAGCCCTGTTCCGAGCGATAGCCTTTCTTATCAGCAAAAGAGAATGCTGATGAATGATATGGAGCCGGGCGATACCATTATCCTTGTCGATGATCCGAAATACATGGAAGAAATTGCAAGTTGGGAGGGGCACTGCGTCGATTTGAATATGATTAAAATAGGCAAGGAACTGATTCATTACCTGGGTGTTTCAGATGAAGAGCCATATCGTTTACTCAATGTAAAACGTGGCTATTGGAATACAACGCCTTCGAAGCATCATAAGGGTAACACTGTTTATAAACTGCAGGTAACTATAAATTACGGATACGATGGATTGATACCTAATATGCAATTGCAAGACAAAATTGCCGAATATTATGCCGATGTCTGCCGTATCAACGGGTTGGCATATTACGATTTCGACGGGCAGGAATTCCTTTTTAATACAGGGCATGGATACTACGGAGCCAAACGTTTTTTCCGGAAAATGTTCGAACGCGGTAAGCAAGTCGGAGTGCCTTATATCCGTTTTACCGGAGCTACCTTATCGGAAGGATCATGGCATTACCAGAGCATTTGGAATGTGGGTGGCGGCAAAAACCTTTACGATGCCGATACGCGGGAGTGGGGCAGTACTACCAGTCAGGGAAAGGATCTCAGGGACGTTACTTTTGCTAACTTTTTTCCCGTCGGTATGGGCGGAAATTTTCCCATAAAAGAAAATTCCACAGTGGAGCAATATGAGCATATCCAGGCTATTTCGGTAGGAGTAGGAACAACGTATAGTTTGATCCTGAACCAGAAAGATGTAGAAAGCTGCCCGCAGAAAGAGGCTATTTTTAACGTGATCAGGACATGGGAAGATGCCCGCGCCGCGAATGCCTTTCCACGCTGGGTAAAGAAAGAACTATCCGATCCGGCTAAGAGCTGGAAACTGGAAACCGGAAAAGACAACGATACATGGTTGCTTTACCCGATCGTCGAAGGGAAAAAAGCAGATCCCGTTTTATTAAAAAGAGCCCCCGGATATTGATATTGCAGATAGGTTTTCCGTAATTATTTGTAACAAAATTCAATTGGATATGAAGCACTTTTATTTATTTATCTTTTTGATGCTGAGTTTAGTTGTCACCGGACAATCGAAACGAAATGGCCATGAGTACCATGTTGCAGTTACAGGAAGCGATTCCGGTAACGGAACAACTGCCCGTCCGTTTAAAACCATTCAGGAGGCGGCCAACGTTGCGATGCCCGGCGATACGATTACGGTGCATCAGGGTGTTTATCGTGAACAGATTGTGCCGCCGCGCGGTGGGAACTCCGAAAATGAACGCATTGTTTACAGGGTGGCTCATGGAGAAAGAGTCGAAATAAAAGGTTCGGAAATCATCAAAAACTGGCAGAAGTCGGAGAATGATACATGGAGGGTTGAAATATCCAATAGCTTTTTCGGGGAATTTAATCCGTATAAAGAGTTTATATCGGGCGATTGGTTCTGGCCGGACCCAAAAGATCGGAAATACCGGCGGGGTGAGGTTTATCTGAATGGGCACTGGCTTGTTGAATCAGCTACGAAAGAAGACGTTATGACTCCCGTAAATAATGGAAAGTGTTTGTGGTGGGCGGAAGTCGATACTACAACAACTATTATTTGGGCACAGTTTCCAAACCATGATCCGAACAATGAAGTTGTGGAAATAAATGTCAGGCAAACAGTTTTCTATCCCGACAAACCTTTTATTAATTTTATTGGATTACAAGGTTTTATTATGCAGCATGCCGCCACCAACTGGGCGCCTCCTACAGCGGAGCAGATGGGACTGGTCGGTACTCACTGGAGCAAAGGGTGGGTTATAGAGAACAATACGATCCAATATTCCAAATGTGTTGGGATTACGCTGGGAAAATACGGCGATCAGTTTGACAACAAGGACACAGAATCGGCCGAAGGTTACATTGGGACGATCAACCGGGCGCTGGCTTTCGGATGGAACAAAGGCACTATCGGCAGCCATATTATCCGTAACAATACCATCTCACATTGTGAACAGGCCGGAATAGTAGGAAGTATGGGGTGTGCATTCAGCATTATCGAAAACAATACAATTCACGATATTCATGTCAGGCGTTTATTCGGCGGAGCGGAGATGGCAGGTATAAAATTTCACGGCGCAGTGGATGTGCAAATCCGGAACAACTATATTTACCGGACAAATATGGGCGTCTGGCTCGATTGGATGGCGCAGGGAGCCCAGATAGCCGGTAACCTGATGCACGACAATTCTCCTGACATATTTTTGGAAGTAAACCATGGGCCCACGCTGGTGTTCAACAATATTTTACTTTCCGGGAAAAATCTACTGATGAATTCGAGCGGAGCAGCTTTTACACATAATATTTTCATGGGAAAAGTGGACGTTATTGATTACGATGCCCGCTTAACGCCATATCATAGACCGCATTCTACGTTTGTAGAAGGTTTGCACGATAATCCGGGAGGTGATATTCAATTCATAAACAATTTATTTCTGGAGGGATCCGATGTAAGCCAATACAGTAGTGCACTTTTACCGGTTGTATTTGAAGGGAATGTGTATACCCGCGGAACGATAAAAATTGCCGGAAATAAAGAACAAAAGAAATTTGGCGAGATGAATGAAAATGCTCAGGAACAAATGAAACAGTATAAGAACAATCCATCGGTTGAGCGAACGGCAACAGATGACCTGGATTTCGATCCCTTATGCAATCTGGTCCGTGAAAGGGAGGGAATATATCTTGAGATGATTATTAACGAAAAATGGTTCAATCAGAAACGTCAGCTGGTTACTTCCGATGCATTAGCCCCATCGGCTGTCACACAGCTCCCTTATTGTCAAGCTGGTGGAGGAGCGATTCAAATAGACAATGATTATTTTGGGAAAAAGAGAAATCTGTCGAATCCGTTTCCGGGCCCGATTGAAATCGTAAATTCCGGGAAGTATCGATGGAAAGTACATTAAATCCTGCTCACAATAGAATTGAAATTTGCGTTAAGGCCGTTACTCCGGAAAAATCATTGTAAATTTACTTCCACCTTTTTCCGATCTTACCACTATTT
>NZ_CALNAT010000113.1 GCF_937873925.1 uncultured Proteiniphilum sp. | reverse complement strand
GGTGGTTTATCCCAATCGTTTCATGGGCGATACACGGGAAATTTATGTAAACGGTGAAGTGTTTTTGGATGTTACTCATAATGAAAAACAACCTTTCATCGTCAGAACAAGCGAAATCGCGGTTCGTGTGCTGGGCACAAAATTCAATGTGCAGGCCTATGAAGAAGATGCCGGAACACAAGTCGTGCTCGCTTCGGGGGCGGTACAAATAACCTCAAATGAAAATTCTAAGAAAATCGATTTGACGCCCTCACAAATGTACGATAACAAAGCGGGGCAGACCTCCGTAATACGAGTGGATGTTGATAAATATATTTCTTGGGTGCAAGGTATTCTGTATGCAGAAGATGAACGGCTGGATGTCTTGATGACCAAACTTTCGCGTTATTATGGTGAAGAAATCCTGTTCGATGAAGGACTTGCAAATCAGAAATGTACGGGAAAAGTTGATTTGAAAAACGACCTTGGAGAAGTACTTAACGGACTTACTTTCTCTTTCCGGATCAAAGTGGAACAAGAGAATGGAACGTATAGAGTGAGTACGAAGTAAGAAGAGAATTGTCAAAAATATTTTTGACTATGAGTTTAATAAGTTGAGTATAAACATGAAAAAATAAAAAACCCATGGAAGATTCAGGATAAGGACTAAACAAAAAGATCGGACAACGTCGCCAAACACCATCCGATCCAGTGATTAAAAAGTAAACTATAGTATATCACCTTTAAATCAAGACAAATATATGACAAAAAAAATTAGCAATCTCCTAAAAATCGCTAATACTCAAAAAACTTTTAAAATCATGAAGCTCGTCGCACTATTCCTTATCTTAGGAATAAGCATCAGTTATGCAGGCAACAGTTATTCCCAGGTTACTACTTTAAGCCTGAAAATGAAGAACAAAACTGTGCGTGAAGTTTTTAATGAGATAGAGAAAAGCAGCGAATATATTTTCCTCTACAATCGTGAAACTCTCGATCCAGATCGAGTAGTGTCGATTAGTGTGGAAAAGGAAACGATAAGTGAAGTGCTGGATAAACTGTTTGCCGGAACCAACAACATTTACAAAGTATCCGACAGGCAGGTTTATATTTCAAAATCGCCACAACAGGAGACGGTCAGGGAAGTGATTCAGCAGCAGAGGAGGCAGATCTCAGGAAAAGTGACGGATGAGAACGGCGAGCCGGTAATAGGTGCTAATATTATGGAGAAAGGCACAACCAACGGTACCGTAACGGATATTGACGGGAATTTTACATTGCAAGTTCCGGAAAATACCGTGCTACAGGTTTCTTATATTGGATATTTGACGATTGAAGAACCTGTCGGAAACCGGCAAATGGTGAATATTTCGATGAAAGAGGATGTGCAGGTGATGGATGAGGTAGTGGTAATTGGCTATGGAACAGTAAAAAGAGCCAACCTGGGAGGTGCCGTAGCCACGGCTGACTCAAAGGTATTTCAATCGCGTCCGGTACAAAATGCTTCGAGTGCGCTTATGGGCGAGATCCCGGGCCTGACGATAATACGCCAGGGCGGTGATCCGACCAACCAAGAGATTGTTATGCGTATTCGTGACCGTTCTTCCGTCAACGGGGGCTCTCCACTGATCCTGATCGATGGGGCAGAAGGAGACCTGAGTACGATAAATCCTGCCGATATAGAGAATATATCTGTCTTGAAAGATGGAACGGCAGCTATTTACGGAGCGCGTGCCGCCGACGGCGTGGTGCTGGTCACAACGAAAAATGCGAACAGGAATCAAAAGCTGAAAGTAACTTTCGATGCGTCTTATTCGATAAAGACTCCTGCATTGTTGAGAAAGCCCGCAAATCTTTTACAGCATGCCGAAATGGCGCTCGAGATCACCGATGGTTCGTTCCGTACAGAATATACGGAAGCGGAGTTGGAGAAAATACGACAGGGCAGCGATGAGGTGATACTTCCGGGGACTCCGTGGGGACGATGGAACAACCTCGAACCAAAGTTCTACAAGAATCAGGACTGGAACGAGATGATGATAGGGAACGGAAGTCTTCAAAACTATAATGTAGGTATTTCCGGTGGCGGAGACAGATACACATATCTGATCTCGTTGGGTCACCAGAGGGAAAACGGGTTACTTAATTACGGAAAGGATTTGAACCAGCGTTACTATGTACGTTTGAAATCAAATGTGGAAATAGCAAAAAACCTGAACTACGATATCAATGTGTCGTATGATGCGGTTGATAGGGACTATTCTTCGGCTATCAACAAGGATCTGGGACAAAGCGTGTGGGAACTGATATACAAGACACGTACCTGGACTCCCATGTATAATCCGGCAGGGAGGTTCTACACGTTCGAGGGATTTGTCAATCCCGCCCAAGCATTGGTGGAGGGCGGTGAAACAGAGAGAGTATCGGGTAATTTCACATTCAACAACTCGCTGACCTGGAAGATAGTGGACGGACTGAACCTTATCGGACGGGCCACAATACGAAAGAGCGATGCCGATGAATATAGAGTGATGAAGGGTATTTACTACAACAACTGGCTCGATGAAAATTCAGGGAAGAATAGATTCCCGAACAGCGCCGAACGCAATTACTCCAAAACCCTCTCCAAAAACTTTACTCTCTATGCAGAGTACAAGAAAATGTTCGGAGAGAAGCACGATCTCGGCATAATGTTTGGTACCTCTCACGAATCTGCCGACTATGACAAATTCTGGGCAAAGCGTATCAATTTCGACCAGCAGGAACACATGCCGGTCAATTTGGGCAGTCCACAGGATCAGGATGCTTCAAGTCAGGGTAATGCGTGGACCATCAACTCTTTCTTCTCGAGGCTCAATTACGGATTTGTGGGTAAGTATTTCATCGAAGCCACACTACGCGGCGACGGATCTTCCCGGTTTGCTTCGGATTCACGTTGGGGATATTTTCCGGGAGTGAGCGCGACATGGCGAATAGGTGATGAACAGTGGATAAAATCGTTGGGCATCTTCGATGATCTTAAATTCAGGGCTTCCTGGGGAGAAATGGGAAATCAGTCGGGTATAGGTTATTATGATTATATTTCATTGATAAATATCAGCACTGATTACTATCCGTTCGGAACCAACACAAAAGGACAGATGGCTAAACAGTCTAATTTAGTCTCCTCTTCGCGTACATGGGAGACTGTCGTTTCGACAAACGTAGGCGTGGACTTCAGTTTCCTCAAAGACAGACTCTATGGATCGTTCGATTACTTCTGGAAAAATAACGATAATATGTTGATCCCTGTGACTTATCCTTCCGTATTAGGAATCTCTGCTCCCTCGACCAACAGTGGAAAACTGGAAATTCATGGCTGGGAGGCTATTCTGGGATGGAGAGACCGGATCGGTGATTTCAGATATTCGATCAGTGCGAACGTAAGCGATGCCCAAAACAAGGTGGTTAGCAGGATAGGAACCTCCATTATCAGCAAGGGAAACAACGCAACACCCGTCGGTTATCCGATGGATTCGTGGTTCGGTTATGTGTTCGATGGTATCATCCAGAACGAACAGGAACTTGCCGAATACAAAGCCCGTTTTCCCAACAGCGGAGTCATACAAGACAGGAGAATACAAGTTGGCGATGCAAAATACAAAGACCTGAACGACGACGGCAACCTGACGGCGTTTGCCGATGGAGAAGGAGATATGGTTTATCTGGGCAATACCAACCCGCGATACAACTTCGGTGTGAACATCAGAATGGAATGGAAAGGATTCGACTTAGGTATGTTCTTCCAGGGGGTGGGCAAGCGCATCATGTTCCTTCAGGAAGAGAATAGAATGCCGTTTGCTGCCGAGTGGTACCAGTCTCCGGAATTCTGGTATGGAAAGACGTGGACTGCCGAGAGAACAAATGCCAAATATCCTGCGATATCGAACGACGGCACCAGAAAGAACTACAACTATGATACATCTACCAATACGGTGTTTAATGCGGCTTATGTAAGGATGAAGAACCTGCAATTGGGATACACCATTCCTAAAGGAATCACTCAAAAAGCGAAACTGGAAAGGATTCGTGTGTATTTTAGCGGTGAGGATCTGTTCGAGTTTCATAATACACCCGGCGGTTGGGATCCCGAAGAAGGAGGTACTTACAGGGAATATCCGTTCGCCCGTAATTACTCGGTGGGTCTTAATTTTGTTTTCTAACCTTATAAAATATACAATTATGAAGAAAATAATATCAGCAGTTTCAATACTCTGTATAATACTGACGACAATACCGGGTTGTCAGGATATAGATTTACTTCCAAAAGAAAACTTGAGCGATCCTCAATTTTGGAAAACCCCGTCTGACTTCCAGAAAGCGGCAAATCGCCTCTACAGCAGAATGGAAAGTTTCAATACGGACGACAACGAGAGTGATATCGCGTTCGGCGGAGGTGCGAACAGCGTAAGTAGCGGCACCTATATCGCTCCTAACGCCGAAACCGGCAACTGGAATGACCGTTTCACTGATCTGCGTGACTGTAATCAAATCATCGAAAAGGCCGGGTCATACGTCGGTGATGCCGCGGGGATCGAAGTTTATGTCGCCGAAGCCCGTTTTTTCAGGGCATACACTTTCTGGCGTTTGATGAAAAGGTATAATGACGTTCCACTCATTACTGCAACATTGAATGTAGATTCACCGGAACTGTACGGCACGAGGAATTCCCAGGCGACAATAGAGGACTTCATCCTCTCAGAATTGGAGGCAATCTGGTCGAAATTACCGTTGCAAAAAAATGTTGCAGCGGCCGATAAGGGACGCATCACTCAGGGAGCAGCGTTGGCTCTGAAGGCGAGAGTCGCACTCTTTGCCGGCACATGGGCCAAGTATCACGGCCATCGCGACGATTATGCGCAACTATTGAATCAAGCTATAGTTGCCGCCGAAGCAGTGAGAGAGAGCGGTGAATATTCCATCTGGGAAGGTATGGGTGATGAAAGTTACCGCTACCTGTTTATTGAGGAAGGGGACGATAATTCCGAATCAATCCTTGCTAACCGTTATGCTGCGGAAATACGGATGCATGGGACATCTCACGTGGCCTACTGGGGCGACAGAAGTTCTCCCACGAAGAAGTTGGCCGACATGTATCTTTGCAAGAGCACCGGCTTGCCTATAACAGCCCCAAACTCCGGATTCGAAGGCTATGCAAAGATGGAAGACGAGTTTAAAAATCGTGATCCCCGCATGACCCAGACATTCCTGATGCCTGGAGTAACTTTCCTGAATCCCCAGGATGCCGCATTGGTCAATTCTCCTCTGTTCAATTCCCGCCCCAATACGAAGACGGGATATAAACTCTGGAAATTTATTGGAGAGGCCCGAACTGTAAATGAGCAGACGACTTATGATTGTCACATTATTCGCTATCCTGAGGTGCTACTTGTTCTGGCGGAAGCTACGTTCGAAAAGGACGGCGCAATTAGCGATGAAATACTGAACAACACGATCAATGTGATCCGTTCGCGTAAGGGTATCGAGATGCCTCCTCTTACGAATGCGTTCGTCTCTGCAAACGGTCTTGACATGCGGACCGAAATTCGTCGCGAACGTACGGTAGAGCTCTGTTTTGAAGGTTTCAGGCGGGATGACCTGAGGCGCTGGAAAACTGCGGAAACGGAGTTGGTACAAGCTATTAAAGGGTTTAAATATACCGGTACAGAGTATGAAGAGGAAGGGGTTTTGAGTGCCACAGAAGCTGCAAATGTGGATGCGGATGGCTTTTATATTATAGAGCCTGCAGCGAACCGCAAATTTGTTGCACCCAAGAATTATTACTATTCCTTACCTTTGGATGAAACCAAACTCAATCCGAATTTATTGCCAAATAATCCGGGCTGGTGATAAAAGGAACATTTTCGTTAAGCGAGAGCAAAGTGAATTTATTTACTTTGCCGAGCGCAGAAAATGTCTAATTAATTGAACCTCTAATATCCCCCTATATTTGGGGGATATTAGAATCCGGCAGATTGATACACTCTCCTATTTGCCGGAAATTATCTTACTTTCATTAATTAAAAAAACAAAATCTTCATAACGGCTCTGTATATCTTTGCCAATATTATAATTACCTGGGATGATATCCCCGTATGTATTTTGCAACTATGTGAAACTAACTAATTTGTATGAACTTGAAAAAAGTAACAGTAATAGTATTATTCCTAAGTACGATATGCATGGGTTGCACCAGCAAATCAAATCAAGATGTTTCAGATGTGTATATATCGGATGCTCCGAGGATCATTAACATCATCAATTTTATCCGTCAGACGGATTATCGTGTGGAAGACTCGGACCGGCTGTTGTTTGAAACTGTACAGGAACAAATTAAGCTGGTGAACAAATATCATTTTCCGGCAACTTTCCTTTTTCAATATGACGCCTTGATCAACCCTCAATACCAGGAGTTAATGAAAAAAGAGCTTCCAGCTAATTGTGAGTTGGGTGCATGGTGGGAAATTACACAACCGCATGTGGAAGCTGCCGGAATTAAATGGCGGGGCGAACATTCATGGGTCTCGCATGCGAATATCGCTTTTACGACCGGATATACTTCCCGGGAGAGGGAGCAATTGGTGGATGTATACATGACAAAGTTCAAAGAAATATATGGTTACTATCCAAAATCCATTGGGTCATGGTTTATTGATTCGTATACACTGGCATATATGTACGAAAAATACGGAATCGTAGCCTCATGTAATTGTAAGGATCAAATCGGAACAGATGGTTATACCCTTTGGGGAGGCTATTGGAACCAGGCATATTATCCCAGTCGTACCAATGCATATATGCCTGCACAAACAGAAGAAGCACAGATCCCTGTGCCTATATTCCGTATGCTGGGCAGTGATCCGATTTATCAGTACGATATAGGATTAGGAAGAAGAAGACAAGGCGTTATTTCGCTTGAACCGGTGTATAAGGAGTCGGGTATGAATAAAGAATGGGTAGAGTACTTCCTGGAATCTATCGTAGATCAGCCTTGTCTGGTATTTAATTATGCACAGGCAGGACAGGAGAATTCTTTTACCTGGAAAGCTATGCAAAAAGGACTCGAAATGCAATTCCCTCTGTTTGATTCTTTAAGGATTGCCGGTAAAATCAAGCTGGAGACACTGGAAACATCCGGGAAATGGTTTAAAGAGCAATTTAAGCATACTCCTCCAACAGCAGTCACGACACTTACTGATATTCGTAATGAAGGTCGAAAGAGTGTCTGGTTTAACAGCCGCTATTATCGCACGAATTTGCTGTGGGAAGGTAAATCATTCCGTTTCCGTGATATCCATCTGTTTGATGAAAAATTCAAATCACCCTATTATGATAAGGCAGGAGAAGGTAATCAGTTTTTCTATTTCACACTTCCTGTGGTGGACGGATTTATATGGAGTACATCAGATGAAAGAGCCGGTTTACGTATTATGAAAGTTGACAAAAATAAGAGCCGATCAGAAATTCTGTTTAAAGATCCTGTTGTGAAGGAAATCAGTAAAGATGTTTTGCAAGTAAGTTGTAAAGACGAAAATGAGAATACGTTCAACATTATTTTTTATGAAGACCGGTTCGAAGTATCATGTGAGCCACAGGAAAAAGGCTTGAACTGGATACTTGAACTTACGACAGCGAACGATGTGGAATTGCCATTCCTCTCATTTGAAACGAAGAAAATAAATGCTACATTCCGTGGTTTTGATTATACAATTATGTGTGAAAAGGGTTCCATTGAAGGAGGAAACTCATCAGACGAATTTGTTTTCCGGTTAATACCTTCCGGAAACAGGCTGGTTGTGGGTTGTAAGAATGTCCTATAAAAGAATTACAGATGAAAAAGCCAAAGTATATATATTGGATATACTGTCTGATTTTAATGGCTGGAGTATCTGAATTGAGATCTCAGAGTTCAGAATCCTTTACTTTACCTACACCATGGACTGAGAAAGCAATCCAGGCAGAAATCCCTTTACCTGAATATCCGCGCCCTCAAATGGTGCGGTCGAAATGGTTGAATCTGAACGGTATGTGGGATTATATGGGTGGTGAAGAATTGATAAATCCCGCATCGGCTACTATTGTCCCGGAATTTCCAGTGAATCTCGAGAGAATACGTGTGCCATTTCCTCCTGAGTCGGAACTATCCGGAATAGGACGTAACCAAGAGATAAATCTCTGGTATCGACGGAAGTTTACGATTCCCCATGATTGGAATAATAAAAAAGTCCTACTGCATTTTGGGGCTGTAGACCATATTGCAACGATTTTTATGAATGGAAAAAAAGTAGGTACACACACAGGCGGATATGATGCCTTTACATTTGATATTACCGATTTTTTGGAAGCGGGAGAAAATATCCTTATCGTAGGAGCTCATGATCCAAACGACGGTAAATCGGCTTGCGGAAAAAATGGTGCCCGGGGCGACTACACGTTTACTTCCGGTATTTGGCAAACAGTCTGGCTGGAACCGGTGGAAGAACAATATATATCACGGATCAAATTGGTTCCCGATTTAAACAATAATCGCCTGAAAGTTACAGTCTATAGCGATGCGCCAGACTATAATGTGCTGGCAATTGTCCAAGACAATGGAAAAGAAATAGCCACAGCGAAAGGAACAACGAACAAGGCGTTTTGTATTCCGATTGAAAATCCCCGTTTATGGCGCCCTGACGATCCTTTCTTGTATGATTTAAAATTGGAGTTGCAAGATTGTCAGGAAAAAGTAACGGATAAAGTGGACTCTTATTTCGGAATGCGTTCCATCTCGATTGGGAAAATCGATGGCGTTAACCGTGTACTGCTGAATGGGAGATTTATTTTCCAGATTGGCCTTTTAGACCAAGGCTACTGGCCCGACGGCATATTTACAGCTCCCACGGATAAGGCTTTGTTATATGATATAGCACTTGCCAAACAGGCGGGGTTTAATATGATACGCAAACACATCAAAGTAGAATCCCAACGTTGGTATTATCATTGTGACCGTTTGGGTTTGCTCGTATGGCAGGATATGCCCAATTTATGGGAACCGGACGATGTGGATTCCATTGCTGTCCGGACCCAGTTCCGGCAGGAATTGAAAATAATGATCGACCAACATATGAATGCACCGTCTATTGTGACGTGGATTCCTTTCAATGAAAACTGGGGAGCTTTTGATGTAACCGATATTACGGATTGGACAAAAAAATATGATTCAAGTCGTTTAGTAAACGGTAATTCAGGATACAATAACGCACCGGCTTACCGGCCGGCATACGGAGATCCGGGTAATGGAGATTTTGTAGACCTGCATCATTATGGCAAGATAGAAATAAAAGCAATGCCCCGGCCGGATAATAAACGGGCTGCCTCACTGGGTGAGTTTGGAGGAAAAGGCTTGTTCATACGGGAGCATTTATGGCCTGTACCCAACAACGCTTATGAAATAATGCTGAATAAAGAGAGCTTGACGGATACCTACATTTTAATGCTCAACGAACTGGAACAAATGGTAAGATATTACGGACTAAGCGCTGCCGTATATACGCAGACTACGGACGTGGAGCATGAGATAAACGGCTTGGTTACTTACGACCGTCAGGTACAAAAGATGGATTTGAGTAAAGTGAAACAAATAAATGAAGCTGTAATATACAGTACAAAAGAAAAATAATAAAGATACGCTCCCATGAAAAAAATTCTATTGTCATTCATAATAATATCGGCTTACACGGTTTTTTCATATTCCAAAGAACCGGACATTTCAACAACCCAGGTTCCCTTGACTTTAAATGGGAATCGGTTCGTGACACTTTGTATCATGATACGTACCACTCCGTGGGAAGTTTCGCGGGATGTAAAACTTCATCCCCGCAACGAAGCAGACTGGCATACGCTCGATGGGGTACGTTCGTTGCGGGAATCCTTTGCCAAAAACAATCCTGATGGCCGTTTAACATGGGGATTCACAATGAATGCACTGGAAGATGAACGTGAAAATTACCAGCAAATACGCCAGTATGTAGTAGAGTGCCAAAGAAAATATGGAGATGAGGTGACTTATTTCCCCGGATATTTCCCCGCGATGTATCTACCGCGAGAAAGAGTGAATCGCGAAATATCGGAAGCACTCCGGATCATTACCGAATTAGTGGGTGACGGTTATCGACCGCAATCAATCATGGGGGGCTTCTTGTCTGCCGACAACTTACAATATCTGGCAGAGAAAGAAAATATCCATGTAGCCCATGCTGTTATTTGGAGCCAACATAATATCGACGGAGGTGGTGCAGACGGTTCTCCTTCTTATCCCTTTTATCCTTCTACCGAACATTTCTGTAAACCGGCACAAGGGAAAAGTGATTTTATTGATTGTGTCAATCTGGATGGGTGGACCATGGACTTTATCTGTGCGCGTCGTAGCGGACAAACAGGACACGGGATTGAAGGATACAATAGCCGCAGGGGAGTAGGTCCGATTGAAACTTATAAAGGTTGGGGACTCGACCTTGGCCATCGGGAAGTAATGCATACTCAGTCCATTCACTTTGATAAAGGGTTTGAATTGAATGGTTTCGGATGGGTAACCAATATCTGGGAAGCACAAATGGTACATGAATTTGGGAAAGACTTGATCTGCGACGCAATGGAAATGTGGGTCACAGACACAAAAAAACGGTGGCCTGATACGCATTTTGTAACTTTCGGTGAGTTTGGCACGATCTGGCGGAATCAATATAAATCGAATGATGATTGGAATTACCGGTTTGAAGAACGGGGTTCCGGGCTGGGAGATTCATATAACAACCTCGAAATTAAATGGTTTATGAATAAAGAATTTCGTTTGGCCCTCTTACGTGACTGGCATAAAAAAGGTTCGCCAACCTATGTGATTGATTTCACCCGGTATGACTTGAAGGCTCAGGAGCCTGCCGATCCCTCTCCTGATAAACCATCCAAAGATTGGAGCTTAATGAACGTATTGAATCAAAAGGGATTACGGCCTCAGGATACTCCCCGGCAATTATATGAATTAAAAAAAGATGAACAGAAACTTATTGGTAAATATTATCCGGAATTATTTCAGGAAGATACTATTTCCGCGGATCAAAAGTTCAAATGATATGCGCAAGCATTGGATTATGAAGGGGGATCCCGAATGTCATTTCCTCCCGAAATCGGCAGGGTTCTCACCCCACAGTTTTGTTTCCCATTTCAGGATCGGATTGGTGTAACTGTGGGATCGAAGCCAAATCTCTGCACGTTCAATCAGGTCAAAGATTGGTTTGTTTACCACAGTCTGTACCAGCTTGGTATTGCATTTTTTATTTGTCACCCATTTAATGGCATTTACGCTGTCGGAATAGACGGGAATGATGCTTTTTTTCTTTTTCAGCAGTGCCAGTGCATGTACAATGGCAAGGAATTCGCCGATATTGTTCGTTCCCTCTTCCATGGGGCCGACATGAAAGATCTCCGTACTATCCGCCACAAATACGCCGCGGTATTCCATCAGGCCGGGATTCCCGCTACAGGCGGCATCTACGGCGATGCTTTCCGGTAAGAATTTTTCTGCCGGTTTGGGCGTGGTACCGGATTTTACTCTTATCCGGGGTTGATTGTTCAGGGATTTCCATGGATTTCCGGAGAAAGCCTTTTCAGCTTCCTCCTGGCTCGGAAACGATTTGTAGAGGGCGTTCTCAAAACCGGAAACCTGTGCCTTACAATCTTCCCATGAACTGTAGACTCCCGGTTTTACTCCCTTCCAAACGGCATAGAACTTCTTTCGCGCCATCAACCTCCTCCTTACATCGATTCAAGGATATAGGGAGTTAATTCCTCTTCCAGTTCCGGATTGTCGGGTTTCTCCTTTATCATGACGATGCTGTCCACGATAAATTTAGTATATCCCCGCCAGGGTAACGCGCCGAAATATTCCTTGTAATGTAACTGTACATTCTTGCCGCCCGACACCATCAGTCGCTTTGCAATTTCCTCGTCTTCTACCGAGAAATCAAACTGATTCGACTGTAAACCACCGGGTTTGTCGGCGCGGAAACCCGACTGGATCAGTTTCCCCTCATAAGTTTTAAAGATGACCCCCTTGTAGACCAGGTAGTTCAGTTCTCCCGATTTCACCCCTGTTCCAAATACATAATAGTAACGTACATACACAAAAATCCCGAGGGCAAGTATCAATATTCCGAAGAACCATCTCAGTCCCTTGCGGCTTCTTCTCCTTTTAGGCTGTAAATCATCCATATCAAAATAATTTATTTGAGGTCGTAAAGATACCTCTTTTTTGACTTTTTATAGAAATAGCCGCGTAAAAAACAGCAGAAATTCCCCGATTTGCGTTATATTTGTGCTTCGCACGTTACTCAGCCTGGCTGTTATTTGCTTGCTACACGCGTTATTCGGCTAAGCCATTATTCAACTCTGTTGTTATTCGGCTTCGCCGTTATTCGCGCTTTGCACGTTATTCATTCATGGCGTTCGTATTATTGCGGAAAAACCATTGAATGTTTTCGATAAGCGGGTACAGAGGCAAAACTTGGTTTGACTACGTCGAGCGCAGAAAACATCTCAATTTACGAAGTAAATTTGAATAACTATCGACTAACTACTAAATAACAATATAAATATCATTATGAACAGATTGATTGCGGTCTTTATTTTTCTTTTGGCGGTAGTAACCATTTCGGCGCAGAGAGCATATAACTTCTCGGTCATAAAGAAGAATCCCATTACGCCGGTAAAGAATCAGGCCAGTTCGGGAACCTGCTGGAGTTTCTCGGGTGTGGGAATGTTGGAATCGGAACTGATCCGTATGGGCAAAGGGGAGTTTGATCTCTCAGAAATGTATATTGTACGCAGAAACTATGAAGATAAGGCGCAAAAATATGCCCGTCTGCATGGTAACCTCAATTTTGCAGCAGGGGGGTCTTTTGCCGATGTGGTAGAAACAATCAATGAATATGGAATAATACCGGAGGATGCTTACCGGGGACTCCACTACGGGACCGAAACACATGATCACAGCGAACTGGATAAGGTGTTGAAAGGGTATATGGATGGGATTATCAGTGCACGAGGCCTGTCCCCCGTCTGGTTCGACGGATTTTCGGGGATACTGGACACTTATCTCGGCCCCCTGCCGGAA
>NZ_CALNAT010000112.1 GCF_937873925.1 uncultured Proteiniphilum sp. | reverse complement strand
GAAAACGGCAATGGGTCATCCTGGAGCAAACCTGCAAGATTCGGTGTCGGATTGCTTGACAGGGAGGATTGGGCGGCTTCTTACATCGGCTATCCTTCCGAAAAAGGGTTCTATGGTAGTCCGCAACTGAGAAAAACATTTTCCCTTGACAAAACTGATAAACAAGATACCTATCTTTTACATGTAAATTCGCTCGGGTATCACGAGATCTTTATCAACGGTAAAAGAATAGGCGAGGATGTTTTGTCTCCGGCCGTATCGCAGTTTAACAAGCGCTCCCTGACCGTTACGTACGATGTGTCGCCTTCCCTGAAAGCAGGCAAGAACGATCTGGTCATCTGGCTGGGGAGCGGCTGGTACACCGCAGGGTTGCCGGGAGTTACGGGAAACGGCCCTGCTGTAAGGGCACAAATGGAGCGTGTTCACGGAGGAACAAAAGAGATTGTTGTATGTACCGATGAATCCTGGGCAGGGAGAGACAGCGAATACAGCCGGATCAGCGACTGGATGTCGGGAAGATACGGGGGGGAGACCGTTACCGGCAACCAGGAAACGTGGGATAAAGTTTTCAAAGTCCCCGAGGAGTTGACTTGGGGAAAAGTTTCGCTGGCAGAAGTAGCGGAGCACGAAGCAACCCCTCAGATGGTTGAAGCGAACAGGATCAGGGAAACCATCCATCCCGTTAAAGTAGAAAACCTCAACGATAGTACTGTTCTGGTGGATATGGGTAAATGCCTTACCGGATGGTTCGAAATAACCTTCCCGTTCCTGAATAAATCACAGGAAATTGTTTTGGAATATTCCGATCATTTGAATGAGAATGGCGAACCGGCCAATCAAGGCCAAATGGATAAGTATATTGCATCAGGCAGCGGAACAGAATTTTTTAAAAACAAATTCAATTATCACGGGTTCCGCTATGTAAAAATCTCCAACCTGGAACAGGCTCCCCCCTTAACAGATATAAAAGCCCATCTTATTCATACCGATTTTGAATTTACGTCTACATTTGAATGTTCGGATGAAGATTTAAACCATATCCACGATATGATTGCCTATACGCTCCGTTGCGTAGGGCTTGGCGGGTACCTGGTAGATTGTCCTCAAATAGAAAGACTGGGTTACGGAGGGGATGGGAACGCTTCTACCGTAACCGCCCAGACCATGTTCAACCTGGCTCCGCTTTACCGCAATTGGCTTCAGGCATGGGCCGACGTGATCCGTGAGGACGGGAGCATGCCTCACACCGCGCCCAATCCCTACGCCGCGGGGGGAGGCCCGTACTGGTGCGGTTTCATTATCTCAGCCTCCTGGAATACCTATCAGCACTATGGCGATACACGTGTATTGGAAAAATATTATCCTGTAATGCAGAAGTGGCTGGAATACGTGGATAACCATAGTGTGAACGGATTATTAAAACGATGGCCCGACACTGGTTACAGGGCATGGTACCTGGGAGATTGGGCCACACCGGAGGGCGTCGGCAATCCGGACCATTTGGATGAAAGGTCTGTCGACCTGGTGAATAATTGCTATATTTCCGTGTGTTTCGATCAGATGAAAAAAATTGCGGCAGTATTAGGAAAAAACGAAGACTCGAGCTATTATTCCGAAAGAAGAGCACGATTGAATGAAACAATACACGCAACATTCTTTGACGCGCTTCAAGGCATATATGCTACCGGATCCCAGATCGACCTTATTTTTCCGCTGCTTGCCGGTGTAGTCCCGGCAGAACTGCAGGAGGGGATTACAACCACATTGATAAAACGAACAGTGAACGACTACAGCGGCCACTTGAATACCGGGCTGGTGGGAATACCGGTCATGATGGAATGGGCAGCAAACGCAGATCAGCCTGACTTTATCTACTCCATGTTGAAAAAGAAAACATACCCCGGATATTTGTATATGCTGGAACAGGGAGCAACAACCACCTGGGAGCATTGGAACGGGGAAAGAAGTCGGATCCATAATTGCTATAACGGTGTCGGGCAATGGTTTTATCAGGCTGTGGGAGGTATTCGCACGATTGATGGTGAGGTGGCTTACCAGCGATTCAGGATAGATCCGCAAATTCCGGATGGGGTCACCTGGGCCAGGACAACCCAGGAAACACCCTACGGGGAGATAGGGGTCAATTGGGAGCTTTTCGAAGAAAAGATGATTATGGAAACAAAAGTTCCGGTAGGATCGATGGCTATTTTAGAATATCCGGAAGGGGCAAGCAAAGTTAAAGTCAACAACGAGCTCAAAGAGATAGAAAAAGGCCGTTTAGAATTGCCAGGAGGCATTTATTCCGTGGAATTTTCCTTTTCACGATCAGGAATATAACCCCACAACCCAGAGATAGCAGGGGATATGCGAAAAGTACAGTATTTATATCATTATTTAAAGGTATAGAGAGTTAAAATCCATTATTTTTGGAAATTATTTTATATTCGGCAGAATTCGACCGGTTGAATTTTCACAACACAAGTAAAAGGAATACACTTCTTTGAGACCGGATACCCTCATCTGAATAATTTATATTCGATGCAATGAAAACGATTAACAGAAAATAAATAAAAAACGCCATAATGATATTTAGTTTGATTACTTCTACATTTCATGAAAAGAAAACGGGTTTTTGCTCATTTTCGTTCAACGGGACAATCCGTTGCCTTTTAATGGTCTTTCTTACTATTGTATTGATGGGAGCATCCTGCGACGAAAAAAACACCTTCCTAACTGAAACCATAACGGATAATGAAAAAACTCCGTTAGAGGAGTTCCAGTTGATACACCCTTTGGCGGGCACCGATGAATTGGGGCGCATACTGCCCGACAACGCGGAAGCAGGGGATGTAAGGGAAGATCGGCAGGTTGCCATGTTTTACTTCCTGTGGCAGGGAGATATATCTTCGAAAACATCCGAAATTCATTGGGACCTGAATAAGATGCTTCCCCAATATTCCGGGATACTAAAAGA
Source organism: uncultured Proteiniphilum sp. (assembly GCF_937873925.1). Classification (GTDB taxonomy): domain Bacteria; phylum Bacteroidota; class Bacteroidia; order Bacteroidales; family Dysgonomonadaceae; genus Proteiniphilum. The sequence goes on along the minus strand of NZ_CALNAT010000112.1, from coordinate 13,323 downwards.
CAGGGATCACCCGAATTGGGGTTCCACAAGCCTGGGATCGTATTATTTTTGGGGGGAGCCTGTGTATGGGTATTATCGTGGGGATGATTACTGGGTTCACCTCAAGAATATGCAATTATTAACGGATGCCGGTGTTGATTTTTTAGTCCTGGACGCTACGAACACGATCATTTATGAAAAACAGTCCGAAGCACTCATGAAAGCGATCAAATCGCTCCAGGATCAAGGGAAGAATCCTCCCACTATCGTGTATTACACGAATACCGCGTCAGGGAAAACGATGCAACGCGTGTACAACGCTTTTTACAAAGAAGGGGCCTCCTGTTATTATCCGTCAACCTGGTATTACCTGGAAGGGAAGCCTCTCTTGTTGGGCAGGACAAAAGAAGCCAGGGGAACAGAGTACGAGTCGTTCTTTACTTTCAGGGAAGCCCAATGGCCCAATGAACCGGAACAGCAAAACGGGTGGCCGTGGATCGATTTTAATCGCCCACAAAGTGTGTATGAAAATTCCAAAGGTGAACGGGAGATCATCAACGTTTCGGTCGCACAACATCCTAATCCTGCCGCTGGAATGGGGGGTTCGGCTTTTTACGGCAATATGGATAATTGGGGAAGAAGCTACCGGAATGGATCCCATGGGAATCCCGAGACCGATATCCGCTACGGGTATAATTTTCAGGAACAATGGGATTATGCTTTAGCACAGGATGTCCCTTTTATCTTTGTTACCGGATGGAACGAATGGATCGCGGGAAGATGGGGCAGCCACGACGGCAACCCGGAACACTCCTATTTCGTTGATCAGGCCGACCCCGAATACAGCCGGGATATTGAACCCACCTATACGGCAGGGCTGAAGGATAATTACTATATGCAGTTGGTGGCAAACATCCGCAGGTACAAAGGAGTTGCCTCCCAGCCCTTGGCCAGCCCTGCAAAAACGATCCGGACGATTGCCGACTGGGAAGAAGTGAAACCGGTTTACCCGGATTATATAAACGATGTAATGCATCGGGCACATCCGGGAGCTGAAACGAATCCCGCGAAAACGTACCTCAATACTACCGGTAGAAACGACTTCTATAGGATGAAAGTGACAAGAGATGCAGAAAATCTCTACTTTTATGCCGAAACAACGGGTACCATTACCGAAAACGAGGGAAATAACTGGATGAGATTATTTCTCAATACCGACAGGAAGCATGACACAGGCTGGTATGGATACGATTACCGGATTGAAGGAGGAAAACAACTACAAAAATACATTGAAAATCAATGGAGTACGATTGGCATCATTTCAGCCGGGGTGGAAGGTAATCAATTGATGTACTCAATCCCGCTATCGGCGATGCAAATAGATACCCGAGGCCTCGATATCGAATTCAAATGGTCGGACAACATGCAGGACGACGGCGATCCGATGGATTGGTACCTGAATGGTGACACCGCTCCGGGAGGGCGTTTTAATTTCGTATATTCAACCAAATAATAAAAACAGCATAATATGAGAAATACGGTACACTATCTACTGGCAACGATTCTTATCATCGGCCTTTCTTGTTCAGGAGTGTCGAATAAAACTTCGAAACAACTTTCAGATGCTTTGGAAAGCGGGTTCGTTACACCCCCCGAATCCATTCAGACCAGTGTTTACTGGTACTGGATCTCCGATCACATCTCCAGGGAGGGAGCGGTAAAAGATCTGCATGCCATGAAGGAGGCGGGAATTAACCGTGCATTCATCGGAAATATAGGTATAAGCGACCTTCCCTATGGAAACACGAAAATATTCAGCGATGAATGGTGGGAAATACTCCATCTCGCGCTCAAAACAGCCGCGGAGCTCGATATCGAGATCGGCATCTTTAACTCTCCCGGATGGAGCCAATCAGGCGGCCCATGGATCAAACCGGAGGAGTCCATGAGATACCTCGCCTCTTCGGAATTGACCGTGCAAGGTCCCCGAAAAATAGAACAATCCCTGGAAAAACCAACGGAATCGTTCCAGGACGTGAAAGTGATCGCTTTCCCGTCTGTGGGAGATGTGAGTAAGGTATTAAGCCATCAAAATGCTTCCATACAATCTACTCCTTCCGTGGCGGGACTCTCGAAGATCACCGACGGGGACACCTCAACCGGTATCTCTTTTCCCAATCACGGGGAATTCCAAATCACTTTTAGCACGGAAGCCCCCTTTACCGCGAGAAGTCTTACTATCCGCATCACGGAAGCACCTCTTCATGCGCGGGCTATACTGGAAGCAAAGCTCGAAAACGGCGAATTCAAACCCGTTTCAGAGTTCGAGATCAACCGCTCCAACACGGCTTTAAATGTGGGTTTTGAGCCCTATGCCCCGGTAGTTATCTCTCTTCCGGCAACATCCGCAACCGGGTTCCGGGTAACGTTGAGGAATGTTCACCCCGGAGCCGGGCTGGCAGAGGTCCGGTTAAGCTCCATACCGCGAGTGGAAAGGTACAGCGAAAAAACGTTGGCAAAGATGCATCCTACTCCCCTTCCCTACTGGGACGCGTATATGTGGTCCGAACAACCTGAAACAGACGAAAAAGACCTTGTTCTCAAAGGAAATGACATCCAGGACATTTCAAATCATCTTTCTTCCGACGGGGTACTAACCTGGGATGTCCCCGAGGGGGAATGGACCATTCTGCGGATGGGGATGGCGCCCACGCTCGTGACAAACGGACCCGCTTCTCCCGAAGCAACCGGCCTTGAAGTGGATAAAATGAGCAGGAAATGGGTAGCGGAACACTTCGACCGGTTCATCGGGGAAATATTACGAAAGATCCCTGAGGCGGATAGAAAAACCTTCAAAGTGGTGGTTCAGGATAGTTACGAAACAGGAGGGCAGAATTTCACCGATGATTTCCTGATAGAATTCAAAGAACGGTATGGTTACGATCCTCTCCCTTATCTCCCTGTTTACAATGGATTTGTAATAAACAGTCAATTGGAATCCGACCGGTTCCTGTGGGATATGCGGCGAATGGTTGCCGATAAAGTGGCATACGACTACGTGGGTGGACTAAGAGATGTTAGCCATGAACACGGCCTTACCACCTGGCTGGAGAATTACGGACACTGGGGTTTCCCGGGTGAGTTCCTGATGTACGGCGGCCAGTCCGATGAGATCGGGGGAGAGTTCTGGAGCCAGGGAGAGTTGGGCGATATCGAAAACCGCGCCGCTTCTTCCGCCGGACATATCTACGGTAAAACCAAAATATCGGCGGAGTCGAACACCTCGGGGGGACCGGCCTATTCGCGCTACCCGGCCATGATGAAACAACGCACCGACCGTTTCTTTGCCGAAGGGATCAATAATACATTGCTGCACGTCTATATCATGCAGCCGTACGAGGATAAAAACCCCGGCATGAATGCATGGTTCGGAAACGAGTTTGACCGCAAGAACACATGGTTCCCGCAATTGGATCTCTTCACTACCTACCTGAAAAGATCGAATTTTATGCTGCAACAGGGATTGAACGTGGCCGACGTGGCATACTTTATCGGGGAAGACGCCCCGAAGATGACCGGGGTTGCCGATCCACCACTGCCAGTAGGCTACCAGTTCGATTACATGAATGCCGAAGTAATACTAAGGGATATGGAAGTAAAAGACGGGATGCTTACACTTCCGCACGGTACGCAATACAAAGTGCTGGTCCTTCCTCAACAGGAGACAATGCGTCCCGAAGTATTGGCAAAGATCAAAAAGCTGGTCGGCGACGGTGCAACGGTACTGGGACCCCCGCCGACCCATTCGCCCAGCCTCCAGAACCAGCCGGAGGCCGACGAGCAAGTACGCCAGATAGCTGCCGAATTGTGGGGTGGCGTTGACGGAATAAATACGACATACGGGCAATATGGCAAGGGACGGATCATAAACGGTCTCACAATGGAAGAGACATTCGGGATCATCAATTGTATCCCGGACTGTAAACTTCCGGAAGACAATAATATCCATTACGGACATAGGACCTTGAAGGGAATTGATATCTACTTTCTTTCCAACCAGACAAACGAAGAGAAAGAGATTTATCCCGAATTCAGGGTAACGAACAGGCAACCGGAACTGTGGGACGCCACTAACGGATCAATCAGGGTACTGCCTGCCTATGAGCAGAGAAAAGAGTCGACGCTCGTACCCATAAAACTGGCTCCCTACGAGAGTACTTTCGTGGTCTTCCGAAACCGGGCGTCGTCGGGTTCGCTCACCGCGATCTCGGATAACTATCCGGAACCAGTGGTACTTGAAGCATTAGGGGGCCCGTGGCAAGTTACGTTCGACGCATCCAGGAGAGGCCCGGCAGAACCGGTCATCTTCGAAACCCTGCAAGACTGGACAACGTTCTCCGACGATCGGATCAAATATTATTCAGGAGAAGCAACCTACACGATTCAATTCACGCTTCCCGAAAAACAGGAAGGCGAAACTATTCTCATCGATCTGGGTAACCTTACCGCGATGGCAAAAGTCACCGTGAACGGGACATACGCGGGCGGTGCCTGGACTCCACCCTACCGGTTGGATATTACCGAACAGGTGAAAACAGGAGAAAATGAATTGAATATTACAGTGGTCAATAATTGGATGAACCGGATTATTGGAGACTTGAACCTGCCGGAGGCACAACGAGAAACATGGTATCTCGTGAATCCGCATAATGCTCAAAGCCCTTTGCAACCCTCGGGATTATTCGGTCCGGTAACCCTTCATAAAGTTCACTATTAAATATTTTCATAATGTCAGGTCAGCGTGATTTTTTAAAAAGTCGGCCGCGACAGGTGCGAATATTGTCAAAATTCTAAAAACTAAATGATGACAAACGTGAAAAAGTACGCATTTTCAGCTGTTTTATTGTCTAGATTTACAGTTATCATTCTTGCCTGTAGCTGCTTTTGGACAATCGGGCCAAAAACATACGCGCAGGATGAAATCCCTATATTGGCATGGTATAGTATTCCGGCTGAAGATGCCACGTTGGAGCGCTACCAGGAACTAAAGGAGGCAGGTTTTAACCTGACATTCTCCCATACTTCCCTGTTTAAAGATGCGAAAAAGGCACTTGACCTGGCAGCGGCGGTAGGTATAAAATCCATCTTTACCTGTCGGGAACTGGAAAAAGATCCGGAGGCTACCGTTAACAAGGTGAAGGATCATCCGGGACTGGCGGGATATTTCCTGCGGGATGAACCTGCTTGTAACGATTTTCCGGCACTTGCCAAATGGGCTAAAAAGGTACGGGCCGCGGATAATACCCACTATTGCTATCTGAACCTGTTTCCAAATTACGCCCCGGACGACGTATTGGGCGATAACTATGAGAGATATGTTCAACGTTTCATTGAAGAAGTAGACATTCAAGTCCTATCTTTTGACTCTTACCCGATCGTGAATGAGCGGTTACGAGAGAGGTGGTATGAAAATCTGGAAGTAATAGCCGCGGAAGCTCGTAAATCCGGCAAGCCATTCTGGGCATTTGCGCTTGCCACTGCCCATGACAGTTATCCTATCCCAAATGCAGCACACCTCAGGTTGCAAATGTACAGCAACCTGGCTTATGGTGCCCAGTACCTTCAATATTTCACCTACTGGAATCCGGATACAACTACCTGGAACTTTTACGAAGCACCCATTACACTCGAAAAGAAACGGAGCCAGGTATACGATCGCGTCCGCGAGGTAAATAAGGAACTGCAAAACAGGGCTTTCGTGTTTATGGGTTCAAAAGTATTGTCGGTTCATCATACGGGTGCCACTATCCCGGTGGGTACAAGAAGACTGGAGAAATTGCCCGAACAGGTAAAAACGCTTGATACAAAAGAGAACGGAGCGGTAGTTTCCCTGCTTGAAAAAGGAGATTATCAATACCTGGTTATCGTGAACAGAAGTTTCCTTGAACCACTGGATTTGCAGATTATATTTAAAGACAAGGTCGAGGTCGTTCGCAGAGACGGTTCAATTGAAAATGCAGCAAAATACAACTCCCTGTTTCAACTCGAACCGGGGGAAGCCGGAATATTTCGATGGGGAAAGACCTGATCGGTTATCATCTTAGTTCCTTCACCGGCAAAACATAACAGGAAAGTATATGGATCACTCTCAACAAATTCTTTTTTGCCCCTTGTTGTCCAATTTATTAGGTAGAGGGCATAGAGGGATATTCACCCTGATCGTGACCCTCTCTTTCCTGTTTTTATTCGCTGCCTGCTCGGAGACGAAGTTGGATTCGCTAAAGGTAGAATATGAAGAAACCCCCATGGGTATTGACATCGAAAAGCCACGTTTTAGCTGGCGGATGGTCTCCCGTGAACAAGGGCAATCGCAATCTGCCTGCCAGATTATCGTCACGCACGAGTCAGGCCAGGAGGTGTGGAATACCGGAAAAATGGCAGGTAATATTTCGCTAAACATTGAATACGCGGGAGAACCCCTGCAGCCAACTACCCGCTACGATTGGAAACTGAAGGTATGGAACCGGGAAGATAAGCCGCTATCGGCAGAATCGTGGTTCGAGACCGGGTTAATGGACCCTTCCATCACAGCATGGAGCGGTGCGAAATGGATTGGCGGAGGGGACGACGATCTGGTACTTCACCCCGATTACCTGCCCGTGTACAATATCAATTATACCCTCCAGCTCGACCAACAGAGCGGGACAACAAAGGCGGGGTTTGTTTATGGGGCCAACGACCCTCGCCTGATGGACAAAAACATGAATATCCACAACCTGCAGAATGGCAAAGACGAATCGTATGTCGAAGTGGAGCTGGATATCTCGGGAATGAACGCGGGCGGACATGCTTTCTTAAACATTTATCGCGTGGGATATGCCCCCGGTGATAATAAAGAAGTTCCATTGCAGCGCTTGGCTATTCCACTTTCACTTATCAATAGAGAAAACCGGTACGACCCACATACTATCTACCTTAAAACCATGTATAGTGTGACCGGTTTCTATATCGGTGGCGAAGAAGAGGCAAACAAGGCAGGATCCGTGACCATCAACCCGATGGGAAATAGTTGGGATTATATCTGTTTCCCGTTGCTTTGCGAGATCGGGTTCACGGCAAAGCCGAACCAAACGGCAAGGTTCTCAGAGGTGGAAGTACGCAACTATCGCGTCCCCAACAACATTCTGTTTTCTGAAAAACCGGGTGATGCCGGGCAGACAAGCGTTTTTGCAGGGAAAAAAAACCTGGTAATCGGTGATCACTCCTACCATGTTAGTGGTAGTGAGGCGGGAGCATTCATAACAGCCGATATCCAGAGGAAATCGATGCCAATGCTCAGGACAACCTTCTCGTCTAACCCTTCAATAGTCGTGAAAGCACGCCTCTACATTACAACAAGAGGGATCTACGAAGTGTATATGAACGGCGAACGAGTGGGTGACGACTACTTCAATCCCGGCCTGACGCAATATAATAAACATCACATGTACCAAACTTACGATGTAACGGACCGTATCCGAGCCGGCGATAACGCCTTGGGGGTGATCATGGGCGAAGGATGGTGGAGCGGGGCAATCACATACATGGGTTACCTGTGGAACCTGTTCGGAGACCGGCAATCGCTCCTGGCAAAGTTGGTCATTACTTACGTCGATGGTACGGAAGAAACGGTGGTAACCGATCCCCGCACGTGGTACCATTTCGACAATGGGCCGGTTTTATACAGCAGTTTCTTCCAGGGGGAAGTGTACGACGCCAGAAAAGAATCGTTAATAGAAGGATGGTCAGAGATTGTGTATAACGCTTCCGAATGGAAAAAAGCGGTGGAGGTCGATCAGCAAAAGGCCATCGTTAAGGATAAAGTTATTGAACAGAACCGGATGCCGGCCGTGAACGATTTCTCCAGTATGAAGCTGATTGGACAATACGGGCAAACCGTTAAAAAAATTAACGAACTTACCGCGGTCTCCATGGAAGAGGTCAGATCCGGGGTGTATGTGTATGATATGGGACAAAATATGGTAGGCATACCGAGGATTGCCCTGACAGGAGAACAGCCCGGAAACGAGATCAAGCTGCGGTTCGCGGAAGTAAAATATCCCGATCTTCCTGAATTCAAGGAAAACACCGGGATGATCATGCTCGAGAATATCCGTGGGGCCCTGGCGCAGGATATCTATCTCACCAAAGGAGGCAAGGAAGTCATTCAACCTCGTTTTACTTTCCACGGCTATCGCTTTATCGAAATTACAGGAATAGAGAAGCCGCTGCCCCTGGAGGCGGTGAAAGGAGAAGTTCTTAGCTCGGTCCACAAGCTGGCGTCCGGTTATGAAACCTCCAACAGCAAAGTGAATAAACTGTGGGAGAACATCACATGGTCCACTTGGGGCAACTTCGTGTCGATACCCACCGACTGTCCCCAACGCAACGAGCGTATGGGCTGGAGCGGCGATATATCCGTCTTCTCGCGTACGGCCACCTATCTGGCCGATCTTCCCCAGTTTCTTCGCCGCCATATGCTCGCGATGCGGGACACGCAGCGCGAAGACGGCCGGTTTGCCGACGTGGCGCCGGTAGGAGGAGGTTTTGGCGGGATCTTGTGGGGCAGCGCCGGCATTACCGTGGCATGGGAAAGCTACCTGCAATACAATGACACAAGGATGCTGGCGGAGCATTACGATGCCATGAAGTCCTATATCCACTACTTATTGGAATACATCGATCCCGACACGGGGATATTAACTGAAGGTAACCTTGGCGACTGGCTTGGGCCGGAGCAAGACCACAACGATAATTCCTTATTATGGGAGGCCTATTTCATATTCGATCTGGAACTGATGCATCGCGTGGCGACCGTGTTAAATAAAACAGGGGACGCCGAATGGTTCGGCAGGCTGCACGAAGAACGGAAGCAGTTTTTTAACCGAACCTATTTCGACAACGAGACGGGCCAAACCATTCACTCGGGATTCAGGGAACCGGCTAGGAAAGGGAAAGTGATCGGTACCCAAACGTCATATGTGCTCCCCCTGGCATTTGATATTTGTAACGAAGAGATAAAAGAACAGGTGGTGAGCCATCTGATAACACGTATCGGGAACGAGAGCCCGCGGGGTAAAGGCGATGTATATGCTCCCTACTCGCTGATGAGCGGTTTTATTGGTACGGCATGGATCAACAGGGTGCTGTCCGACCTGGGGTATCCCGAAGTTGCCTACCGGATATTGCAGCAAACGAGTTATCCCTCGTGGCTCTATTCCGTGGAGCAAGGTGCTACCACTATCTGGGAGCGCCTCAATTCCTATACCAGGGAGCACGGCTTCAGCGGAAATAACTCCATGAACTCGTTCAACCATTACTCGTTCGGGGCAATCGGTTCGTGGATGTACAATCATTCATTAGGAATCGAACGGGACGAAAAGCACCCGGGGTTCAAGCATTTTGTCCTGCAACCCGAACCCGATCCCACGGGAGAGATGACGTGGGCAAAAGGATATTACGACTCGATGTACGGACGGATCGAGAGCAGTTGGAGGGTCAATAAAGGTATCTGTAACTACCGTTTCAAAGTACCGGCAAACACGACTGCCACGCTCTACTTACAAGCAATGAGCATGGATAAGGTACGGGAAGGGAATAAACCCCTCGAGTCATCCATGTTCATCGAGATATTGGGCGAACATGACGGGAAAGTGATCATGAAACTCCAGCCAGGGGAATATCGGTTCAATGTATTGGACGAATTTACGAAATAAATGTCCCGAATTACCACCTAGAGGTTGTTGTTCTTACGAAAAAATAATCTCTTCCTAACTAAAGTAAAAAAATGAAAACACTTAATTCTTTACTGCTTTCTTTTCTTTTTATCTGCTCTTCGAGTTTGAATTCGCAAAATATCGATCTGCTCCGGAAGGGATTTAAATCTCCTCCGGATTCAGCAAAACCGGGGGTATACTGGTATTTTATGGATGGGAATATTACCAGGGCATCTTTGACAAAAGATCTTGAATCGATGAAACAGGCAGGAATAGGAAACCTGATGTATCTTGAGGTAAATGTAGGTGTCCCGAGAGGAAATGTAGATTTTTTCAGCGAAGAGTGGCAGCGCTTGTTTGCCCACGCGGTGAAAGAAGCCGAAAGAGTAGGGATTGAGATTTCACTGGGTTTGGGCCCCGGCTGGACAGGAAGCGGTGGCCCATGGGTAAAGCCCGAAGAATCGATGCAGCATATTGTAGGGGCTTCTGTTATCATACAAGGGGGTAAAAAGACTGATATTACTTTGCCTGTCCCACCCCCAAAAAGACCCTTTTTTGGGTTACCTTCGGAAATGAAGGATCAGTGGTCCGCATATTATGAAGATATTGCAGTACTTGCCTTTCCCCATACCCACAGGATAGACTCCATTGATGATATTGACGAGAAAGCGCTCTATTACCGCCCTCCATACACATCAATGGCAGGAGTGAAACCTTACTTTATTTCCGGGATAACTGATCCCGCGTTAAAAGGAAAAGGGATCGATAAAAAGAGAATTATTGAGCTGACAGATAAAATGGATAAAAACGGAAAGCTGAATTGGGATGTTCCCAACGGTGAATGGACCGTCATCCGGTTTGTTGGCCGTAACAATGGCGCATCCACCAGACCCGCTCCATTACCCGGATTGGGATTCGAATCGGATAAATTTGACAAGGACGCGCTCAACAAACATTTGCACCATTTTATCGGCTCTCTGTTAAATAAAACAGGGATACCTGAGAAAAACGCAAAAGGAGGATTAAAAAGACTGCACATGGATAGTTGGGAAATGGGCGCACAAAACTGGAGCCAACATTTCAGGGAGGAATTTAAAAAACGGAGGGGATATGACCCGTTGTACTTTTATCCTGTAATCACAGGGATCATCGTCGAAAACAGAGAGATCAGCGAGCGGTTTCTTTGGGATCTGCGTCAAACCTCACAGGAGTTAGTGATTGAAAATCACGCGAAAGAAGCAAAGCGATATGCGAAAGAACGTAACATGGATTTTTCCATTGAACCTTATGACATGAATCCGACTGCCGATCTGGAACTGGGAGCCGTTGCCGATATGCCGATGTGTGAGTTCTGGAGTAAAGGATTCGGCTTCAATTCGGCGTTTAGCTGTATAGAAGCCACATCCATAGGACATATAAACGGCAGTCCCCTTATTGCAGCTGAAGCTTTCACTGCTGATCCGGGGGAAGGATGGAAACAATATCCGGGAGTCATGAAAAATCAGGGGGACTGGGCTTTTGCCAGTGGAATCAATCGATTTGTCTATCATACATTTCAAAATCAATTCCTGGATGATTCCCTTAAACCGGGAGCTACGATGGGACCCTACGGAGTACATTGGGACCGGAGCCAGACATGGTGGCCCATGGTAAATGCCTATCATGAGTATGTTTCCCGCTGCCAATATATTCTGCAACAGGGAAGACATGTTGCAGACATTCTATTTTTAACGCCGGAAGGGGCGCCCCATGTTTTTAAACCTCCATTTTCCGCAATGTCCGGCTCAGATACCATTCCTGACAGAAGAGGGTATAACTTCGACGGTGTTTCACCCGGTCAATTGTATCAGGCGAGTGTGGAGAATAACAGGATCGTTTTCCCAGGCGGGGCGGTATATCGTATCCTGGTGTTACCTTCCGTACAGACGATGACACCTCAGTTATTAAAAAAAATCAAATCGCTGGTGAATGACGGGGCTCACATCCTAGGAATCCCGCCTCTTCGGTCTCCAAGTCTCACCGGGTATCCGGATTGCGACAGAGAAGTGAAAGAGACGGCAGCAATGGTTTGGGGCAATCATCAATTGCCGGAGACGCTTTCAACGGTACGCTACGGAAAAGGGAAAATAACATGGGGTGAAGTCCTTGCAAAAGAAACCGATAACTTATATCCCCATTATGAGATCATCTCAGAGACACTTCGGGAAATGGATGTGGTAGAAGATTTCAAACCGGACAGAGAGGATATCCGTTATGCCCACAGAACGGATCCGGATTGGGATATCTATTTTTTATCCAATAAAACAGACAGCCCCATTACCTCTCACTGTAGTTTCAGAGTGGGAAAAGCCCGTCCAATGTTGTGGGACCCGATTACCGGAAATATTTACAACATAGACGATGTTACAGGTAGTCACGATCTCACCTCCATGATACTGGAGTTTGAGCCTTACCAAAGTTATTTTATTGTTTTTGATAAAAAGAATAAATCCAATAGATATGATTCCTTTTTTAATACCGGATCGGTTATTACAACCTTGAATGGGACATGGAATGTATCATTCGATCCTACATTCGGAGGACCGGAAGATATTGCATTTGATTCTCTAACCGATTGGTCTGAACATCCTATGGAGGGAATTAAATATTACTCCGGAATTGCCACATACACCATAGAATTCGACTTACCTTCCGGGGCATCGGAGGAATTCAACAAATGCTTTATCGATCTGGGAGATGTAAAAAACATGGCACAGGTAAAATTAAACGGGAAAGATGCAGGTACTGTCTGGACATACCCGTGGAAACTGGATATTACATCATTGGTAAAAAGTAAAAACAATCTTTTGGAGATTAAAGTGGCCAATTTGTGGATAAACAGATTGATCGGCGATGAAAATTTACCTGACGACGGCATTCATCAGGGAGAATGGCCGGATTGGATAGTCCGCAAGGAGAAAAGACCAGGCAAACGTTATACGTTTACTACCTATAAACATTATTCGGCCGATTCACCCCTCGAAAAATCAGGGCTTTTAGGACCCGTAACGATTAAGGGAATAAAGGATTAATCGGTTATTCTAAAAATCACAATATTCGGCACATCCATTTTAACACAAAAAACCATTTTATACAGTTTTAATGCCATTTTTTACAGTTATAAACAATATAACTCGTTTATTTTTGTAATATGCTTAAAGCAGGAAAAAATCTTTTAAATAAGTAAGAAGACCGAATAGAACTCTTAATAGTGCGATTTCATTGCCATCAACAATTATTACAGCTCTATTAATATGATATCATGTCGGATTATTTACCAATAACAGGTACAACTTAAAAAATGAAATGACACCGATCAATTGCATCTTTTTTCCGGAAAAGAATCCGTATCTTACTACTGTAGAAACGGATAGGTGTACAATTTTACCCCCCCCCCCCGTTAACTTCGTTTAACGAAATAAAATTCTATGTCTTTCGACAAAAAAAATTCTCTTGTCCGAAAATAATTCCGATAAGGGATAAATTCATATTATCCTATATGGAAGTACCGTCATATAAGCAGACGGTAAAATATCATCTATTTTTATCT
>NZ_CALNAT010000111.1 GCF_937873925.1 uncultured Proteiniphilum sp. | reverse complement strand
CCAAAATCCCGGGTACATGCCCAAAGTCGATTTGTCTCTTTTTCGAAATACAGGTTGATGATATTAATTTGATTATTTTTCAAATTAATATTATATGTTTTAATTTCATATTTTGCATGTGAATTCTTTTTTATTTGTATAAGTCCACTTCTGTATCCTGCCCATATATTTCCCTTGCCATCTGCTTTTATGCCTCTGATATTTCTTATCCTTTCACCTGCTACTCTTAGAGAAGATAGCACAGGCACCGGATTTTGGAAGTGATTCTTATATTCTAATTTATATATATTGTCAGGAGTAGCTACCCAAATATTATTTTCGTGATCTTCGGTTATGGAGTTTACCATTTGCGGGATATTAACGGTCACAGGAATATTTGTGTCCTCATTGATGTAAAACAATGTTTTTTGTTTGATTTGTACCCACAACCTATTTGCTTTATCCTTATAAAACGTAGTAACGAAATTACCATTTTCATTTTCAGAGTCAAGAAGGCGGTAAAATTTCGGAGCCAAAAGGTTTAGCCGTCCAATACCATTATTACCTGTTCCAATCCACAAATTCTGCATATTATCAATAAATAATACTTTTATCATTGCCTTTTCAAGGTATTTCCTTTTATCTGTGGCTAATTTTTTTAATGTGAAATTCAGCTTTTGGCCGGTTAATGCAAAGATTCCAGCTTCTTCTGTACCAATGAAATATTGGCCTCTATCCTTTTCTATTATTGTACGTATAGATTTCAACTGATTGTTTAACACGGCAATTTTTTTTGTCTCCTGGTTATATATAAACAGGCCTTCCTGTCCTCCCAATAGTAGGAAGGTTGAATCTAATTGTGTTGATGTATAGATGGGTGAATTTACAGATGGTATTTTTTGTGGAGAAATGTCTGGTGTAAATGAATTATTGTTATTCAGGTTTAAAATATATACGCCTGACGTAGTACCTATTATCATTTCGTTCTCTGAACTTTTATACATCGTACGTATATTGTCGGCCTCTTCAAATCCCGACAAAACAGTGGTAATTTTGAATTGGTTATTTAAATGGGAATAATTTATTTTAAAAACTCCCGAGCCCGTTCCTGCCCATAAATTATGTTCACTATCTTCATATAAAGAATAGATATTGTTGTCTAACGGATTTTCATTGAATCTGATGTTGGTGAATTCTTCTTTTTCATAGTTGTAAAGATTTAATCCTCCTCCCTCGGTACCAATCCACAAGTTTTGTGAAGAATCCATATAAATGGACAGGATACGGTTATCACTGATAGAATTAGGATTATTATCATCAAATCTAAATGTTTTAAATGTATAACCGTCATAGCGTAATAAGCCATCATAGGTGGCAATCCAGATAAATCCATACCTATCTTGTGATATTGAACTGATATCATGTTGCAAAAGCCCCTCATTCATAGATAGAATTTCTAAACGGTATTCGAAGTTGTAATCAGATGCAATTATCGCAATGCTGCTATAAATGCCAAAGAAAATGCTGATTAGAAAATATAAAGTTCTCATAGGCAGATACGGTAAGAAAGCAAATTTATATAAAAATTTGAGATAAGTCATGAATAAATTGTAATAATGCGTGCGCTTGTTACATATAGAGCGAAGATGTTACAAAACGATAATAAATAAAGATGAAAGTAACAGATTACCTGAAAAATCGAAATCTGTTACACCCTTTTTAATAATTGTTACATAGCGACTATCTACTGTTTAACAATAGTTCTAATTTTGTGCTGAATTGATGTCACAAACTTGAAATTTACATTTATGAATCTAAAAAATGAACACATGAGAATTTTATTTCTTTTATCTTTCTTGTTAGTCGTATCGGGAATCTCTGCTCAGATTCGAGTGAGTGGAACTGTTATTGGCAAGGAGGATGAATTACCGTTGATTGGTGTAACAGTAATAGAAGTAGGTACTAAACAAGGGGTTATTACAGATTTAGATGGTAATTATTCCATCACTGTGAAAAACGAGAAAGCTGAGCTTTCTTTTTCTTATATTGGAAAAGAGTCTCAAATTATTCCGGTAGGCAACAGAAGGGTAATAAATATAGTCTTGGAAGATCAACCCAGTGAATTGAATGAGTTAGTGGTAATAGGGTATGGCAGTACGAAGAAAAGTGATTTGACTGGCTCTGTTGCATCTTTGAAGGCTAATGAAATTGAAGAAAGCCGTACAGCTTCGTTTACCAGTGCGTTAGCAGGTAAAATTTCAGGAGTAATGGCAGTCCAGAATGGTGGTGATCCCGGTTCTGGCATTAGTATTAAAATTAGGGGTGCAAGTTCGGTCAGTGCTGGAACTTCGCCGCTCTATGTTATTGATGGGGTCTTAATGGAGAATTCAGTAAGTGAAATATCTGGAGCAAGCAGAATGGGAGACACTTCTTTAGATCCTATGGCAATGATCAATCCCAATGATATAGAATCTATTGAGGTCTTGAAAGATGCATCAGCCACAGCAATTTATGGATCACGTGGTGCTAATGGAGTTATTTTAATCACCACCAAGTCCGGAACCAAGGATGGCACAGTCCAACTGAATTTTTCGGTTGACACGGGATTTGATTTTTTACCGCAAAAGAGAACTTATTCACTTTCAGGATCTGAATATGAAGAATATATGAGATTACGTTTTCCGTTACCAATTGATTTTGTTCCGGGAGAAAGCGAAATAACTGGAAATTTGGCCCAAGGCTGGAACTCTGACGGAACGCCTAAAATAAGTGGTATAAATAGAGTTTGGCAAGATGAGATTTTCCGTTTGGGAATTTCTCAAAATTATAATATCTCACTAAGGGGTAGTTCTAAGACTAATACATACTCGTTCACTCTTGGTTATTATGATAAAACCGGTATAGTGAAAAATTCCGATATGGATCGACTTTCTTATTCAATGAAAGTGGAAAGTACTTTGAACAGTATTTTTAAATTGGGAATGAATCTTTCTGGGTCTGCAATTACAAATAATGGAATTGTGAATGCTACAAGTCAAACAGGTTCAAATATATTTACTCAAATGTTGATATTTAGGCCAAATATAGCTGATAATGAAATAGACGAGTCTTATTCCCCTGACGATCCGGCAAGCTCATGGAATAATCCGGTTAATAATTTAAATACTGTTGTTCAAAGGACGGATGCTCGAAGGACACAAGGAAATGCTTATGTGATTATGACTCCCACGAAGTATTGGACGATTCGTTCGACTATAGGCGGATATATGACAGATGCAAAAAGTAAGAATTTTTATCCTTCTACATCCGGCATGGGGCGCGTAGATAAAGGGAGGGCTACTCACGGTACCACTCGAACTACCAATTTATTGAATGAGAATACAGTGAACTATACGCGAAATTTGAGAAAAATACATGACATAAATGTGTTAGGTGGTATTACTTTTCAGCGTACAATATTTGACAATCTCAGCACCTCTACTACGGGATTAGAGTTAGAAAATCTGAAAGAAGAAAGTTTGAAGTTTGGTGCAAACATTCTACCACCAAATAATTCTTATTCATATTATTCTTTGATGTCATATTTAGGCCGTATTAACTATACCTTAATGAATAAATATTTATTTACCGCAAGTTTTCGTGCAGATGGATCTTCTAAATTCCCACCAGGAAATAAATTCTCTTATTTCCCTTCAGGAGCATTTGCCTGGAGGATAAATGAGGAGGACTTTTTG
>NZ_CALNAT010000110.1 GCF_937873925.1 uncultured Proteiniphilum sp. | reverse complement strand
AAGATAGCTGTCGTGCGGAAGAATGTGATCGGGTGAATAATCCAGTTCTTCACAACGTGATTTGAAGAGATCGATGTTCTGTGCCGTATAGGGGGAGGCAAACCATTGGCGTTGGTTCTTGGTAAAGAAAGCGAATGCTTTTGCCCCGATGGCGTGCGCGTTCAGGGGCGCATTCTCCACACCGCCCGACGCACTGATATGAGCTCCGATATATTTCTTCATATTGTTCTTTTTTGATCGTATATTCTTATCCGAACAAAGATACAACGATAAAGGTTCATTAAAATTAGAGGAATAAAGGAAATAGCCATTGTCAGAAAAAGAGGGTGCGTAGTGAAAATATTTTTTTGCCGGTTACAGCCGAATTAAAATCCTCAATCAGTTCGGGATGATTGTTTTTCAGGTGTGACCTTACAATTGATAATGATTCCGAATATTTATTATACACTGTTTTTTTACTCACGGACAATACTTTCGCCGTTTCTTCCACCGACCAGTCATTGATCCGGAGCCAGAATGTTTTCCGCACTACATAGGGTTGTTTATTCAATGCTTCGCGAATTACAGATAATAACTCTTTTTCATCCAGTTCTTCCGTAATGTCATGATAGTTAAGCGCCATATTCTCTTCCAATTGATCAAGGGAAATCATATTTCTCAATGTTTCCCGATACACATCCAGTACCCTGAAACGAAGATTTTGCAGCATATAGGATTGCACCGACTCCTGCTCATTGCATCTCAAAAAAGAGGGATCTTCCCACACCTTCATCCAAAATTCCTGAATAAGATCGTCCGTTTGTTCCTGATCGTTCAATGCTTGATAAACAAACTTATAAATCAGTTTGATATAACGGTCATAGAATAAAGCGAAAGCTTTTTGATTCTTTTCCGAAATTAACCTGAGCAATGAATAATCTGTTTTTTTTACCATGTGGTCTCCTTTACCTGCATCTGATTTCATTACAAAGAAACATCATTTCATCCATAAAAAAGGAGATAAACCGCATTAAGTTTTAACTACGAAAAAATTACAAAAATATTACTATTTTTTCACTCATCGAAAAACGGTTGATCTATAATCATCACAATAATAGGCATTATGTAATAATTCAAAAAATCATTTATATTTTATTAACTAAAAAATCAGGGAAAAATGAGTATCTGATTTCGTAATATATATAGAAAAGAAGCGATAAAAAGAATATGGATAAAGATAAACTACCTGAAAAAAAGTTGCGGAACGATGAAAAAAATCTTTTATTGAGATATTTCCTGCAACGCATTCATAACAATGAAATTACTCAAAAAGAGGAAAATGTAATTGAGTTGTTAAAGAAGTCTTATGATCCGGCAAAGAACACACGAAGATTAACAGACAAGGAATTAAAGAAAGCCATCAGAAGGAACCGGAAGCAAATCATGAAGAAAATAGGAACATCCCGGTATCCCGAAAGAAAAAACGGCATAGCCATCCGGCATATTCCCTTATTTATCGGAAGCAGTGCTGCCGCAATCGCTTTTATCATCATCCTGTTGACAACCCCGTTTACCAAAGATCCGTCTTTTATAAATACAGCACAGATACCGGCGGAATTTTCCGCGATTGAAAAACAATTTATAACCGGTAACGATATGAAAAGGATCATACTCGCCGACGGCTCTACCGTTTTCCTCAATCAGGGAACAACCATCAGCCTGCGACAGGGGCGGTTTAATGCCCATACCCGCGAAATATGGCTGGAAGAAGGGGAAGCCTTCTTCAATGTGGAGAAAGAGGTAAATCGACCTTTTATCGTTCACACGCCCAATGGGATCAGTACACAGGTATTGGGTACTTCTTTCAATATAAGAGCGTACGCCGAACTGGAAGAACAGGTGATTTCGGTCAATACAGGCCGCGTACAAGTGTATGATAAGAAAGAGAATACAATTATACTGGATCCCAATTATAAAGTGTCTGTCAAAAACAGGAATAACGAATTTGTTGCAGGCAAAACAGATGCCCGGAATATTTCTGCATGGCGGTCGGGAACAATTGTGCTGGAGGAAGCAAACATCATAGAAGTTGCTTTCAGGCTGAAGCAGGCCTTTAATATCAACCTGATCTATGGGAATGTGGTGAATCATAACGAAAAAATCGTTACCTCTTTCACTTTAAATACGCCGCAGGAAGAAGTACTTACTACGATATGCAAACTATACAATGTTCATTATAAAAGAAATAACAATACAGTTGAATTGATTAAATAATACAAAATTATGGGAATGAAAATGGATAAAATGCGCAGGATCACCCTCTCAATTGCGGTATTGTGTTGGGTGAATATTGGAAATTTGTCTGCTACCGTACAAAATATCGGAAGTTTTCCTGCCGAATCGATGCTCCACAGAATGGAACGACTCAATGAAATAGGAAAAACTACAGGACAATCCGTATCATATAATGCCACGGAAATTCAGAATGAGGAAGCTCCGGCATTCGATGCCGAAACCAATAATATGGAAGAGTGGTTGTACAAATCATTGAGCCAATCTAAATTTACGTACGAGAAAAGGAACGACAATCATTATCTCGTTGTCCGTAACAAGCAGGCGGCTCCCGAACCGGAACAAATACAACAGGTATCTGTTCTCTCAGGACGTGTAACGGATGCTCAAAACGAACCCCTTATCGGTGTAAATATTGTAGAGAAAGGCACTTCCAAGGGAACCGTGACCGATATAGACGGACGGTACTCTTTATCCGTTCCTGCCAATGCGGTTATCATATTTTCCTATATCGGATATACTGCCCAGGAAATTCCACGAAACGGCCGGAATACGATAGAGGTCATACTCGGAGAAGATTCCGAATTACTTGAGGAAGTGGTTGTTGTTGGGTATGGGATACAGAAAAAGATAAATATTACGGGATCTATTTCGTCCGTTCAAGGCGATGTATTGGAAAATCGGCCGATTGCCACTGTTGGCGCTGGGCTACAGGGTATGTTGCCCGGCGTTACCATTACGTCCTCTTCGGGTCAACCGGGAAGTCCCGGACTCGATGTATTGGTCAGGGGAGTAAATACGATTCACAGCCAAACAACTCCGCTGATATTAATTGATGGTGTTGCAGGAGGAGATATTAATCTGGTCAATCCCGACGATATTGAGAGTGTAACTGTACTGAAAGATGCAGCCTCTTCAGCTATTTACGGGGCACGTGCAGCCAACGGTGTTATTTTGATTACTACTAAAAAAGGGATAAATGAAGGAAAACCGGTGATAAATTATTCCGGTTATGTAGGTATTCAAACTCCGACGTCATTGCCCGAATTGGTTGACGGGCGTGAGTATATGACATTGTCTAACGAAGCACGCAGTGCCCGAGGGGTGGCAATTCCCTATACGGAAGATGCATTCATGAAATATGACTCCAAAAATTTCCCGAATGATTATTCCAACACCGATTGGGTGGGTAAAGTTTATAAGGAACATGCAACTCAGCAAAGTCATAATATCAATATCAACGGTCAGAATGCACACACTTCTTATTACATGTCTTACGGATTCCTGGACCAGACCGGCCTAATTGTCGCTGATCCGTATGCTTCCCATCGGCATAATACGCGCCTTCGGTTAATCACGGATTTAGCCGACCGCTTACGTATTGACGGCAATATAAGTTTTATTGATTTCTACCGTAAAGATGCGGGTGGTTCCGGAACAGCGGGCATATTCCGCCTGGTTCAACGCATTTCTCCCTTGTTGCCGGTTAAATGGCAACTCCCTACCGAAGATGGTAACTGGCAAGATTCCCCTTATTGGTCATACGGATCGGTGTCCAATCCCGTAAGAGTGGCTTATGAATCCGGATATACCAAAAATTATTCCAGAACCTTCAATGGCAATCTTAATGCTACGCTTCGTCTGATTGACGGAATGAATGTGAACGCCCAGTATGCCTACAATTACTACACACGGAATGTAAAAGACTGGAGTCCTACCATGCCTCGCTTTTTAGCCGACGGGACTCCTCATACGGGAAATGACCAGGCAGTGAATACGATTTCGGAATCCCACTTTAATACGGTAACCCAAACGTTCAATACTACCCTGAACTATGAAAAACAACTCTCCCTACACGAGTTAAAATTCCTTGCCGGTTTTTCGCAGGAATGGGCCAATACACCTTATTTAAGCGCTTCCCGGCAAAAAGTCTTACTCGATGGAATTGAGGTAATTGATGCCGGTACGGAAAATATCCGTAACAGCGGGACCGAAGAGCATTGGGCTTTGCGTTCTTATTTTGGACGAGTGAATTACGATTTCGCTTCTAAATATCTGGTTGAGGCGAATGTCCGTTATGACGGTACTTCCCGGTTTTCAAAAAATAACCGTTGGGGAACCTTCCCTTCTTTCTCAGGGGGCTGGCGGTTTTCCGAGGAAGGGTTTATGAATTTTTCCAGAAAGATTTTAGATTCGGGGAAATTACGCGCTTCGTGGGGCGAATTAGGAAACCAGAGTATCAGTAGTAATTATTATCCGTATCTAACCGAAATTGAACGTGTAGAAAAGGCTTATCCTATCGGTAATAAAGAAAATGTAGGCTTTAAACAAAATGCTTTGGCTAATGAAAATATTCAATGGGAAACTATTCGGATGTTCAATATCGGCGTTGATTTGGTATTATGGAGCAATCGGCTCGATCTTTCGTTCGATTGGTTTAAAAAAACAAATATAAATGCTCTACTGAAACCGATTTATCCGTCTGTAATCGGCATAACCGCAACGGACAACCTCCCTTTTGAGAATATAGGATCGATCGAAAATAAGGGATGGGAACTAAGTTTAAACTGGCGTGATAAAATAGGACAGGTTTATTATGGTTTTACGGCCAATCTTTCGGACACCAAAAACGAAATAACTGATTTGGGAAATAGTGCTCCTTCTTTAGGAAATAATATCCGTCGGGTAGGTGATCCGATTAATGCTTATTACGGATATTTGACAGATGGATTGGCTCAAATAATCGATTTTGAATCCTATAATGAATTTACACAGCAGTATGAAAATCCCAAATTTCCCGTTATCAGCAGTTATGCAGCCATTATTCAACCCGGAGATATAATTTACCGCGATATTAGTGGAGAGAAGGGTGAACCGGACGGTAAAATTGATGATTATGACAAGGTGGTTTTTGGAAATCCTTATCCCCGTTATTCCTACTCATTAAGAGGATTCATAGAATGGAAAAATTTCGATTTTTCTTTCTATTTGCAAGGAGTCGGAAAAGTTAACGGCTACCTGAGTGAAGAGGCGCGGCATGCTTTTATCAATGATTACTCCATTCCCAAAAAAGCCCATCTCGATCGATGGACACCTAATAATCCGGACGCTTCTTATCCCCGTATGTATTACCAACCCAATCATAATATCATTTTTTCGGATTATTGGTTGGAAGATGCTTCCTATTTACGATTGAAAAATATTCAATTCGGCTATAACGTACCCAAATTTTTGATAAATAAGATGAACGTGGATCGTTTAAAGGTATATGTAACAATTGACAATTTACTTACCTTGACGAATTATTTTGGCGGATTCGATCCGGAAGTCAGAGAAACTTCCGGAGATGCTTACCCGCAATTAAAAACGTATGCTATCGGTGTTCAACTCGGTTTTTAATGATATTAATGGATAAAACTATGAATAAAATGACGAATTTAAAATATTTTCTTTTTGTACTGCTCTCGTTTTCCTTGAGCTGTGATGATGGTTTTTTGGACAAATATCCGCTCGATACCGTTACACACGGTACATACTGGAAAACGGAAGACCAGTTACGAGCTGCTCTCTATCCTTGCTATGACGGATTCCAGTATGAACTGATTACCTACCCCAGTGTTTTTGGCGACGATGTGGTTTGGGGCGATTTATCGAGTGGATTGAGTAAAGTTCCCGGCGGGCGGCATACGGCTTTAGACGGCTTTCCGATCAGCTCTTTTTGGAATTATACATATAGCCATATTTTCACTTGTAATAACTTTCTGGATCATTATAATGAAGCTGAAATATCCCAGGGTATAAAAGACGTCTATGCTGCTGAAGCGAAGGTGATCCGTGCCTTGCAGTATTTTTGGCTGACTTCTTATTGGGGAGATGTACCTCTTATTACCAAAGTGATCACCTCTGAAGAAGCCTATGGGCCACGGACATCACGAAGTGAAGTTATTCAGTTTATTCTTGACGACTTAGACTGGGCGGTAAGTAAATTAGGCCCGGAAATCCCGGCCGGAGACAATCTGGGGCGTATTAATAAATGGGGCGCTCTGGCATTGAAAGCCCGTATTGCCCTGCAGAATGAAATGTGGGAATTGGCTGCCTCCACGGCAAAAGAGATTATGGATAATAGTCCTTATGAACTGTATCCCGATTATGGAGAACTGTATCAACTTACCGGTAATTCCGAAGTGAATTCTGCCAATAAGGAAGTCATTATATTCAGTCTTTATGTAAAAGATGTGCGTATGAACAATTTCACTAACTACACTTGCACACCCGTTGATTATATACGTTTTAACCCTTCCAAACGATTGGTCGACGCGTATTTATGTACTGACGGCAAACCGGCGAAAACGGGGCTGGAATATTATAAGCAAACGGATGTAACGGTTTCCGGTTTATATATTTATCCCGAACAACATTATGCCGATTATTTTAAAGACCGCGATCCGCGTATGGCTATGACACTTTATACTCCTGGAGATGAATGGCCGGGAGGCGACGATGGAGATCCTGACGACAACATCTCTAACCCAATATTTCAATTGCCGCGTTTTGCGGTTTTGCAAAACAACAACCGAAATGGAGCCAACGGATTGACCGGATTCTATTTTAAAAAATATAATTCCCCGGAATTAGCGGGTGCAACCAACAGAGACCATAATAATATCAATGTAATTCGTTATGCAGAAGTATTGCTGATCTACGCTGAAGCTTTATTCAATATACAAGGGGGAACACTTACTCAAGCACAGATTGACCAGACGATCAATCAATTGCGGAACAGGGTAGAAATGCATCCTCTGAGACTGGATGAACTGGCAGCCTGGGGTATGGACCTCGAAACGGAACTTCATCGTGAACGACGGGTAGAGATGTCGATGGACGGAATGCGCTATTTCGATGTTTTACGATGGAAAGAAGGAGAAAAGTTTTTAGGAAAAGCCATGGTCGGCCCCAGCTTGCAGGTATGTTTGAATGATTTGGGCAAAAACCCTTTCGAAGCAAGCGGAGTGGACGAATTTGGCGATATTGTTTATGAGAAATCGGTTGCTGAAGGTGGAATAGACCACTTTGATCCGAATAAACATTATCTATGGCCGGTACCTTATGCCGAAAGGATTAAAAATCCTGACTTGGGACAAAATCCGGGATGGGAGGAATAAAAAATGAAAAGAGTATATATATCCGTTTTGTTGTTGTTCACGTTGCTTCTCGTAGCGATAGCCTGTGAAAAAAAATATACAGGAATTGACGATCCCGGTTGGAATACGCAAAAACCTGACAATAGCGTTACAGTGATGAGTTATAATGTGAAATATTGTTCTGCTATAAATAGTACTACCCCGGATGTCGATGCTGTTGCAGCAGTTATCAATGAGATAAAACCCGATGTGGTTTTCCTCCAAGAGCTCGACCGGAATACTACCCGGAGCGGAAAAGTGGATCAATTGGCCTTGTTATCGTCTAAGACGAATATGCCTTATACTTTCTATGGGAAGGCGATTGATTATCAGGGAGGAGAATCCGGGCTGGGTATCTTATCCAGATATCAATTGTTTGATTCACAGCGGCACGATTTACCGCGTGTGGATCTGGGTCCGGATGTGTATGTCAGCTACCGGATTCTGCTTACTGCAACCATTACAGTAAATGAGAAAAAGATTATGATTGCCAATACGCATTTGGAACTAACCCAGGAAAACAGGGATCTGCAAGTCCCCGAAATCAATCGGATTCTTTCCAACTCGACAGCTCCCGTTATTTTTGGAGGAGATTTCAACGCTGTTCCCGGTAATAAAACAATACAGTCGTTTTTCGATTTTGGTTTTAAAAAGACGTGTACCACAAATTGCCTGACGATTCCGTCTAACAAACCGAATCGCGAAATTGATTTTATTCTTTACCGTCCGATACAAAATTTTTCAGTAGTCTCACATCAGGTTGTCGACACACAAGCGTCCGACCATTTGCCGATTATTACTATTCTGGAACTGAAATAGTGAAACTTTCAATGCAAACGAAATTAAAAAATACAGATACAATGAATAGAATTTTAATTTTTCTTTCCGTCCTTACAATTGTGTTATGGACAGCATGTGAAAACAAAATATCCAATCCCCTGATAACTTTCGAAAATGGAGTGGATAGCATTGCTGAAGTTTTTCCGGGAGATATTTTCCAGGTGAAAGGAATAATAACCGCTGAAGACCCTCTTGCCGGAACGTTCTATTTTCTTC
>NZ_CALNAT010000109.1 GCF_937873925.1 uncultured Proteiniphilum sp. | reverse complement strand
AATGAATAAAATAAATCCTGTACGCTTTTTCATAACTCCTCCATTTTCTATTGATCACTAAGAAACTGTTTCAAATTTTACGAGTAATTCAGATTGGATGCTACAAGACAACTTCTCCAATGATATTTACCGCATATTTTCCATCATTATCATACCATTGTGAGAGATTCTTATTGGGAACCCATTTTACGTCATACACACCATTGTATTGTAAAGATTTATCCGGGTCCGGCATCCAGATCCCGACCCTGTATTTTCCTGCCAGATCGACAGGGATATCACCTGTCAAACGATGTCTTAAAGGTTGGTATGATTGCTTATTGAAATCATAGGGTTGCCAATCCCGGGGATCAGCATTGATCCTTACCTCTCTTTTTACATTGTTACTCTCATCAATAAACACCAGGTAAACAGGTTTAGAATTAACCGGCGCTGCAAAACCTGTATTTGTAAATTCCAGGTCATACAATAGCTTTTTGCTTTTTGTTTTCAGGGAAGAGCCGGTTAAATTGAGCCGATAGCCAAGATGGTCCCTCACAAAGTTGAAGAACGACCTATTCACTCTGTTCCCTTTTTCATCCATGAAATAATCTTCCGAAAATAATATATTGTTTTTTACAAGTAGTTCCGGATATACTTTTATATTTCTCCATGATTTGATATTCAATTGATAATTCTGAGTGAGGTCAAAGGCCGAGTAGTGATGGTCTCTTAGTATCCTGAGTGTAGTTTCCGGATCGATGAGTGCTGCCAAACCCCATTCGGTGTTTTCGTCGTAGGGAATCTCCCCGCTCATAAAGAACCAAGGCGACTCTCTCTCAATCTGCCTGTACCACTGACTACCCGGGACGAAATCATTTCCCGGGGCGTGGCTATGCTCGCCAGCCGTAAAATAATCATTGGCGTATGAAATACGTGTTTTATCTTTTTCATTGTCTAAATTCAGCCTGTTCTTATGATCGGGGGTCCTGATCTGAATACTGTAGGGTTCCGGATATACTTTTAACAAGGCGTTTACAATATTACTTTTTGCGGTAAAGTCGTTCTGCAAAGGGGTGGTATGCCATTCTCCCCATGCTCCTAAAAATCCGATCTGTATCGTGGCTATTAACCCCCTGTTTTTTTCCAGTAAAGGTTCCAGCTGATCTATATGCCGTAAGATCCACTTTTCCGATTCACCACCCGAAGCATCCAGACCTTTCCAATTATAAGCAAATCTCAAGATAGCTTTATACCCGTGTTTTTTCAACTCATCGAATATGACTTGTATGTTTTCCAATCCTTCCTGTGAAATATCTTTATCCACCCATTCGGTAAGATAAACATACAATTGTAATAATGTCAGATTCTCGGATTCAGAATCAAAAGCCTTTTCCCGGGCTTCAATAAATCCATTTGGAAATATTTCGTTTTTTCTGAATGGATTCGTCATATCATGGGCAAAATAGTTTGACTCCAAATGAAAACCTCTGTCAGGATTGCGTAACGGGGCAATCTTCACAATATCTTTGGCTGCTTCCGTTGTATTTTTCTGATTCCGGGCAGTGGATTCACCGGGAATAAACAACAGATAAAAAATAAATATGAATATCAACTCGAATCTCATAATCCTATATATGTGGTTACTAAAAAATAAAACGGCACACATTACAAGAGAATCCCTGAAAAATCCGTATGCCGTTTTATAAAAAGTACATTAGAAATTAACCTCACCTATTATACTTATCCGATGCTTTTCAGTGTGGATGATTTCCGTGTTAGCGAATATGATAGAAAAATCGGCTATCTCTTCCAGTTCATCTGTCGGGTCAGGCATCCATAAACCGACTTTGTAATTTCCAGACAAAGAAACAGGTACGTTACCTTTGATATTGTGATATATCTGTTTAAAATCATTCAATTGAGGATCACATGGTTGCCATGTTCTTGGATCCACATTATCCAGATCTACGATCTGAGCCATGTTATCCTGCCCGTCAACAAAAACGAGTTTTATCGGGCGGGGATTAAGGATAGTGGAGAATCCCGTATTATAGACTGTTATATCATAATTGAGCTCTCCTCCCGTCACTTCAAGCTTACTGTCTTCCTTATCCATATACAACCGGTATCCCAAATGATCCCTGACAAACTGGTATGCCGAACGGGCCACTAATTTTCCTTCATCGCTACGGAAATAGCTTTCATCGAAAAGCACATTCTTTTCCTTCAGGGCAGCAGGTGTCAATTCATATCTTTTCCAGTTCGCAAAATTCAACGCATTGTTTTGAGTTACGTCAAATGCGCTGTAATGATGCTCCTTCAATGCACGGATTGAGTTCGGAACCGATATAAGAAAATCCAATCCCCATTGAGTATCTTCATCATATGGAATTTCTCCGACAACTTTCACGTAAGGTCCTTTCTCCATAACCTGGGCGTAATCTGCCGACCCAAATGTGTAATCATTGCCGGGAGCTGCCGGATGTTCCGAAGCAGTGAAATAATCATTGGTGTATCCTACCCGTTTCACATACTCATCACCCAACCCACGCTCTATAAATCTTGCCAGATGACTCGGATAGCGAAGGGCCATAAACCTGTCAGGATAAGCATCAAGGATACCTTTTACCAGCTTGGTTTTATTATCCCAATCAGTACTCATCGGAGACTGGTTCCCTTCACCCCATGCTCCAATAAAACCCATTCTCCAAAGATCTATAATTCCTATATTGTCCCGGATAAAAGGTTTCAATTGCTCCAGATGACGAAAAACATCTTCAAATTCCGCATCCGTAGCATATGGATCATAGTCATAAGCAAAAACAATATGTATCTTATATCCCAATTCCTTGGCATCGTCAAATACCCGCTGCATGTTATCAAAAGCCCCTTGGGAAATATCTTTCCCTACAAAATCGCTCAGGTAAAATGTAAGCTGGGTCAGCGTAAGACTATCCGGCAACGCATTGTTCATTGTTGCTATCTCCGGAATCCAAAGACTGGGAAAAGATACATTGTGCCAGGGGTTCCGAAGATTATGGGAAAAATAGTTACTTTCCAGGTTATATCCTCTTTCAGGATTACGGATAGCTTTTATACTGGTAAGCGGACCGACCTCTTCAGGTTCTCCGGGGTTTTCAGAATCTTCTCCGCGTTCCCCTTCATACTCCCATACCGGGAATGTCGCCTTGTCGTCGGCACAGGACAGTACCGACAACATCGACATGCATATAATTAAAATTGAAAATAATGTAATATGACGCATCGTTTATCTCTTTTTAATTTGAATAATACCTCTACTTATTTGTCATATATGAGCCTTACATTCGCTCCTACGGCCCACACTTCCCAAATGGCAAAATGGTCGAGCATAGCCGCACGGTGGGTATTCTCCCCGAT
The DNA here is from genome assembly GCF_937873925.1 of uncultured Proteiniphilum sp. Classification (GTDB taxonomy): domain Bacteria; phylum Bacteroidota; class Bacteroidia; order Bacteroidales; family Dysgonomonadaceae; genus Proteiniphilum. The sequence goes on along the minus strand of NZ_CALNAT010000109.1, from coordinate 5,125 downwards.
CCCTGTGGCCATCATATATGAGAATGTAGTATTGGTTATTGATTTGTCCTCCCCTTGCTGTTGACCTGCGGTCACCAGTCCCAGTTTCCACTTGTTGACTTTAGGATCTGACTGTGTAGGTTCGTAATTATAGAACAGAGGATCTCTCAATACATTATAGGTTCCTTCCTGTGCAAGTGCTTCTTCATATAATTCCCTGCATTCCGTGACAGTCGGTATTCTCCAACCTGCAGCCGGAAGTTTCTGGAACATGGTCGGGTTAGGACGATAATATCCTCCGAAGGCTCTTACCTGTCCTTCCGTATAAAGATGCGGCGGCGCAAACATATAGTTAGCTTCCTCGATATCCGACCCGTCGGGATATTTCCCGGTACGCAGGTTTTCTGCCAGCCAATATTGCACCCGTCCGTCTCTGTATGAAATTTTAGCCACCTTATAGGTAATTTCCTCATCGCCGCGCACATCTTTGTAGATCATCATCGGATTCACCTCTATGGAAGAAGAGGAACGGGATAAATATTCATTCTCTTCTGTCTTCTTAATGTTCCAATACAAACGCATTGATTTGAACGGATGGCTTGAATATTTGATAAATACATCCTGCAATTGACTGTTGGTAATACCTGCACTGTTTACAGCGCCCACATCGTAGGTTACCACTTCTCCCGTCATCTCATTATTATTCGAGAAAACAATAGAATACGCTGTAGCCGGATCTTCTCCTTCCGTATCCCAGGCAAAACTAACCGGCAGTGCAGGCCTGTCACTGTCTAATGCTACAAGTTTCTGATTCTCCGGAAGAAGTAATCTGGATATCAGACGTTTCACATTCAAGGGCCTGATCTCCAAGGCTGCAATTCCAATATGATCAGTCGGTTTTACCGCCCAGTAAACTGTTCCTGTTCTTCCGTTCTCGATGCCGAACTCGGCAGTGATCTGATCCAGCAATTCAGCCTTAATTGAATAGGATTTAGTATTTCCGGCCTTAAAATAAACAGGATTCAGCAAAACATCGCTGCCGCTCAGGACGAGAGTCGTTCCTCCTTCAATAGTTTCATTCCAGGAGAATGTATATTCGTCAATAGACATTTCATTAAGGTCTATCCCGGCATCTTTCTCCGGTAATGCCAATGTTATATCCGATACGGGCACTTCAACCCTGTAACCGTAATCTTCCTGGCAGGAAGAGAATATATATAACACAGCGGTTATCATTAAATATATGCTATATTTCTTCATTGTATTAATTTTTTTTTAATTAATAACCCGGATTTTGTTCTACAAGACCCTGGGATTCATATATAATACTGGGAGGTATCGGGAATCTCTCATATTTATACTTTCCGTCAACCATTGTTGTGATTTTTCCGGTAGGCTGTCCTTCATATTCTGCTTTTTTAACGGCAGCATCAATGAATTGACCATGCCTGATCAAATCCTGGCGGCGTACGCCTTCGTAATAAAACTCATGACCGCGTTCTAATAACAGTTTATCCAGGAAAGTTTCCACATTGGGAAAATCCGCCATTATATAAGAGTTTAATCCTGCCCGGTTACGGACAGCATTCATATGGTTAATCGCTTCCTGGCTTACACTATTACCATTCCTGACAATAGCTTCTGCCAACAAGGTTATAACGTCCGCATAGCGATAGACAGGTATATCTATTTCACAGTTTTCCCCTACAACACCTTCCATACCAAACTTCTGAGGAACAGCGCCTTTGTACAGAGCGCCTTGTATTCCGCTATCTCTGTCATTCTTCTTGTTGTGCAGTACACCTTCAGTTCCGGTATATTCCCCTACAAGTCTTCCCAATCGGTTATCATTCGGTTCATAAGTTTCGTAGAATGGCCAGGCTACCTTAAATCCGCCCCATTTAGTGATCGTTCTTCCTGAAGGAGACGGATAATCCGACGGCAAAGCATGTGCATGCCATTTATGTTCTATTACACCGGCTTTCGCGGTTGCGGCAAAAATGGTTTCCGTATTTTTTTCCGTAGCCAGATCAAATAACGCATTATAGTCTTCCACTAATTTATAACCATATTCAGGCTTTGTTAATTCACGACCTATTGCTTCCGCTTTTTCCCATTGTCCGGTAAGCATGTAAAATTTCAATAGAACAGTGTTTGCCAATCCTTTGGTGAAACGTCCATAATCGGAAGAACTATAACTGTAAGGCAATATTTCAGCCGCTTCCAACAGGTTGGTTTCAATAAACTCATGCATTTCCGCATCCGTTCTTCTGGGTATCAGTTTTTCATCCCTTGGCGATAGCAATGTTTCCAGATCAGCAATTTGAATAGGACCATACAAATCATAAAGGATAAATGCAAGAAAACCTCTGCCACACTTGAGTTCCGCAATAAGCTGTTCTTTCTGGTTTTCGTTCATCTCAATATTTGAGATCTTATGGATGGACATTGTCATCATAGAGATATAATTATATGAACGGTATTGACTTCTGGAACCTGAATCAATATGCCAGTCATCCGCTTCATACGAATTATATACAGTAGTCCATCCCCATGAGTTCTCACCTATATCCGTTACCATTTCCGAGTTAGTAAAATAGCCTGCATCAGGATAAAAAATACCCCATGGGGAAAATATGGTATAACATGTTCCCGTAACAAGGGCAGTTGCATCTTCCGCATTGGCCGGGAATCCCATACCCTCACCTATCTCACTGTAAAGACCGCTATCGAGTTGACAACCTGTTAACATAACTGCAACGGAAATCACTACGATAAACTTGTTTAATATTTTCTTCATACGATTATTTTATTTAGAATGTTATATTTACTCCCATACCTAACGACCTGATATTAGGATAAGGATAAGGCCCGTTATCGGTTTCAGGATCCAGTCCTTTCCAGTTTGTAATCACAAAAGGGTTGTTTATATTAGTATAGACCCGTACGTTTTGTAACAACTTTACCGGAATCGTATATCCTAAAGTGATGCTACCGCAACGTATGTAATAAATATTACTTACATAATAATCACCCCAGCCATATGTTCCCTGCTTCAGGAAAGTAGGATGATCAGCATTCAGGTTCGTGCTGCTGAAAGACTTGTTCGCCCATGCAGCAACATTGATTACCTGATTCGTATCCATAAATGTCCATTGTTCCAGATAACTTGCTCCTTTGGCCTGGCCGGATTCCCCATAGAGATAAATGGAGAAATCAAAATTTTTATACTTCACTTCATTGTTAAATCCAAAGTATAATCTTGGCGCCCCGCTTCCCTGATATACCATATCTTCATCATCTATCACACCGTCATCATTTTGATCCTTCAAAATAACCATTCCCGGTAGCAGATCCTTTTGAGCCTCAGGTACGGGATCACCCGGACGCATGATCCCTACCGCCTCGTATGTCCACCAGGCATTGAACGGATCGTTATTCGACTGGTATGGCTTCATCGCGATAAATGCAGGACGCTCTTTCCATTTATCTTCATAATGGGACAGAGTCAAAGTCGTATTCCACTTCCAATCCTTATTGGTGATATTGGCCGTATTTAATGTCAATTCATATCCCTGACTTTCTACTTCACCGGCATTGGCCACTATCGATGTAACCTCGTTATAGGAAGGTATCGGTTTACCCCATTGCAACATGTCGCTTACCTGCCTGTTAAAGTACTCCGCTGTAACCTGTATCCTTCTGTTCAGAAATCCGAGATCCAGTCCCACATTAAACTCTGTAGTCGTTTCCCAGGTAAGGTCTTTATTCCCCATAGCGCTTACATAGGCCCCTTTGTGTTCAGAATCACCAAAAACAAAGTTTCTCCAATTGATCGAATAGGTATTCTGAAGTCCATAGCTTACATTCTCATTCCCTGTAGCACCGTATGAAATACGGAATTTACCATTAGACAGCCATGAACCTGTATTTCTCATAAAATCTTCCTCTGTAAATATCCATCCTAACGATGCGGAAGGGAAATATCCCCATCTGTTCTCGGGAGTAAAGTTAGATGAACCGTCTGCACGTAAAGTAGCTTCAACCAGATAACGGTCTTTATAATTATAATTGACACGACCGAAATACGAAGCGATTGAACGTTTGTATGCTCCGGAACCAACTGACTGCCGCTCACTGGAACCTGCACCTAAATTATGATACCAGAATGCATCTGTAAGAAAGTCCCTTGCCATGCCGCTTAAACTCTCTCCATTATATTCCTGAAACGCGTATCCAACCAAACCTTTTATTTTGTGTTCATCAAAATCCCTGGTGTATGTCGCATTAAGGTCTAAAAGATAGTCTGCGGCATCGGTTTGTGCAATTCGTCCCGAACCATTGTTACGTTGTCCCTCCACAGTTGTTTTAGGGATATAAGAAGAACGCTTCTGGAAACGCCTGTCAACTCCTAACTGGCCCTTTACCTCCAACCCTTCTATCGGTTTTAATGTCACATGTGTATTAGCCAGCAAACGATCATTTACTGACAAATCTTTATATTCAAGTAATGAAACCGGGTTGGGAGCGTAAGAGCGCAACGGATCCAGATAGTAATTCCCGTTATCGTCATAAACAGGATTGTCCGGATTAGCTCTTACGGCAGAAGCTATAATACCCGCATATTCTCCTGAATGAGAACCCAAAGGGACATTGTCAAACTTATTCTGAGAATATGTCATCGTTAAACCGGCTGTGACATATTTACCGAAATCCTGATCGAAATTTATACGCCCGGAAACACGTTGTACGTCATTTCTCTTAATTATACCGGCTTGCTTCATATAATTCAATGAAACCAGATATCTACTATGATTACTACCTCCGGCAACCTGAATATTATGCTGTTGCATAAAGCCGGTACGGGTTACCAGATCGAGCCAATTGGTTTCCTGAGCTCTTAAGATCTGATCATTTGTATAATGAGGAACGAATACAGGGGAATTTTCATTTGGTTTAATGTAATCTGCATAGATTCCCAATCCGTTATTTGCAAGATAGTTTTCATAGTACTGTCTGTTCCGCATATCCATGAACTCCTGAACTCCAAGTATCTGGAATTTTTCACTCATTGCTTGTACTGAAGCCTGTCCGGAATAGGTCGTCTGCACTTTCTGGTTACTCCCTCTCTTTGTGGTAATAAGGA
>NZ_CALNAT010000108.1 GCF_937873925.1 uncultured Proteiniphilum sp. | reverse complement strand
GGTGGTAACCTTTTCAATTATTTTAGTGGACTACTTTTCAATTATTTTTTACAATTCAAGATTTCAGATTTGGGGTTTCCCCTCCTTATTTTAATAATAGAGCAGATCGTTGATCGATGATCAATCTTAGTTAGTGATGCCACACCACCATAAATTGGAGTCCTTTCCCTGCGAAACGGTCGGATGCACCCATTTGTGACGGTATGGCGTATTGTCTGGGATTCCAGTACCCGATCAGGTAGAAAGTCAAATGATTCAGTTGTCGTTGCCAGTGGAGGAAATTGTAAAGATGCCGGTTTTTCCAGTCGTAATAGACCATCGCACTAAAATTGTCGAACATCGTGAGTGGATAGGAGAGGCTGAGGCCGGAGAAATTAAGCGCATTGTCCGGATCGATTCCTTTTTCACTGTAAGAATAAAAAAATTGTTCGAACGTTGTATTCAATCCATTTCCTATACCGAAGGTATAATCCGTTCCCAGCGTCATCATCTGCTGGTTGGTGAACTCGCCTATGTTGTGATTCAGGTATGTCCATGAGGTCTCCAGCCAGAGTCCTACGGTTACATCGAGCCGCACATCAAGACCGAAGCGGTTTTCGGCTATCTCTTTGAACTCATAAAGGCTTGCATCCGCTTTTCGGAAATGATACGACAGCGCTCCTTCTCCGTTGGGGATCGGTATCTGGGTTCTTCCGCCTATTTCGGGAAACGAATTGGAGGAAGGTAGTATTTCCCACCCTTTACGGTTAACGTTGCCGTAGAGCGACCATAGCCAGAAGGTGGTATTATTCGGAAAGTAGTATCTAAATAGGCCTCCCCAGACACCATCGGTGAGTTGCAGCGGATCGCGCGGATCCATGCTGTCGAACCACATTAACGGTCGAAACATCTGCGCCGATCCGAAATTGATTTTTTGCAATCCCAGTCGTACCTCCGCTCTTGTGGATGAATAGCGGGCCCATGCCCGGTAAGGCTTGATGTTCCCTTCAGGGGAAAAGTCGTTGAATGAGTTGATGTCCACATCCCCGAAAATATTGGCGGACGCTTCGAAGTCGATCAGCTTTGAATCTTTGATTGGAATTCCGAAGTTTGCCTGGGGAATGTACCGGCCGCCCAGCCATACCTGCGTGGAAATATCGGGCGAGTATTGTCCCCATCCCGACAGTTGCCCGCTAAACCGCAATGAAGGCCCGGGCTTGTTTTGCAAACTATCTTGTTGCGCTTGCAAAGGAATTACAAGCAACAGGCCTGATAAGATACTCCAGTAACAAATTTTCTTTTTTTTGTTCATCCCGACTTGTCGTTTATTATTTATCTCTCACCGCAAATTCCATAAAGAAACAGTTTTGCCAGTTCCTCCGCCAGATCGGGTAGGCTTTCATATTCATCCAATACCCTTTGATCGCTTAACAGGTCCGCCATTCTCTCTACCCACACCAACAGAAGTTTCGGATTAATATCTTTTCGTATGTATCCTTCTTGTTGTGCTTCGGCGAAACTATCGATCGCCACTTTCATCGAACGTTGGATCCATTGGTCGAAGAATGCCGAAAATTCCTTGCCGGAATGTATATCCTTAATATATTCTTTGCTTATTTCGGCAGATCCTTCCCTTTTCATTTCAAGAATCTTTCTCATTTTTTCGGAAAAAGGGATGTCAGACCGCATCATTTTCAGATAAATTTCTATCCGAGCCTCGAAAAGCGTGTCAAACACCTTTTTGACGAGTTCTGTTTTGTTGCGGAAATATTTATAAAACGTCATTTTACTGACGTTTGCCTCGGTACATATCTCCTCTATCGTCACTTTTTTCAGTCCGTATTTAAAAAATAGCTTTTTACCGGCTATCAGTATGTCTTGTTCTTTTTTAGTCATATTGTTTGTTTCAAAATTCAAGATTCAAGATTCAAAATTCAAGATTCAAAATTGGGCCACGAGGATCGTTAATTGAACACGTTGATTTTGGTTTCGCCGAACGTTGTTTCAATTCAGATTTTATTTATATTTTGAACCTCGAAGTTCGGAAGTTTTTAGATATTTGATAAATCCGGATAAGGATTGAGATATTTGTAATGCTTCCTGATATAATTGTTCAAATTCTTCCTGACAGATATATCCAATATCCAATGCCCTGTATAGTTGGCTGCGAATTTCCCCACAAGAACCTTTTGCAATAAAGAGGAATTGAACAAATTCCTTGTTGCCACTACGTTCAAATCCTTCTGCAATATTATCCATAATTGACCCGGCAGAACTTCTTATTTGGTCTCTCAATCTATAGTCTTTCGAAAAGAACTCTTTCTCTAATATAAAATATATCTTCTTCGAAAAGGAACGAGCCATTTTCCAGACTTCCAAATCTTCAAATCGCTCTATCTTTGACATAATCTTAAATCTTGAATTTTAAATCTTAAATTTCTATTGTTTCAAACTTGCTTTGCTGAAAACATTCGCGGGAATGTCTTTGTCGAATTCGATGTGCGTAATGTTATATTCCGTTCCTTTGCCGTCTTTCAGCATATCTTGGTAGACCATCTTCATAGGAAACCAGCGGTTTTGAATGCGTTTGATGTCACTCAACCTGATCTGTTTGAGTAGTTGCCCGCTTTTGGCATAAAGTTCCTGTTTTAAAGGTACGAAGCGTTCGGTGTCCACCCACATTTTCTGAGAATGATACGCAACGTCATTCACTTTTGCCGTCAGTGTAATCACATAACACTTGCGTCCTTCGATCGTTTCCTCTCCGGCAAGGGAGGGCGTGTACATCTCCGTCAGTTTACGATCCTCCATCATGTCTTCGTAAGAAAGGTCGGAGCCCATGACCGACTGGCGCAACATATGCCCGGAGATCATGATGGTACGGTCGGTGGAAGGGGAATAGACCCACATCTCTTTATCCAACTTCAACATTTTAGTGCCTTTTTCGCGTGGTGGAGACAGATATTCCGTGAACGATTTCTCATCTCCTATCGTGTAACTCTTAGCGGTCATCGTGCGGCTGTTGCGTTTACCGGGTACCGTCATCGTCGATTCCGCGATTTGACTTTTCGCCGAAATATTCTTATCGACCTCCTGAATGATCTGTTCCGCATCCTGTGCTGAAACAGAAACCGTAAAAGCGATTATAAATAATAATACAATTAACTTTCTCATATAAATTTATTTTTTCATAATTTCATAATTTTCTTATCTCACAAATCTTAAATCTTAAATCTTAAATCTTGAATCTTGAATCTTGAATTTTAAATCTTTTAATCCAATTCCTTAAACAACATCGCCGTATTCCGTTTATAGACAGCTGTCCCCGCCAGCGCCGAACCGATAAGCATAGACAAGACCCCGGGGATAAAACCGATAAAATATAACTCAGGAGTAACGCGGGCATGGATGACCGGGTCTATCATCATATTCACACTATCCATCATCGCGCTATAATCGATCCCGTGATCTTGCAGGTAATAGCAGAGAGATATTCCTAATGCGGTACCGATGGCCGAGCCTATGATTCCGATGAATAAAGATTCCACCAGGAGTGTACGGTAAATATGCTTTTTTTCTTCTCCCATTGCCAGACGCACTCCAAATTCATTATAGCGCCTGATGCCACTGAGTATACCCGCGTTCCACAGCACGATTGCCAAGGCGAAGACCAACAGGATTACCATCGCCAACGAGACGATATCCATATAAGCAAGCATCTGTCCCATGAAATCCTGATCGGCCAGTTGCACCATAACGGGGGCATATTCATCTGTCACGTCGGTATATTGTCGGTTGAAACTTTCCTTTACGTGTTCTGCCTGTTCCTTATTATAAAGGCCGCCGGGTAAAAAGCCGAATAATTCACCTGTCGCATTATCCATATCCAATAAAAGGCGGGCGTCGGAGATGTCGAGGATAACGGCGCCGCGGTCGAGTTGGCCGATGCCAAAGCGGACGATTCCTGCCACCGTGTAGTTGGCAAAACTCATTGATCCGTACATGGTCGATCCGAAGAACGTAACCGTATCGCCCGGTCGCACCTGATAGCGATCGGCAAAATCATAGCTGATAATAATCTCATTGGACTGTTGTATAACATGCCCTGCTACGAGCGACTGTTGCAATCCGATCCGTCGGGCTTCGTGGCTGCCGGGGCTCAACAAGTCATACGCTGTTCCTGAGACAGGTCCTTGTGCTTTGGTTTCGCCGTTACTGTCGGGGATGTCGAGTAGTCCTCCGAAAAAGATGCGTGGTGTCCATTCCACTTCGGGGAATTCCTCCGTTAGTTTCTTTTGCAAAGTGTCTACCCCCAGCAGGGCAAGGTCGTTGGGTTTTTGCTCCTCATTTTCCAGATAAGCCCGGGTAACCACTTTCAGGTGTCCCGTTTGGAAATCGGCGGTCGTACGGATCATGTTATCCAGCATTCCTTGGATATACCCGTACGAGAAGACGACGGCAAAGACTCCGATCGTTACTACGAGTACCGGCAGGAGGCTACGGCTTCGGTCTCTTATAATTCCTTTCCACAAAAATCTATGCATGATTTTATTTAAAATTTAATATTCAAGATTTAATATTGGGTGAATGATCGTCCGCTATCTTGAATATCCATTATTTATATTTCGGTCCTTTGATTCCGGATGATTTCAGGTATTGAATGAATCCGGATAATGATTGAGAAATCCTTACCGATTCCTGATAGAGAGGTTGAAACACTTCCTCCGAAATGTAACCTACATCCAAAGCTCTATATAGCTGGCTACGCGTTTCTCCACATGATCCTTTCGGCACAAAAAGGAATTGAATGAATTCTTTATTTCCTTCTCGTTCAAAACCTTCGGCTATATTATCCATGATAGAACCGGCCGAAGCGCGAATTTGATCTCTGAAACGAAAGTTATGTAAGAATCCATCATTTTCGAGCACCAAATAAATGCTTTTGGCGAAATCCCGGGAAATTTTCCAAACTTCTAAATCTTCAAATCTTTCTATTTTTGCCATTATAATCTTAAATCTTGAATTTTAAATCTTGAATTTTAAATAATTTTCCTCGCGGGGATATAGCTGATAAGCATTGAAAGAGCGACAATCAGAATGATACTTGTCAGTATCGATGCCGGTTGGTAGACAGGATATATGGCGTCGCGCATGCCTAACCCCATTTCGGAATAGCTTTCTGGCAGCTTCAGCCCTGTTTTCGAAAACCAATATAAAAAAGGTGCGCCCCATATAAAACCGGCGAGGATTGCCAGGATGCTGTATGAAGTACCTTCGAGGGTGAATAGCCGTGTAACCCGCTGGGGCGTCATTCCTAAAGCCACATAGGTGCCGATCTCTTTTTGACGGCGGAAGATGGAAAGTGTCTGTGTATCGAATACCGATAACAAAGCGACCACCAGCAGGATCGTGAAAATGATGACTGATTCTATCCTGCTGCTTTGCGCCATAAGATATAGATCGCTCAGCAGGAAATCCATATCTTTATAGACCCATGTGCCGATGTCTTGTTTGATGCGGCTTTGCTTCGACAGCACGAAATACGTTGCTTCACCCGTCATTTGAGTCATCTGCCGGAGGTTGTCGAGGCTGATCCATACCTGTCCTGCGTCGATGGTAGCCGTGTTGGAATCGAAAACCGATGCAATGACAATCTCCCTCGCATCGAACGCGCCATGCCTGTCACGCCAACGAATAAGCACGTTGTCGCCGGGTCTTGCTTTCAGTGTGTTAGCCATCCTCTTCCCGATGACGGCCTTTATCGTACCTGTTTCATCTCCTGCTAATTGGTGTGACGGTATTTTCAGTATTTGCTGTTCCGGATCGATACCTCTCAACAGGATGTTCTGCATGTTACCGTTTTGGTATGCGGTTGCTTGCGACAGAAGTACGGGTGTTATCGATTGATCGATAATGGACTGGTTCAGTGCTTCCGGGACAGGCTCATGGGCATCCTGGAGAGTGAACACGTCATAGGGGTCGTAGTGTTCGCTCCACAGTTGGCCGTAACCGGTATCCCACTCGTGCGCACTTGTGAGAGCATCCTTCATGAAACTATCGAATATCCCGTTGTAAGCGACCATCAATACAAATACAAACGATAATACGGCTACATTCAACCATGTGCGCCTGCCTGCCCCCAGGATATTTTTAATTGCTGTTCTTATAAGCATCACGCCAAATCTTAAATTTTAAATCTTGAATCTTGAATCTTAAATCTTAAATCACCGAATCTTTTTCTACTTTCCCGTCTTCCAGGTAAATGATCCGTTTTAGGTACTGCATCACCTTTTCGTCGTGTGTGGCAAAGATAAACGTGGTGTTCAACTCTTCATTGAGCCTGCGCATCGTTTGCAGGATCGTATGCGAATTTTTCGCATCGAGATTGGCCGAAGGCTCGTCCGCCAATACAATCGCCGGGCGTTTCACCATGGCGCGTGCAATGGCTACCCGTTGACTTTCGCCGCCGGAAAGCTGTGAGGGGCGCGATTGTGCTTTGTCTGCCAGCCCTACCCATTCTAACGCATCCGTTACGGCTTTATGGCGCTCTTCTTTCGAATTCTTTTGCAAGAGCAATGCAAATTCGATATTTTCATACACCGTATATACGGGCAACAAATTATAGCTTTGGAAAATAAACCCTATACTTTTATTCCTTAATTCCGCCGACTCTTTCGGCGTCAGCGAAGAGACAGACCGGTTCAGGACAAAAGCTTCTCCTTCGGAAGGAATATCCAACGTACCGATAATATTGAGCAGGGTGGTCTTTCCCGATCCGCTGGGACCGACCAAACCGAGAAACTCCCCCCTGTTTATACTTAAATCGATTTGGTCGAGCGCCGTGAAAAAGCCGTTTCCCACAGGAAAACGTTTCATCATCCCGCGTAAGCCGACAACTTCTTCTTTTTCTTTCATTTGTTTCGTATTTATTATTACTATAACTATACTATTTCTATGCAAATATACGAAATTATTATAAAATATAGAAAATAGTATATTTTTTGAAGAAATAGGAGGATAAGTATCTTATCAATTGTATTGGTGATGCAAAAATTATGATTGGTATATTTTCAGAATCTGCCGTGCAGGATATGGATTGAAAAATTACAATATGTAAAAATCGCCAGATATTTTATTTTATTTTACGCAATTTACAATGATTTATTCGCAAATTATAATATAGATGGAGGCAAATAAGCATTTCTTTGCATTAAAATCAATATAATATCAATTGACAAGATACTAATATCCCGTGTATATTCAAAAATTTACTCATAATTAGGTTTTTTCATTTAGTTTAATTAATAAATAGCTCCTGAATAGGGACGATAGCAGGATAGTGTAACTCAAATTCAGTATATCATCAGACCAAGTTTGTAATTATTATCATTATTTAATGTATGAAAAATGAAAAACAGAAATTTATTAATTTTTTGGAAAGGATTGTTGTTAACATTTTTGTGGATAATATCCTTTGAGGCGATAGCTCAAAATATTATTGTCAAAGGAAAAGTATTTGATGAGCAGGGTCATTCTTTACCTGGAGCAGCTATCACGGTTGTAGGTTCTACAAAGGGAGTAATTACGGATAATGATGGAAATTATTCTATTGAAGTGAAACCGGCTGATATGCTTACATTCTCTTTTATTGGATTGGAATCCCAAACTATTGATGTAAATAATCAAACAGAATTGAATGTGATATTAAAAGAGAAAGCAAGTGAATTGGATGAGGTTGTAGTGATAGGATTTGGTAAACAGAAAAAAACGGATGTGGTAGGATCTGTTGCATCTATCAGTTCTAAAGAACTAAAGAAAGTCTCTTCCAGTAATATGACCACCATGCTGGCCGGAAATATTGCCGGTATTATCTCTTATCAGCGAAGCGGTGAACCGGGTGCTGACAATGCTGATTTTTTTATCCGCGGGGTTACTACTTTCGGATATAAAAAAGATCCGTTAATCCTTATCGATGGAATAGAGGTTTCCAGAACGGATTTGGCTCGCATGCAACCGGATGACATTGAAAATTTTTCAATTATGAAAGATGCAACTTCCACGGCCGTTTATGGAGCCCGGGGAGCAAACGGAGTTATTGCTATCACAACCAAAGAGGGGAAAGAGGGTAAATTAAATGTATCCATTCGGGTAGAAAATGCATTTACTACTCCAACCAAGAAAATAGAGTTAGCTGACCCTATAACCTATATGAAATTGGCAAATGAAGCTGTTTTAACCCGTGACCCTGGAGGAACACTTCCATATTCTCGTACAAAAATAGATAATACCATTGCCGGAACCAATCCATATGTCTATCCGGCCACTGACTGGTACCATGAAATGTTTGAAGATTATGCCAGTGTACAGCGGGTCAATCTTAACGCCACCGGTGGCGGAAAAGTTGCCCGTTATTATTTAGCAGCAACATTCAATCAGGATAATGGTAATTTCAAAATAGACAAAAGAAATAACTTTAACAATAATATTCAGTTAAGGACCTATTCCCTAAGATCGAATGTAAATTTCAACCTTACCCATACTACAGAGGCAGCCCTTCGTATATCAGCAGTTATTGACGACTATACCGGTCCGATCAATGGTGGGACAACTGTTTATAACCAAGTGATGCACAGCAATCCTGTTCTATTTCCTCCATACTATGAGCCGGATGAAGTAAACAGATCAACCAATCATATTTTATTTGGGAATTATGGAAAAGATGCAGGGTATATCAATCCGTATGCAGAAATGGTGAAAGGATATAAAGATTACTCTCGTACAAAAATTGATGCCCAATTTGAGTTGAAACAGAATTTGTCTTTTATTACAGAAGGATTATCCATAAGGGCTTTATTCAACACTTCCCGTTATTCATATTTTGACGTGTCTCGCTTTTATAATCCCTTTTTCTATAATATCGGTTATTATGACAGAACAAACGACATTTACACTTTAGCCGCATTAAACGAAACATCAGGGACTGAATACTTAGGCTATCAGGAAGGGATAAAAGAGGTAAGTTCTTCTACCTATATTGAGTTCATGACAAATTACAGCCAAACATTCAATGAACATCATGTCATTAACGGAATGCTTGTTTACACCATGCGTAATTCTTTAACGGGAAATGCCGGGGATCTTCAATTATCCTTGCCGCATAGGAATTTAGGTTTATCGGGGCGGATGACATATTCCTATAAAAGAAAATATTTCGGAGAGTTTAATTTCGGATATAATGGAAGTGAACGTTTCTCCAAATCCCACCGTTTCGGATTTTTTCCATCAGTCGGTTTGGCCTGGACAGTTTCCAACGAGGAATTCTGGCATTCCGATGCCATTTCCAATTTAAAACTTAGAGGGACCTACGGGTTAGTAGGGAACGATGCCATCGGCAGTGACTACGACCGTTTTTTTTACCTGTCCAATGTGGATATGAATAACGTGAACCGAGGCGCTCGATTCGGATTTCCCGGTAGTTATTATTCTCTTAATGGTGTTTTAGTTACCAGAAATTCCAATGAAGATATTACCTGGGAAGTTGCTAGGAAAACCAATATCGGGCTTGAACTGGGTTTATGGGAAAAACTCACCATAGAAGCCGATTATTTTAAGGAACACCGTAGCAAAATACTGATGGACAGAGCGTCAATTCCCACAACGATGGGATTAACTACCATTGAAAGAGCGAATGTGGGTGAAGCCAAATCCCAGGGGATTGACGGATCCCTTGATTTTACCACCACTATCGGACAATCTTTCTGGCTAAAAGCACGAGCAAACTTTACCTATGCTACTAGCGAATATCTGGTATATGAAGAACCAAAATACAAGGAATCTTACCGGCAACATGTAGGTCTATCACTCTCCCAGCGGACAGGACTAATTGCCGAACGTCTGTTTACAGACGAGGAGGAAATTGCCAATTCTCCGGTACAAACGTATGGTAACTATATGGCGGGAGATATTAAGTATCATGATGTAAACGGAGATGGGAAAATTACCGACGCAGATGCGGTACCTATCGGATATCCAACCGATCCGGAAATCATGTATGGATTCGGGATCTCTACCGGATATGAAAATATTGATTTCTCTTGTTTTTTTCAGGGTTCTGCCCGTTCCAGTTTTTGGATTAATAGCGCATTGACCTCTCCGTTCAATAATGAAACTCAGTTGCTCAAAGCTTATGCAGATAGCCATTGGTCGGAAGATAATCAGGATTTATACGCCTTATGGCCACGTTTGAGTCCGACAATAGTTGGGAATAATAGTTCTCCTAATAGTACATGGTTTATGAGAGATGGGGCTTTCCTTCGTTTAAAATCTTTGGAAATAGGCTATACACTTCCAATTAACTTAATGAAACAACTTCATTTATCCAATATGAGGTTTTATTTAAACGGAACCAATCTTCTTTGCTTTAGCAGATTTAAACTTTGGGACATTGAAATGGGTGGTAATGGCTTAGGCTACCCCATCCAAAAGTCATATAACATAGGAGTGGTTATGTCATTTTAATAGTAATTAATTATGAAAAATATAAAGTTAAAATTATTTGCCAGATTAATATTCTTATTTTTTATGGTAACCTATACTGCATGTGAAGATTATCTGGATGTTGTACCCGATAATATTGCTACCATTGATAATGCTTTTACCAATAGGACAATGGCCGAAAAATTCTTGTTTACCTGTTATTCTTACATGCCCAGACATGCTGATCCTGAATCGCAGGCATTTCTGGCATGTGACGAGTTTTGGGTACCTTATCCTCAGCTACCCATATATTTTTATAGTACGGTATTTGAATATATCGCCCGGGGGAACCAAAACGTTTCCGAACCTGCGCTGAACTATTGGGACGGCAGTAAAAGTATGTTTGTAGCACTACGAGACTGTAACACCTTCCTTGAGAAAATTGACAAAGTACCTGGAATATACCAGTATGAAAGAGACAGATGGATTGCCGAGGTAAAATTTCTCAAAGCTTATTACCACTATTGGCTTCTCAGGATGTATGGTCCCATCCCGTTGATCAGGGAAAATCTACCGGTATCTTCCGGCATTGAAGAGGTACAGGTTAAACGGGAACCGGTCGATGATTGCTTCGATTATATTGTCAGTTTACTGAATGAGGCTATTCCCGATCTTCCCTTAAAACTGCAAAACGAAGTAACTGAGACCGGACGGGCAACGCAACCTGTCGTATTATCAGTAAAGGCAAAAATATTGGTTGAGGCGGCCAGTCCTTTGTTTAACGGAAATACCGACTATGCTTCTTTTATAAGAAAAGCAGACGGTGTTCAGTACTTTAACCAGACATTCGATAATAATAAATGGGAAAAAGCAGCTATTGCCTGTAAAAATGCCATTGATACCTGTCATTTGGCCGGTTTCCATTTATATGAATACCTGCCAAATATCTCAGAAAATCTCGTCCCTGAGATTCTTACCCAGATGAGTATACGGAACAGTGTGGCCGACAACAACTATAACTATAACAAAGAAGTGGTTTGGATGAATCCGAACAGCACATCCGACTGGCTGCAAAGGTTGTCCACGGCCACCCTTAACCCGGCCAACATGCAGAATGAAGCTACAAGATCGCTGTTGGCGCCTCCTCTTCGGATTGCAGAAATGTTTTACACCAAAAACGGTGTCCCGATTGATGAAGATGCAGAATGGGAAATTACCGGGAAATACGTGGAAAGGTACAAAACACAAAAGGCAACCGAAGTTGACAAGTTCCATATCAAGGAAGGCACTGTAACGGCAGTTCTTAACTTTGACCGGGAAATCCGGTTTTACGCCAACCTCGGGTTCGATGGCGGATTGTGGTATGGGATCGGCAAGTTCGATGTGGATGATCAATGGGATATTCAGGGGAAACAGGGCCAGGCGGCAGGAAAAAGGTTGCTGACCAACTATTCGACTACCGGTTATTACTGCAAAAAGCTGGCCCATTATCAGAATGTGATTTTACCCGGTGCCGGCGCCGGCTATCAGGTGGTCGATTATCCATGGCCAGTGATGCGCCTGGCTGATTTATACCTGCTTTATGCCGAAGCACTGAATGAGGCCCAGGGTCCCTCAGAAGAAGTTTACAGTTATATCGACAGAGTAAGAGACCGTGCCGGATTAGAACCTGTGGAAATAGCCTGGCCCAAATATGCAAAAGCATCCAGAAAAGACAAGCATACAACGAAAGAAGGGTTTAGAAGCATTATTCAACAGGAACGTTTAATTGAGTTGGCTAATGAAGGTCACCGGTATTGGGAAATCAGGAGATGGAAACGGGCAAAAGAAATATGGCACAATCAACCGGTACAGGGATGGGATATCGATCAGGATGAGACTGCCGCTTATTATCGTGTCCGGACTTTATTTACCCGTTCCTTTAATATAAAGGATTATTTGTGGCCTATCCGGGAATATAATCTATCGGTCAATCCTAACCTGGACCAGAACCCGGGATGGTAATTCAATTTCAACTGATACGCATTAAAATTATGGACAATATGAAAATAAAAAGACATTTTATCTCATTTTTACTCGCAGGCCTATTGCTGGTAATTTCATGCAGTGAGGAAAATGAAAGGGTCCCGATAGTATCCGACCCTGCAGCACCTGGACAGGTATCCAACATCCGGGTAGAGCCGCTTCCCGGAGCAGTAAAACTGACTTATGATATGCCCGACGACCAGAACCTTGCCTATATAAAAGCCGAGTGTCTGATTAGCGGCGTTTTGCGTGAAGTCAAGGCATCTAACTATAAAAATACACTGACAATCAATGGATTTGCAGACACGTCTGTTTATCAGGTTAATGTTTATTCCGTCAGCAGAAGCGACGTGGCATCAAAACCGATAACCGTCGAGGTACAACCCCTGGAACCTCCTTTCCAGGGAGTTTTTAAGAACATTTCCTTGGTTAAAACTTGGGGAGGTGCTACTGTGATATACGAGAACCCGACTGAAGCCGATCTGGCCATTTCGCTTATTTACATAGACAGTACCGGTTACTGGAACTCGGGAACGACCTACTATACAAAAGTGAAGCAGGGGTCCTTTTCCTTACGGGGATTTGATCCGGAAGAAACGACATTCGGGGTTTATATCCGCGACCGGTGGGACAATATGACTGATACGATCGTTAAAGTGCTGACCCCGTTGCTGGAGAAGCAATTAGAGCGTCTTAATTTCAAACAGGTAAATTTGCCGGGTGATGTTAAGTCTGCATGGGGTTGGGTCTTACCCAATCTTTGGGACGGGGTGACAGGGAGTGGAATAAATGATGAAGCTGGTTTTCATACTGATATAGATGGCGTTTGGCCACAATATTTTACAATTGACCTGGGAATATTGGAAGGCGCCAGGCTGAGCCGCTTTAAAGTTTGGCAAAGAGACATGCCGCCGTCGGGAACAACTCCTTATGCTGATCGTAATATCAGGAAATTTGAGATATGGGGGAGTATGAATCCTAACCCGAACGGTGCATTCGATGAATCCTGGACACTTTTACTTACGGATGAAATTAAAAAACCGTCTGGTTTACCGTCCGGCCAAAATACAGAAGAAGATATGCGGGAACGTTTTGATGGTCACGAGTTTGAGTTTCCCCTAGATGTGCCAAGTGTGCGTTATATCCGGATGAAAGTGACCGAGATCTGGGCAAAAGTAAAATGCTTTTACGTGATGGAGGTTGCTTTTTATGGAACTGATCTTAAGGAATAGACAAGGATGAAATTACTGATAAGAAAAATTGAATAAATAAAAATATATGAAAAGTAAAATACAATGGTATCTGACCATGATCATTTTTTGTTTGATCATTATACCAGCATGCAGTAAATGGGACGACTATAAAAAGTACATAGATGAAGATAAAATCTATCCCCAAAAACCGGACTCATTAAAAACACGCCCGGGGAAAAACAGGATTCAATTGGAATGGACCCTTACCGACCCGAAAGTTACCTCCTGTAAAATCCTTTACAGCCAGGAGGGAATACTGGATTCCATCACAGTACCTGTTGGTACGGGACAAAGTTATACCAACGATACTGTCCGAGTAATCATAGACAACCTGATCGAGTCAAATTGTATTTTTAATGTAATATCGTACGATGACTTAGGGCACTCCTCCCTGGCTGTTGAAGCGGAAGGAATGGTCTATGGCGAGAATTATGAAAAATCCCTGCTAAACCGGACATTAAGAAGTAAGTCGGTTGATAATGATGGACTTCATCTTCAATGGTATCCTACTGTGGATGATACTGAACTGGGGATAGAACTGAACTACAAAGATGATTCGGAAAATTCGAAAACTGTTTTTATAGCCGATTCAATCATATCCAACACGATTGCCGGGTTCAATGTCAATTACCCGTTTACTTATCGTACAAAGTATCTGCCTACTCCGACAGCAATCGACACATTTTATTCACCTCCCAATGAGGATAGGATCACTTTTACCTCCGAATTAATAAATACGGAAAGACCATTTCAAGTGACAGACAGGGGATGGTGGTTTCAAGGTCGGTTCGGTGATGCTTACGGTTGGACTGTGAATGCCGCTGCCGCGCAGAACGCCACAGTGGACAATTTTGCCCAGTATGCTCTGGTACTCTGGAGTTGGACAGGTTACAGTCCCGTTTCCGGTATAACGAACGGGAAAATATACCAAACGCTCCAATTGGCTGCCGGGACTTATTCGTTGGTGGTAACGGTTCAATCTACAACCGCGCTTGTGAACAGTTTAAAGCAATATATCGTGGCCAACAAGGGTATCGTGCTGCCGGATGTTGATCTGGTAGAAACAGTGGCATTGTCGTGGACAAGTATAGGTGCCGGATTGGCTGATGGGACCGTGGTGACATGTAATTTTACATTGGACGAGCCATCAGTCATCTCGCTGGGCATTGTCGGAAGTATTGTAGGTATGCAGGAACTACGCTTCAGGAAATTCGAACTAATAAAAAATTAAGGGTTCGCGACCTGAGGGAAGAAATGCAGCACCTGAGTCAAAAGCCGGAATTGGCGGTAGTGCTTTATGTCCATCAGTTCTATACCGAAATTAAACTGCATATCCACCATATTTCCGGCAATGGATCGCCGAACATTGCGACGAAAGAGGCTTGAACAGAAAAGTTTAATGAACAAACCAATTAGAAAACAATAATATGAAACGACGTGAATTTATGAGAAGCGCAACGCTAACTGCTGCAGTAGTAACATGGGCACCGCAATTAATGGCGTGCGGAAAAAGGGCAGAAGCAAGCAATGAGACACTCCGCGATCGGTTTTGGATGTGGGGGCATGAACCTGAAACGATCAATGGACACTATAATATTCCAATAGGTAATAATATCGGCATGTCAGCTGCGATTCGGTCTATGGGTATTCCGAATGTCTGTGTTGTAACTTATCTGGGCAAGCCTGAACCGCCGTTCGATGAATATATCAGGCAGTTTGGCGATACTAAACGTGTTGCCTGGAGTATCTTGTCGGGGCCTCCCCAAAAATACACATATGAACAACAAAAGCATGAGGCCTTCAGATTGCTCGAAAAGATGCCGAACCTTACTGGATTTTATCTGGACGATTATTTTCTTGGCAATGCTGTCCCCGTCGCGGGGAGTAATATTTCTCCTGCCTGCCTGACAGTGGAACAGGTTCGCGACCTCCGGGAAGAAATGCAACGCCTGCAGCAAAAACCGGAATTAGCAGTAGTCCTTTATACCCATCAGCTCCATCCCGGGATCAGATCACATATCGATCATTTTGACGTCGTATCGTTTTGGACATGGTGGGCCAATGATCTGGCTATACTGGAAGATAATTTCAAAAAATACCGGGATATCGTTCCCGACAAACCGACGCTTCTCGGGATTTACATGTGGGATTTTGGTAACAGCAAACCAATCACCGTGGAATCGATGAAGCTGCAACTGGATTTCGCACTTGAAAAATTCAAACAGGAACAAATCGACGGGATGATCTTTCATTGTACACCTCTCTGCGATTTAGACCTGGAAGCAGTTCATTATTCACGAAAATGGATTGCCGAACATGGCGATGAAAAAGTCTGAACGAAGCTGCAGAAAATTAGTTCAAAAAAATAAAATGATGCATCAACCCAAATATTGCTTGTTTTATGATAATCATACGATGAAGTCTGTCCCTGATGTGGGTGAGAATTTTGATGTGCAAGCTTTCACCGAAAGGGTGAAACGTTGCGGTGTAGATTATCTTGTATTTCATGCCCGATGCAATCAGGGATTGGCATATTATGACACCCGTATCGGGATAAAACACCCCTCACTGAAATACGATCTTTTCGGGAAACTGTCTGAGGCTTGCAATAAAAAGGGGATTGCCCTGGCCGCTTATTTCAATGCGGGTATCAGTCATGAGGAAGGATTGTACCATCGTGATTGGACTACCTTATATTTCGATGGCAGGTCATTGCGTGAGCCCCGTTTAACCCCGCATGTCCGTACCATGTGTTATAATTCGGGCTACCGCGACCATCTGATCGCAATGGTGAAGGAAGTCGTAAGTAATTATGCCATTGCCGGGCTGATGGTCGACTGCCTGATAAGTTATCCATGCGTTTGTCCTGTTTGTGTGAGGGAAATGAAAGAAAACGGGATCGATTGGTCGGATCTGGATTCAGTGACACGCTTTTCTGAAGCCTCGGCTATACGTTTAGCAAAGGAAATTGCTAAAGAGGCGAAGAAAATAAACCCCGGATTGCTCATTTCCAATAATTATCCGTCCTACGAAAAATTGAAGGACATCAATAATTATTATGATGTGGTATGTTTGCCGGCTTCCGACGGTTACGAATTTTTGCCCGTGATGGCTCATTATGTC
Organism: uncultured Proteiniphilum sp.; assembly: GCF_937873925.1. Classification (GTDB taxonomy): domain Bacteria; phylum Bacteroidota; class Bacteroidia; order Bacteroidales; family Dysgonomonadaceae; genus Proteiniphilum. The sequence goes on along the minus strand of NZ_CALNAT010000108.1, from coordinate 4,520 downwards.
CGTACCCTGGGCGATTTGCCTGTGATAAATATGACCGGGCGGTTTTACGATTGGGGTGATTTTGGTGGGCTCCTGCCCGAAGAGGCAATTAAATCCGAATTACTGTACGGACTGGCAAACGGGATGCGACCTAATATAGGGGGGCATTTCCATCCGCGTGGCGATTTGGAAACCGCTGTTTTAGACCGGATAGAAAAAATTTATACAGAGCTGCAAGCCAGAGAGGAATGGTACGATAATGCAAAACCGGTAACAGATATATGTATCGTTTATCCTAAAACCATTCATAACTTGCGTAATGATATGGAATTACGCAGTGCGGTGCGGATCCTCTGTGAATTAAAACAACAGTTTGATGTGGTAACGTTGTCGTCGGACTGGTCGAAATACCAAGTGCTTATCTTTCCCGATAGCGTGATATTTACTGATGAGATAGCAAGACGTGTAAAAACTCATATTGATGCGGGCAGATCTGTTATTTCAACCGGGATTTCCGGCTTGAATATCCAAAAAAGCGGATTTGAACTTGAAAAAGAATGGGGAATAAAATATATGGGTGAAAACGATTTGAATCCGGCCTATTTTACCGTTGGAAAAAATCTCAGTTCGGGGTTACCTGAAATGCCGCTTTCACTTTATTCTTCTGGAATCGATGTGCAAGTTCTTGAGGGTACAAGGATAGAAGCCATTCTGATAAAACCTTACCAAAACCGGCTCTGGGATGGCAATTATGCATTTTTTTACAATCCACCGCAAGAAATTACTGATAAACCAGCTTTGACAATAAACGGTAAAGTTGCTCATTTTAGTTATAAGATTTTTTCAGGATATTATGAAAAGGCGTCTGTCGAGTTGAGAAGATTATTCTCAAATGTCCTGAACACATTTCATTCGGCACCACTTGTAAAGGTTGAAAATTTACCCGCATTTGCCAGAGTATTTGTGACTGAACAACCGAATCGACAAATGGTGCATTTATTCTCTTATATTCCGGAAATGCGTGGTAATACCCCAATGATTGAAGAAGGGGTTGAGCTTCATGATGTCAAAATTATACTTCGAAATAATGATAAAATATTCAGTAAGGTTTATTTAGCTCCTGAAAAAACAGAATTATCGTTTGAAGTTTTAAATGGATATACAAAAGTAAGTGTACCTGAAAGTAAAGGTTATTCTTTGATAGTATTCGAGCAACAAATTAAAATAGAAATATAAACGATCTAAAAATTCATGTTTATGAAAAAAATTATTATCCTGCTATTTATACTGATCCACATTCTTTTGATATCATGTATGCAAAAAAATGGAAAAAGTATTGAAAGAAATGATGTTGTTATTGAAAACGAGCAATTTAAGTTAGTTATTGGGAGTGATGCTATTACTAAAAGTTTGATTCTTAAATCCACTAATGAAGAATGTTTAATGCACGGAGAAAAGATCGCTATTTTCTCCGTGACCCAAGAAAGACCCTACCATAACGAGATAAAATTGGGTCATCCGAATAAAAAAAAAACGTTTCAGGCCGATACAATTTACCGGGAAGGAAATAAATTAATTGTAGGTTTTGAATGGATTCCTTATAAAGCAGTTTTTTTGGTGAAAGAAACACCGGCCTATATAGGTTTTAGTCTTGAAGATTTTATTACAGAGGGTATTTATCCTTCCTATCTTAAAATAACTCCGCCACCTGCCACTGAAGTCTGCCTTTTACAATTACCCGTGCGTAACAGAGAGAATTTTGGGGAGTGGCTGAATGTCAGTTGGGATAATAAGGCGGCTATTAATGTATTAGGGACAGACGAATATGCTTATATTGATTTTGAAAAACGCCACGGGTACAATATTTTAAGAGCAAGTGCTATTAAAGATATCAAATTTAAAGGAACCGGTGCCGCATTAATAGTCTCTGAAACTAATAAATTACTGGATAATATTGCACAAATAGAAGAAGACTTTAATTTACCCAAGGGTGTAGAAAGCCGTAGAAGTGATTTGATCAATGCTTCGTATTATTGGACAACCAATATAAATCCCGGTAATGTGGACCTTCATATTAAATATACCCTGATGGGTGGTTTTAGGGCGATGAGTATCTATTATCCAGCCTTTGAGGGGTTTGGAAGCTATGACCTTATCGGAAACTATGAGATCGATAAGAAACTCTATCCAAACGGTAAAGAAGATTTGAGAAAGATGCTGGACAAAATCAAGGCCGCGGGTATTACCCCGGGGGTACATTTGCTTCATTCACATATCGGAAGGAGAAGCAAATATGTAACCCCTGTTCCGGACTATAGGTTAAATCTTGTAAGAACCTTCAATCTTTCAGAAAATTTAGGAAGCAGCGATTCTATTTTATTTGTCGAACAGAATCCTGATGGAAGCACTATGGCCGACGGATGCAGGGTTCTAAAGGTTGGAACGGAGCTTATTTCCTACAAAAATTATACGACTACCCGGCCATATATGTTTACAGGATGCGTAAGAGGCATAGACAATACTATAATTAATAGTCTGCCCAAGGGACATTCCATCGGCATACTGGATGTCAGTGAATTTGGGGCTACCAGTGTTTATATTGATCAAAGGACGAGCTTGCAGGATGAAATTGCCGAAAAAATTGTAAACATCTACGACGCGGGATTCCAATTCTTCTATTTTGACGGTTCTGAAGGAGTAAATCCTCCATTCGGTATCAATGTAGCATTAGCTCAGTATAAAGTTTTCAAACGGTTAAATCCTCAGCCTTTATTTGCAGAGGGAGCTGCAAAAACTCATTTTAGCTGGCATATGTTAAGTGGAGGAAATGCTTTTGATGTCTTTAGCCCTGAGGTGTTGAAAGAGGAGACCCGAAAATGGCCTGCGGAAGAAGCTCCCCGGATGAGACAGGATTTTACGCGAATTAATTTTGGCTGGCTCGGCTATTGGGTTCCCAGCGAAACAACAATAGGGACCCAACCGGATATGTTAGAGTATGTTACCAGTGTGGCAGCCGCTTGGGATTGCCCTATATCTATTCATGCTAATCTCCGGGCATTTGAAATCCATCCAAGAACCCCGGACAACATGGAAGTAGTGCGAAGATGGGAGGAGGTCAGGGCCAAGCATTGGCTCACTGAAGATCAGAAGAAAAGGCTACAGAATTTAGAACAGGAACATCATTTATTATTGGATGAAGAAGGCCGCCCTGAATTAGTTCCTTATGAACAAATTACAGACGTGGCCGGCAGCAGTAAAGAAGTCAGAGCTTTTATATTCCAGAGAAAAGGAGAATATTATGTGGTTTACTGGCATATATCCGATAATAAGAAACTTTTGTTACCGGTGAAATTGTCCGATATTACTTTATATAAAACTTTAGGTCAAGAAGAATCCATCATAACCGATTCGAATGATAATACTATTATTCCGGTGAGTGACCGACGGTACATAAAAATAAATAATCTTACTAAGGAAGAGATACTCAATATTTTCGCTACAGCAAAAATTATTAATTAAACCACTATCCGCATGACAGGTGAATTGTAGAGTTACATTCAATTGTACCTGTCTGAGGGCGATTTTTTTGTCCGAACTTGTTTACTCGTTTTAAAAGAAATTATTATTAATATCATTCATGTATTATGAACACAACAACAATTCCAAAAAGTGAATTCGAAGAAAGAATTAAGAAATTTCAGGCAAACATTAAAAAAGAAGGTTTGGATGCCTGTTTGGTACATGCCACAGAATCGGATATGGCATTTGTAAGATACTTAAGTGAATACTGGCCGGTATTTGAAACCGCTGCAATACTGGTGCCGGCAGATGGAGAACCGATTTTACTGGTCGGTCCTGAAAGTGATTTGTATGCATCCGACAGAAGTTTTTTCAAGCACATTGAAAAGATGATTGAGTATCGAGAATCAGCAGAACCCGATGCTCCTGGTATGTCTTTTATTACCTATAAAGACTTGTCAGAAAAGTATAATTTGCCATACCTTAACAAAATAGGTATTGTGGGATGGGCTATTACATCCCTCCCCGTATACACTTCTCTAAAAGAACAGTTCCCGAATGCGGAAATAGTAAAAGCCGACATGACTCTTTGGCCTCTCCGGTTCGTGAAAAGTGAAAACGAACTTGCTTGTATGAGAAAAGCGTATCAGATATCAGAACTTGCGGTGGAAGCTATTTTGAATGAAATAAAGCCGGGAATGACTGAACTCCAGGTTATAGGAATTGCTCAACGTGAGATATATAAATATGGAGGAGAATATGAAGGACATTCATTATATTGTTTTTGTGGAGCATCTACCAACAATGCTATTTCGAGGCCTACACATAATAAAATTGTAGCCAATGAAGTAATTCAGCTTAATATTGGAGCAAGAGTAAGCGGTTATTCATCCAGTGTGGGTTTGCCGTTTTCAATTGGTTCCCTTCCGGAACGAAAGAAACGTTTAATTGAGTTTGGTTTGGAGGCTCATAAAAAAACCATAGATTTACTTGTAAAAGGGAAACCTGCCGGACAGGTTGTT
>NZ_CALNAT010000107.1 GCF_937873925.1 uncultured Proteiniphilum sp. | reverse complement strand
TGCTCTTCAGCCTGTATTGCAGGGGAATGGTATTTCACGATATTTACGACCTGACCTGGAATATGGTCGCCAAAGACTGGCAAGCACAATACCGCCGGAGCAAGACCGGACAGTATATACGCCTCTGCATCCCCGGGGAAGGGCAGGAAATCATGCTACGCTACCGGCAAGCGGGTAATCCGTACGTGTTCCCTTTCCTCAGGGAAACAGCCAAAGGTCGTTTCCTTTGTGAAAGATCCGCGTTAAGGCGTATCAACAGACATCTGGGAGCAATAGGGCGGCTCCTGGATATTCCCTGCAAACTCACTACTTATGTTATGCGCCATACTTGGGCGACGTTGATGCTCGAAGCCGGAAAACCCGTGGAGGTAATCAGCCAGTGCATGGGACACACATCCATAAAAACCACGCAGGTCTATTTGTCTTCCATATCTACCGCAAAAGTAGACAGCGAAGTGAATGATATGCTCAACCGTTTTGTCCGGCTGGAAAAATACAAGAAAAGTCTAGGAGTCTGAGGTTTGGAGGTAATCTTTCCTTAACTTATTTCCACAGGAGGAAACCGGACGCTCCGGTAGAAAATGTGGATTTTAAGATACTGATTTTTCCTATTTATTACAGTTCAGAAGTTACAAGTCTCTTTCTTGTATAGAAAGAGTCTTTCCCAGAAGTTATAACTTCCGACTGCAAAGATAATTATTTTTTTTTATGAGAAATGAATAAAATACATCTAAAAATGTATTTTGTGGAATTTTTCCCCATATTTTACTTTATCCCCTAAAAAAATATTATTTAAAACACTGATAATAATATATCTACCATATTTATATCTATGTATAGCCAAGCAGTCATCTTCAAACTTTTTTGTCTCTTTCTATACAAGAAAGAGACAATTATTATAGAATATTACACTTGGAAGCATGAATAATTTAACATATTATGAGATTTATCCAGTGGGTGAAATCTGCATTTCCCCGGCGTAAAATAATAAGAACTATGGCGATCCGCTTCGGACGGATTGGGATCCATTTTGTGGAAGCAGAGCATTTATTAAACTCCATTATAACACGAAAATATCAAAGAATGATTAGACATCTTTTAATTTTATTAGTTGTATTATTTGCAATAAACATCCCGGCAGTCTGTCAGGATAAACTGGCAGTGAAAACCAATCTGCTTTATGGTATTCCAACGCTGACACCTAACTTGGGAATCGAGTTTGGACTTGGCCAAAAAACTTCATTCGAAGTATTCGGATCCTATAATGCGTGGAAGGTCAAAGGTTCGGAAATAAACAATAAGAAGTTAGCGCATTGGCTTATAAAACCAGCGTTTCGTTATTGGTTTTGTGAGCGCTTTAACGGTCATTTTTCAGGTATTCACGGTCTGTATGGAGAATATAATATAAGCGGCCACGATATTCCTGTTTTTTTCAACGGTAAGATACGCAAAGAATATCGTTATCAGGGAAATATGATCGGAGTCGGCATATCATACGGGTACAATATGATTTTAAGTAAACGCTTTAACCTCGAGTTTGAAATAGGAGCCGGATACAACTACCTTACATATGATAAGTTTGAGTGTAAAAAATGCGGAGACAAGCTGTCGAGCGAAGTGGAAAATTATTTTGGGCCGACAAAGGCGGCTATTACGTTGGTTTATCTGATAAAATAGATGAAAATGAATAAAATAATAACAATCATAGTTTTGCTATCGGCATTCGGTTGCAATGCCCTCTTTGCTAAAAATAAGGGGGCGGTCATTACTAACGCCTCCCTGAAGAAAGAACAAGCGCATATCCGGATTTCATTCGATATAAACATGGACAAATTGAGTCCCGATTATATGCTGGTTATCACTCCCTCATTAATTGCCGGTCAACATTCCAAAGCTATGGAACCGTATGTTTTGACCGGTCGAAGAAGACGTATTATGGACGAAAGGGCTGGGAATGACACCGGATCTTATGCCCGTGCCTCTAAACGTAACGGCGACTATCATTATTCGGCGGCCATTCCCTATGAAAAATGGATGCAAAACGTCACGTTGAGGATAAACCAGCAAATCGAGGGTTGTTGCGATATGGAGAATCTGGCTTCGGCGGATGTCCTTAGCAACATGTTGGTGCCATATGAAATTGTTCCTCACTATGACAGGGATCCGCTGCCCGTTATGCCTGTGGAAAGAATAGAAAAAGAGCTCGATCAGTTTTCTTTCGTATACCCAATGAGTATATATGCAGATCGTCACGACATGCTGAAGATGGAGAGCCGGTCTGCCAATAGTGCCACCGTATTTTTCAGGGTGAATAGAGTCGACATTGAGCCGTCTTTTAGAAATAATTCCGCTGCATTAGACTTGGTTACCAGAGCTTTGGATGTCATAGAAAGTACGCCCGGGCTTAAATTGGGGAAAGTAATGATTGCCGGATTTTCATCTCCGGAAGGAACTCTGGAGGTAAATACAAAATTATCCGGAGCGCGCATGAACGCCCTCAAGAATTATCTGGAGAAGCGTAAAAACTATGATAATTACCTTTTTGATCTCTTTAATGGAGGAGAAGATTGGGAAGGCTTGAGGTATTTTGTAGAGAAATCGGATATGAAATACCGTAATGAGGTACTCGATATAATTGATAATATCCAGTTGCTCAACGGTCGCGAGAAAAAACTTATGGAGCTTGGAGGGGGTGAACCATACAAGTATATGCTTAAGAATTTTTTCCCTGATTTACGGAATGCCGGATATATACAGATATATTATGACGAAACGGGGGAGATTAATGCGAAGATCGCTGCAGAAAACGCATCCATAGATATTTTGAACAAAGCTACTGACCTGATCAACCGTAAAGACTATCCTTCGGCAATGTCTCTGCTCGAACAGATCAACAACGACCCAAGAGCATTTAATCTTATAGGTATTTGTCATATGATGACGGATGAGTATGACAAAGCGGAAGGAATGTTTAAAAAGGCAATTCAGGCCGGAGATAATTTTGCTCCCAAAAATATGAGCGAAATAGAGAAAGCAAGAATGGTAAATTAAATAAGATTACAATCATAGCAAAATTACAGTATTTATTAAATAATTGAATATGAAAACAAGCAAATTTTTTATTGCTGCTTTTGCAGCACTTACGCTCATCTCTTGTGTGAAAGATGGCGCCGACACGGATAATAATGAGGTTGGAGAACCAGCTAAGATCGAGTTGAAACTTGCACTTCCAAAACTCGGAGCCTCCACCAGGAGTAATGACATGAATGCAGTGGACGAGGACATTAAGGTAAACGATATTATCATATTCGTGACGAAGGCGGATGGTAATACGTTCGATTGTCCGCCCAAGTTTTTTACCGGAGCACAGATTGCTTCCGGCGGAGTGGTTCCGACGATTACAGCCTCGACCTCGGCTGCCTATGTTTTCGCGATTGTGAATACCGGAGCCTTGTCTTCCGGAGCGTTCGAGAACGTAGGATCGATTGCCCAGGCCAACCGCGTCGCTTTAAGAGTTGACGGCAATCCTAATACGGGCAGCAACTGTATTAGCGAAAACGTATGGATGGGAGCAGGTAACAACCTCACCGGGGCCGGTACGGAAGCGGACGGTACCGCTATACTTGCGACGACTCTGACGCTCGAGTATATTCCCGCTAAAGTGTATGTCAAGGTTGTTAACCAAATGAAGAATTACGACAAAGCGGCTGTTATCCTCGACGGCGTTTCGATGATAAATGCCGGAGCCTGGACATGCTTTACTCCGGAAAGCATTATCAATTTTGTTCCCAAAAGAGAGTATATGCCGGCAGGGGCCAAATTCTATGCCAATGGTACCGACGCTGTGCATTTCGGCTCCTATGTAGATGAGCCTGTCTATAATGCGCTTCCCGATTATGAGACCGATCCCCTCTACCAATGGACGGGTAGCGATTTTCCAATGCTGCCGGCCAATGTGGATCCGGCTGACGGCGGTACTCCCATCACCACGGCTATGGTTGCCGATGAAGGTTTTTATGCATTCCCGGTTATCGGTAACAACGATACCTACCTGACTGTTTATGGAAGATATAGCATAGACGAGACCACTGATCCGGACAATCCGGTAGGTAATGCAAGTACGCTTACCTCTCCTAACTTCTACTGGTCGTATAAATTTGGGGACTCCACTATCCCGGGTGCAACCAAAATCACGCAGGCTAAAAAATATATCGTTACCCTTACGCTCCAGGGCGATGCCTGGTCTAATGGCGGTGGCGGTAGTGTAGACCCGACCAATCCTCCTACGCCGGCCAACGTGAAGATCACCATCGAAACGGCCGAATGGGTTCCGGAAGAGATCAATAAACCTATCGAGTAATGGAGCCCGATGTTTATCAGGCGTATATTTAGGATGCTATAGATTATAGAAACAGGTTTTTATGCCGGGAGGGGTTCCAGAGCACCGCTCCGCTTCTCCCGGCTTTATTCATAAGAGAATAGACATTCAAGATTAAGACATGATGTGTATATTAAAACAGAAAATGCAGGTATTAAGCTGCCTGACCATATTGCTTATGACTGCCTCTTGCAGTATCCGGGAAGATTTGTCTGATTGTAGAAATACGCTTACGGTGAAGGTCCTCATATCGGAAGATAGCGGGGAGCCTGGTGATGTGTCTCTTGTCAAAGATGTTATTCTCTATGTTTTCGATGCTCACGGCAAATTTCTTGGCAGCAGAAATACCGAAATCGGACGCGAAGAAGAACTTAACTATCCCGGCGGAGGGCCGCTCACGTGCGTGGCCTGGTGCAATACCGCCTCGGGAAGCGTCGATGTAAATACGACGAACAATATCAGCGACGCTCGTGTGTCGCTCAAAAGTACGGGCAGCGCCAAAGCGTCTTCCGCAGTAATATTCCAGACTCCCGACGACCTGCTTTACGGGACGAAGTCCGCGCTGAACAATAACACGGAAGAACATATAACCGTGTATGTGACCAGAATGGTAGCATCCATGAAAATAACCGTCCGCAATTTGCAGAAGTGGGCTGGTCATGACGATACCGATTACTCCATGGTGGTCGGGGTAACAAAAAAAGAAATAAACTTCAATGGACAATGTCTTGGCGCCGGAGCAGCCTATATTCCTGAAACGTCATTCGATGCCAGGAATGATTTTATTGCGCCGTTGTTCAGAATGCTGCCGTCGAAAGATCAAGTGTTATCGATTAAAATATTCCACGGCGAGACAATGCTCGACGAAGTATTTTCGGGAATAGATATGGAAACAGGCAACACAATCATGCTTGATGCAATAGAAAACAGAACCTTAAATGTTTTGATCGATTATGGCAATCCGACCAATGTAAGGGTTACACTTCAACAGGCCGCCTGGGGGGTTGAATCTGTTTGGAAGCCGATAGGATAACAGCTTTCTTCAGTATATAAATTTAGAAAAAATAAAATATGATACATAAACTGGTTTTAGCCGTAATAGTTGTGTGTATGCTGCAATCCTGTTTCCGGGAGGAGACCTTTCCGGACATTGAAGGGGCTGCCAGTGTAAACATCAACACCAGAGGTGCTTTAAACCCATCCGATCCCGACCGCAAAATATCGTCACTGAGGATTATGGCCTTTGATCATTCGACAGGAGCCATAAGGAGCAATACCTTGTATTCCGGCGCTACGCTTAATGCGTCCCTTGCACATCAGATGCATGCTGGTTTATACGACTTCTTTTTCGTAGCCAATGAACCTTCGGGTTCGACGCTGGACAATATTGCCAGTAAAACAGGTCTGAACGCCATCGAATTTCCGGCATCGGCTTTTACTTCCGACAGCGACATCCCCATGACGGCGTCTTATCCAAACGTGACAGTACTCGCCGGCACCCAGGGGGTGGTTGTAAGCGGGAATACATATACGGATTGGGCTGTTCAATTGACACGCATAGCCGTGAGGTTCGATATTACGCTGCAGTCCAAAAACGATCTGTCCGGATCGTTTACCGGCGTGGCGTTCAACAATATTGCCGATGCAGTACCCCTTATAGGTGGTTATTATGCCGGTGCGCACGCCACGGAACGCAATTACGATCTGATTGCAGATCCGGGTTATTTCGAACCGGTATCTCCCGGGGCAGGATACGCGTGGGCTATGAAAGTGAAAAGAATTATTCTGCCGGCGCACGTGTTTAGCCCGGAGAGCGATTTCAACAGGGTCGCCGGTTTTCAGGTGAAACTGAACTCCGGAATAAATCCGGGGTGTACGTTCAGCCTGAACGATGCCACGGATTACTCCGGGACGACGAATTACACAATGCCGTATAATTATCATTTTACGGCGGTCTCCGAAGTAAAGACGCCTCTTGAGATCAATCTGGATGTGGCGGAATGGGGTCCTGTAAATGTCGACGGAAGCACCATATCACGCAGCCTGAACGTGTCGGCCATTCAGACAAATCTTAGCGAACGAAGCGTATCGAGAATATTCTTCTGGACCGATCAAACCAGTGTAAGCGTGGATCCGGTCGGTTATGTCGATACGTCTGGCAATACGACTTTCAACGTCAATGATTTTTTTACGGATCTGGCCGGAGCCTCCGCACCGAATTTGCATTTCGACGCGGGTACGGGCCGGGGTTATATCGACATCGAAACTGATATTCCTGTCGATCAGTATGAAGGCCAAAACTATTCTCACCGCATATATCTGAACGCCAATGGGTTGAAAAGGGAGATCACGATCAATACGACCATAAGGCCTGCCGTAGGTTGGAGTATGTTTCCTTACATCGGCACTTTCCACCGTTGGAATGAAACGGGTGAGCGTCTGATATTCGGCATTAACACGGGAGCATGGACGGCAACAGTCGACGCGGGAGACACCTTTGTTGTCCTGGACACGCAGAAAAGCCCGGATCCCAATATTAACACCGAAAATGCGGGTAACGCGGAACTGTACCAGGTAACCGGTAACGCGACTACGGTCAGCGGTACGGGCGACATCTACTTCCGTGTTGGCCTGGCATCGAAGCTCTCTTCGGCCGATGCAACTCCCCGGTATGCCAGAATAACCCTTACAACCGAATCGGAAACCTATTCTTTATATGTAAGGCAGGGAGAAGCCGCAGATTATATTTTTAAACCGGATGAAACGGGAACCGGGACCAATATGAATAGCCGGCCTTATGCCAGAATGTTTTCCCCTTATAACCTTACTGATCCGCAGGGCACGGTCAACACCGGCGCCGTGAAAGTAGACCGGGGACCCAGGGGCTACGTATTTACTCAGTTCCCTACGCAAGGAGGGTATTATTTCCAGTGGGGAGGAACGGCAGCGTGGCTTCACAATAGCCAATATGGAATGCCGCCCAACTGGAATACGACGACATGGCCCAACTATTGGGACAGCTACAATTTCGAGACATGCCCGCAGGGCTACAGGCGTCCAAACCATGGCAGCACCTCTGTGGAACAAGCCGATGACGTTTCGATCTCGGAGATAGCGCAGTCGTTCTTATTCACCGTTCATGGTCAGTCCCAGCATCACCCGCAGACTTGGTTGAGCGGATATTATGCCGATGGTTTTTTTGACCGCCGCCTGACCTTGAGTTCGGGTTCAGTGCTGCATGATGGAAATGCAATGGTAAGCAGCGGCGCGATGACTGCCTACAAGGGAACATTGGTATATCACCCCACGACAAAGGCGTCCATTTTTTTTCCGCACACTGGAATTGTGGTGAGCTCCTATGGAATCATCTACGATGGCCAGATGACTAATTTGTTAACCTCCACAAAGGGCAGCAGAACCAGCTGCTGGATGATGAGGTTTAGTGACTCCTCCGGGCTGGATATACCGAATAGAAGTCTTTTGGACGGTAACTCTATCCGGTGTGTAAAAGAATAATTAAATGCACTTGATTATGAAATGTAAAATATTATTGGATATACTCCTGGCCTGTTCCTTGCTTTTGGTATCCTGTATCCGTGAGGAACTGGCTTATCAACCCGAAGAAATCGGGCGTATCACTATCCCGGTGCTCACGGTCCAGGGAGATTACGAAACGCCTGTTTCCAGAGCCGGAATCGCTGACGAGAATTTCATCGGGAAAACACCTTGGGTACTTGTGTTTCGAGGTAGCGGAGAGGCGGCCGTATTTCATGAAGCGGCGCAGGCCCATGTAATCGGGAACAAGTCCTACGTCACCCTCGATCCGTATAGCTCTGCGGTAAGAATTTTGGTGATAGCCAACGCCCCCGCTTCTTTTTCGGACGGCACTTTAGATTATTCGTTCAGCAAGGAAAATCTTAGCGCTCAATTGCAGAACGTGAGTTTTGCCGATGCCGTAAATGGTATTCTTCTGACGACAAGCCTCTCCTCCCCTTACAACACAGGGGTACCGTATACACCCGGCCAGACGCTTCCGATGTCCAACGTATTGGATTTGCCCAAGATCGACCAGAACGTCACGATCGGAACGACCGCGTCTAAGCTGATGCTTACCCGCATAGTGGCCAAGGTAACGGTAACCAACGACGATACCGGCTTCGATCTTGACGGCGCGACCATCACGGGCGCCCCCCGCAACGGCAGGCTTTACCAGTCGGGGTCGTCGCTAAAAGTCAATACCGGTAATCAAACCTATTACGCCGGTGGCGACGGCATATCAGGAGTCTCTCCGGCGACCGGACAAAGCACGGCTGCCGATCCGATCTATGTGTATGAATCACGGGCTTCAGAAGGGACCTGCGTGATCGTCAAAGGAACATATAATAGTAAAATCTACTATTACAAGCTCGGATTCAACGATTCGGGGTCTATCCCGATGGATATCGTCCGCAATAACTTGTATGAGTTTACCATCAATCAGATCAAGGGTCCCGGTTACGCCAGCCTCACCGACGCCATGGCGAATCCTGCGAACAATGTGGAATATACCGTAACGGTTACCGACCTGGGATCTTTCGAAATAGCGGACAATGGCAACTATTATCTCGGAGTCTCCAACTCCCTGTTCTTTCAGTTTTATCCGATGGACGAACCTGCGGTGGCGATGGACGACATCGTCGTGGCTACGGTATATACCAACGCTCCGACCTCGCTGACCACCAAGAGCATCACGCTTAGTGGCGGCAACGGGAAAATCTCGCTGCTCACGACCTCGATCAATACGACCGGAACGGTGGCCGCGACCGATATACGGGCCAATCTTCAAAACGGTTTTACCGGGGCGGTCATCACCGTGTCCCTGGGCACGCTGACCAAGACCATACAACTCATCGGCACGAACTGTTCGACCGGGGGAGGGATTACCTATTACGGCAATATGACGACGGCCAAAGTCGAGAGTTTCGGCGACGGTCCACAGGACTGGATCCAATTGAAATACAACGATGATGCCTTTTCGGACCACCTCGATCTGAACGCCCCCGCTACAGTCGGGATGTACGTGAATCCCAATGAATCGAATCAGGTCAGACGAAACGGGATCGTGTACATGTCCTATCATAATGGACGCCGTTACAAGTTCAATATCATTCAGGGCGGTATTTATTAATTTTTTTATTCAACTTTTTAATTTTTATAATTATGAAAATCAGAGTTTTATGTGCAGCTGCCTTGGCAGCAATAACCCTTGCTTCATGCAGTAAAGATGATGGCGCAAATCTGATCGTTCCGGATGGGCGACCGGCTAAACTTTCCATCTCGATCAAAGATCCGGTTATGACCAGGGCAACAGGCGGGCCAAGTAGTACTGATAATGTTGTAAAAACATTTACGGTATGGGTATTCGATGCTGCCGGTAAACTTCTGGCTCAAGAAACATCGGCCAATGACGCAAATAGTATCGAAGATATCGATGTTACGACAAGTGCAAAAGAGGCCTATGTCATAGCTAACTGTGACAATACGAACGTTACCGGCATCAACAGCAAAGCGGCGCTGCTCAATTTTATTGGAACGTTGGATGACACTGCAGACCAGTCTGCCAGGCGTTGGGCAACCGGGAGCGACCTGGCGCTTTCTTTTACTCCTACAGGCGCTGGCGGCAGCTATGAAGGCAGCAGCAACATCGCCCTCAGCTTTATCGCAGCTCGGATCACAGTGAAAATTATAAATAATATGACTGGATATGATGCGGCAAATACAGATGGACATCTTGTCCTGAAAAAGGTAACAGTCCTGAACGGAGGTCATAACACTAAGCTCTTCGGAACCACCCTTGTCCCTGATCCTATGAGATGGATTTCAGGTATCCAAAATGATAGTTTTGGATTCTGGCCTGCATCAAATATTACTGCCGGGAGCAGCCTGCTGATAAATGATATCGCTGCCGATGATTTTACAACTACCTATCACTATTATGTATTTGAGAATAAAGCTACCGCTGCCGATGAGTTTCCGACTATCGTAACCCTTGTCGGAGAATTTGACGGAAAACTGACTTATTTTCCGGTACACCTCACCCCCTACGAAATGTTTAGTACAGGTTCTGTAGATAACGGTGTGGAACGCGGTCACAGTTATAACATCACCATTACCCTCAGTACCGATCCCGGAACTGGCGGAGGAGGAGAACCCGACCCGACCAAGCCTGTTGAAAGAGCTAAATTTGACGTGGAAATTTCTATCAACGATTGGATTCCTGTTACTCTTGGCAAAGAATTCTAAAATTACAGCATGCATAAGCGCCGCTGCTTTCAGGTGTAGCGGCGGCACTTTCTGTTCAATACCACACCTTGTTGGTATGCGCTGTTTGAGTATGGCACATATCCCTAAGAACTCAACAATAAAAATAGGTATTTACAATACAGGTATATGAAGTGTATTTCTGTCGTCGCACTTTTTCTAACAATGCTGGTAACAGGATGTATCAAAGAAGATGTAAGCGATTGTCCGGAAAAGGGATATTCTTTTATCGTAAAAGCATACGACAACGATGGCAAAGAACTTACATCAGAAGATGTAGGCGATGTGGTGATGTTTATATTCGACGGTGAAAAACGCTTTGTAGAGCAGATCAGGACGAATGTTGGAGTGAGCGTCACGATAATCCCGCCAGATGGAGGCGATATGCATATTGTTGCATGGGGTAATCTCGCCGGAGGGAATCAAAATGTTCCGCAATTTACTCCCGGCACCCCCATGGACGAAAGCGGCATCACTCTACTATGCGTTACGCGAACAGTCGCATACGGCATTTCTCCCGATGACCTGTTCAGGGGGTATATCTATCCGACCAATGAGGAAATGAAAGACGAACACCTCCTGCCCATATACAGGGAAACCGGAAATATGGATATTACCATCCGCAATCTTAAAGGCTTTACAGGCTACGAAGATGACGATTATTCGGTGGTTGTCCGGGAAACCTATTGGGGTATTGATTTCAGCGGCAACCTATATGGAGACAAGGTTGCGTACCGTCCTGCCGGGGCATTCGTTACAAATGGAGGCAGGGAGGAGTTTTTCATACCCCTGTTCAATATGATCCCGGAGTCGGAAATATATATAGATATATATCACGGGGCAGAGTTGATAACCAGCGTATCGGTATATAATGGCGACCAACCGATTACCGTAGAAAAAGGGCTGACCACTCACGTATTGATTGAATTGAAATCGAGCGTCACTGTCATCGTATCTATTACGCCATGGGGCGAAGAAGCAGTTTGGAAAGAGTTTTAAGGTATAAACAGGACAGAAAACAATAAAATTATGGTAATTAAATTTTATAATAAGTTTTTGAAGTTCTTTGCAGGAGTGCTGTCCATGCTAATACTTGCTTCTTGTATGTCAGACGATATCTTCACTCCGGGCATAGAAAAAATGAACGGAGAATCGGTAGTGACATTTTCTATTCAGGTACCCGGTACAAGCACTCCCTCCGCGTTAAGGGCGATATCGTTGAGTGATGAAAACGAGGTAAAAGAGATAGATATTGTAGTTTTCGAACCGGGTGGCGGGGAATATGTTTATAGGACCGGATGCAGCGGATCAGCCATTTCGGACAGCGGTACCAACGCACGCCTGAAAACGTTTACCGTAAATATGCGTCAGGGTGAATTCGATGTAGTTGTATTGGCAAATGCCCGCAGTATAATAGGAGACATTTCATTGAACGGACTTACGAAAGAAGCTGCCCTTGCTCAGATGGAAGCCAGGATGCCTGAGAGCGGTAAATGGCCTACCAGTCCATTTTCTCCTTTCCCCATGTGGGGCGATATAGGCGATGTGGATATCGATGATACTACAGACCTTACAGGCGATAATAAGGTAATACTTACCCGCATGGTAGCACGGGTGGATGTACAGATAGCCGCTGAGAACTTCCTGCTGACCAGTGTGGATGTTTACAACTATAATACCGCCGGAACTCTGGTGCCTAAAGCAGCGGATTGGGATACGACGACCGATCCTGATGCGCCGAGGGTAACAGCTCCTCATATTCCTTCCTCTTCGACGCTGACCAAAGGTCCTGTCACTTACCATGATGACTGTATCGATACAGGAAACAACCAATGCATAAGAGAAATATATATATTCGAAGCCGAGAATCACAGCGATGCCGGCCACACTAAAGGAAAAGGTTTGCTCGACCGCACTTGCCTGGTGATCGGCGGGATATGGGATGCCAACGGGGACAGCGATTTAACCAATGATGGCCCCCCGACCTATTACCGGGTGGATTTCTCACATGGCAACGGCGTTTCACAGCAATACCTCGACGTGCTTCGCAATCATAGGTATATATTCGGTATCAATAAGGTATCAGGCCCGGGTTATGAAGATTCCAATACCGCTTTTATCTCCGGGCCGGTGAATATCGAGGCCGAAGTATTGGAGTGGAATGAGGTCAATATGGGTAATATCGCGTTTGACGGACAGTTCGTACTCAGTGTAAGCCAGGATAAGTTTACCTTTTTCCAGAACGCTTGTTCGGTAAAAGAGGATGAGAATGTGCTGTATGTTTTCACAGACTATGAGACTGACGGACAATCGGGTTGGTATATTGAGAAGATTGAGAGCGCCACACCAGGGGTTGCTCCGGGCTGGCTTACCCTGACTCCGAATGTCGGTGCGGCAAATAACAAAACGGAAATTGTTTTGACTTATGAAGCGAACAACACGGGTGAAGACCGTACCGTTATTGTCTGGTTCGCAGCAGGCCGCCTGCGTTATCCGGTAACAGTAACTCAGGGTATTATGCCGCGTATAAGTTTGAACATTGTAGATCCGGTGACCGGGCAGCCGCTCAGGGAATTGATATTTGACGCAGCTGTAGGTCAAATTCCCGGTGCACAGTCGTTTATGGTGAATTGGGAGCCTAAGCTCGCCGATGTGACGGTGTTGAATGTCACGGTAGCTGCCAATCCGTTCCCCTCCGGTTCGGGTGCCCCCGCAAACGGGACCATTGCAGGAGGAGCAGGCACGGTTACCTACCATATACAACCTCCTGCAATTACCGGGAATGAAGTCATAGAATTCCCGTTTCTGGATAAGACTTCCAAAGTGGACTTTACGGTAACCAACGGGATATCCTATGAAACCCGGAGTATATTGCTGCGCCAGATTAATTATAACTTCATAGCCAAACCCGAAGTGTTTTACAGGCTCGACGGAAGTACGTACTCTCTGCCCGTGCGTTGTAATACATCGTGGCGAATCAAAGAAATCAAGGAGTATCCTTCTTCGGAAGGCAAAACGTTCTTCAATCTCAAGTCTTCGGACAATCTGCGGGTTGGTGCTATGGGAGGATATAACGTAGGCGGAGAACCGGTTACATTTACCGTGGTGGACGATCGTACATTCGGCGGCCATGTTGATGTGGTCTTCGAGAATACGGAAAACAAATTCGGCGAGCATACCGTAAGGCTCCAATTCGCGCTACCGAAAATGAAGATTATGGGACTTGCCAATCACATTCATTATGGTTACAATGTGGCAGTATTTGCTAATAATAATGATGCTTATACCTTCCTGAGTTCCCCGTCTAACTTCGGACTTACTTCGGGGAGTACGGTACCTTCGATGGGTTTTGAATTCAGAGGGCCTCTTGCAACTGGAATTATAGAAAATAGCACCCTACAAGGGTATCTTAATGAAAAACCGGATATAATTGTTTTAGGGTATGACCTGTATATCAATGCTGTACAAGGGCAAATGTTTGCTGATTATCTGAAAAAGGGAGGAGTATTGATCGCATTGAATGAAGGGAATGGTTTAAGTGTCCAAAACCTGATGAGAGCGGTTTTTGAAGATAACACTATTACCCAGTTAGCCAGGAACGGTGCAGGTGCTATTTATAAGTTGCCGAATATCGATGATCCGATCCTCAATGGACCGTTCGGAGACCTGAGGGGATTACAATGGGGAGAGGATGCTTTGTGGACCATGACGGCTTCCAATATTCCACTGAATGATATAATCGTATACTCCAATGCATCTGATGTATCGGGTGGGACATCATTTACTGAACTGACCGCTTTCAGGCATAAGGAGCTTGGATTTGTTTGGTTCGGCGATGGAGGCTTCGTTTCTTCCGATGACCACACTAGCCCCACCATCTGTCCATTCATGCTTGATGCTGAAAAAAGGCCGGTACATAAGAGTAATTACGGACTTAGCGCTATTAACAGATATAATGTATATAACTCCCAGTTATTCGCTAACATGATTTATTGGGGCATATTGTATTCTCTTGAGAATAATAGGCAGTCAGAGAATGACTAATGTTATTTTGACAGTAAAGACTGCTCAGTATTTATTTCGGGCGAGGTCGCTCCCCATCAGCATGTAGAGGTGAAAGCAGATAGCGAAGAAACAATCAAAGGTCTGTCTAAAGGAATTTATATCATGCGCCTGCAAAATGCCGAAATTACGGATACAAGAAGAGTAACCATACAATAATTTCACCAAAATAACTAACTGAAAAACATGTGAAATGAAAAAAAACAGTATTCGTATGGGCAGCAAGCCTGATAATTACACTCGCAGCTTAGGAACTTTTAAAAAATAAGCATATGAATGTTAACACAAAATTGAGAAAAAAAGAGGAGGTTCGCAAATATTTGCTGACGGATGTGGCATCCTGCACATTCACTTTCTCGGACGGGTTGAAGAGTAAGGTAACCTCCTCACCCGATAATGAGATCGTCCTTGTGAAGCTGATCCCGCGGACATCTAAATCGAAACGATTTGAAGATAGTGTGTTGAGTAACTACTCATCGGCAAGGAATATGAATGAACTGGCGACATTGTGCAAATACGACTGTTTGAGAACATTTACACGCCATTTTAAGAAATGTTTCGGGCAAACTCCTTATCAATGGATGCTCGACCGTAAAATGGAAGAGATCCAGTCTCTGGTACTCAACTCGGATATCAGCATTACCGAGATATCCAGGATGTATGACTTCAGAAGTGTGTCGCATCTTGTAAACGCTTATAGTAAGAGATTCAGTATTTCACCGTATAAAAACAGATTATGGAATGTTACCTGACTTTGCCCTTTGATAATATTATTTCTATAATGAATTGATATTTACTCGGTCCCTGGGGGAGTCATCCATTCAAAAGAACAAACACATTTGTTATGACCTCCCCGGAAGTGAGATCCCAAATAAAGGCGAAAGGCACCATTATAAAGATACTACCGCTGATATTTCTGTCGAAGAGACATGGGCGTTTCTATGAGGATCTGTCGGAGTTCGTGTCCGATGCAGACAGGGTTTCACCTCAATTTATAGATATACTTACTATCTCCAACGGTTCAAAACTAAATATCACTGTATAATGAGACAAGTACCACTATTAATCCTACTGATTGCATTTTCAGTTTCATGTTCCAATTCAAATGACATATACAAGCAAACCCTCCTGGATTATCTGCAGATAGAGAACGAATTGAAAACAGACTTAAAGATAAAGATCTTTCTGTTGGATGTATTGCCGGATATTACAGTAGCCGATAGTATCAAAATGCTACAGGAACAGTATCAAAACGAAAAGAGAGAAAAAATTGATTCAGCAAAAAAAAATATATCTCATTGGGAAAATACCATCGAAAAACAAATGAAAAAAGACAATGATTTAATTGTCCGGGCGTTAGTGCCTGGTTCCCAGGAACGATTAAGAGAAGCAAAAACCGAATTGGAAAAAGCGGAACAATGGGATCCGGACTACTTAAATCGCTACAACGGGCGTTCTCCGTCTGAAATTCTTGCAAAGAAAATTAATGCCAGTTTTTCATTTCAAAATCCGACACTGACTGTTCGCCAGGAAATTTCTGCTGTTTTTGTACTTTCTCCGGATGGAAGGAATTGCTATAAGATGGTAAATAGAGAGAGTTTCCCCTACCAAATCTCCCTATCCATATGATATAATTTATACAGGCTATATAAAAAGGCAAACACCTGAATATCTGATATTCAGGTGTTTGCCTTGTGGTACCACCAGGAATCGAACCGGGGACACACGGATTTTCAGTCCGTTGCTCTACCAACTGAGCTATGGTACCAACGTTTCTTAAATTGCGAGTGCAAAGATAAGAGCATTTTTGAGATTTACAAAATTTGTAAATAAAAAAGTAATAAAATTTACTCTTCTGCCAATGGATTCCAACCTTGCGCGCGGAGTTGCATCTCCTGTCCGTCGCGGGTGACCAGGTAACAGCCCTGTTCGGGCGGGGTAATATGGCCTATCAGGCGGATCCCCTGCAGGTCGTTCATCTTTTCATGCAGATGCAGGGGGACGGTAAAGAGCAACTCGTAATCTTCCCCGCCATTGAGGGCCACGGTCGTTACGTTCATATTGAATGTCTCGGCCATCACGGCGGTCTGATAATCGATAGGGATCCGCTCTTCGAAGAGCCGGCAACCGGCATTACTCTGCTTGCAGATATGGAGTAGGTCGGACGACAATCCGTCGGAAATATCTATCATGGAAGTGGGCACGATCCCGTTCTCCGCTAACAGGTTTACGATATCTTTTCTGGCTTCCGGTTTGAGTTGACGCTCCAGCAGGTACTCCTTGCCGGCAAAATCGGGTTGGAAGTCCTTATCGCCGTCGAACACGGTTTTTTCCCTTTCCAGTAACTGCAAGCCCATATAGGAGGCGCCCAGATCGCCCGACACATAGATCAGGTCGGTATCTTTGGCCCCGTTACGGTAGACGATCTTCTCTTCTTCCGCAGTGCCGATACAGGTAATGCTGATGGTGAACCCGGTGAGGGAAGAGGTGGTATCTCCTCCTACGATATCCGCCCCGTAAATCTCACAGGCCAGCTTCAATCCGCTGTAGAAATCTTCAAGGTCTTCCACCGAAAACCGCTTCGATATGCCTAAGGAGACCGTGATCTGCTGCGGCTTCCCGTTCATAGCGTAAATATCGGAGAAATTAACCGCTGCCGCTTTATACCCGAGATGTTTCAGGGGGGTGTAGATGAGATCGAAATGGATCCCCTCCAGTAGCAGGTCGGTGGTCACCAGTGTCCGTTTTCCCCCATGATCCACGACGGCGGCATCGTCACCGATCCCTTTGAGAGAACTCTCTTGGGTGAGTTTGATATCTTTGGTCAGGTGGTCGATCAGCCCGAATTCACCCAACGTGGCTATTTCTGTCCGTTGCATATAAATAACTAATAAAAAGAGACTGTCTTAAAATTATTCTTATCAAGTATTTGCAGATATTCTCTTTTATGAAGAAAAAATTATCAAATTTTCTGAATAATGGTACGCATGATCTCCGCCATTTTGGGCTGGGCGATTTTCGCTGCTTCCTGCACATCTTCGTGTGAAACTTCCACGATCTTACCGATCACACCCAGATCGGTGATGATGGAGAATGCCAGCACCTTCATTCCGGCGTGGTTGGCCACGATTACTTCCGGTACGGTGGACATACCCACGGCATCTCCTCCGATGATACGCAGGAAATTGTATTCGGCCGGCGTTTCAAAGGTCGGCCCCTGAAGGCCGATATAGACTCCGTGCTGCAGTTTGATGTTTTTTTCCTTAGCGATCTCCATGGCCATCAGCCGCAACGATTTGTTGTAAGCTTCGCTCATATCGGGAAAGCGGGTACCCAACTCGTTGAAGTTCTTTCCGTGGAGCGGATGCTCAGGGAACAGGTTGATATGGTCTTCAATCAGCATGATATCGCCTACATCGAAACTGGAGTTCATCCCTCCTGCCGCGTTGGAAACGAAAAGGTACTCGATGCCCAGCGCCTGGAAAACACGGATGGGGAAGGTAACCTGCTTCATGTCGTATCCTTCGTAGTAGTGGAAACGTCCCTGCATAGCCAGCACTTTCTTCCCTCCGAGCGTGCCGACGATCAGCTTTCCGCTGTGGCCTTCCACCGTGGAGATGGGAAAATTGGGGATCTCCGTATAAGGGATCTCATTTTTATCCTCGATCTCATGTACCAGTTCGCCCAGGCCGGTGCCCAGGATAATGGCCGTATTGGGAATTTCTTCGATTCTACTCTTCAGATAATCTGCTGTTTGTTTGATAGTTTCTAACATGTTCTAAAATATTATTGTTGAATTGTTCTTTTTCTTTCTCATCGATGAACGACACGCGTACGGGGATGTAATAGAGCATTTTCTTTATTTCTTCACCGAGATAGGGTAGCGCCCTGAGGCGGACGGCATCTTTCTCGGTAGTGAGGATGATCTTGTTGTTGTCATCCACCGTATTCACCAATTCCCGTATCGATTGTATATCTTTTTCCTTAAAAGAATGATGATCGGGAAAAAACTTCGTGTAGAGGTTGTAGGTAATGTGTTCCAGCTTATCGACCAAAGGTTGGGGAGAGGCGATACCAGCCACCAGGAAAACGTGCTTCTTGCGGAGCTCCTGCAACTCCAACCGGTCGCCCTGCAATTCCGGGAAGAGGGGTATTATCTTTCCGTAATTGAGGCTGGTGAAATAGAGTTGTTGAAAAGCATAGAGATTCAATCCGTTCGTATAGATCCGGAAATCAATGGGCTGCATATCGGGATCGCATTTGGTAACTATCACGATGGATGCTCTCTCTTTTGCCTTCAGCGGTTCGCGCAATGACCCCACGGGCAACAACCGGTCTTCAAAAACGGGACGGTTGCTGTCTACCAGCAGGATGGAGAGCGAAGGCTGCACGTAGCGATGCTGGAACCCGTCGTCGAGCAGGATCACATCAGGGCGTTCCTTTTCTTCAATAGAGAGGATTTTCCGGATGCCGCTCACCCGGTCTTTATCGACAACTACCAGCGTTTCCGGGAATTTTTGCTTGATCTGCAGGGGTTCATCTCCCACATTGCGCACTTTCGAATCGGTGTCGACGATCATAAAGCCGTTGCTTTTGCGTTTGTAGCCCCTGCTGAGCACTGCGACCTTGTATACCGGCGACAACAATTTGATGAGGTATTCAATATGCGGGGTTTTCCCCGTGCCCCCCACGGTGAGATTTCCCACGCAGATAACCGGAATATCGAATGTTTTTTGTTTGAGTATTTTTCTGTCGAACAGTGTATTCCGGAAATTCACACCAAGGCCGTACAGCCAGGCTAACGGCGACATTGATCGACGAATTTCGACGGAAGGTTTGTCCTTTTCCATTAGTGAATTATTTCGTTAAGCCAAATGAACAGAAGGCAAGCTTGCTTGCATTATGTCATGGCGAGAAATAGTCTAACTTTAGTGAACTATTTTGTTAAGCTAAATGAGCA